>DXEA01000171.1 GCA_019115225.1 Candidatus Evtepia faecigallinarum
GATTTGCTTTTCCATTTCCTTCACCTCTCTTCCCTATTTTACCGCAATCTCTCAAAAAATTAAATCAGTGTTTACCCGAGGGGAAGGCGAGGGGGCTGCCGCGCAGCAAGGGGCTTTCGGCCCCTCACCCCCGGGGAAGGAAGAGAGAAAAGGTGCTCCCCTCCCCCGGCCGGGAGGACACCTTCACATACCCGCCCTGCCCCGCCGCGATCTGCCGCACCAGGTACAGGCCAATGCCCACCCCCTCCTGGTCCCGGACCGCCGGGGCCCGGTAAAAACGCTGGAAAACCTTTTCCTTGTCCTCCTCCGCCACCCCCGGCCCCGTGTCCGCCACGTCGATGCGGCAGAAGAGCTCATAGGCCGTCACCGACAGGGTGACGGTTCCCCCGGCGGGGGTGTATTTCACCCCGTTGTCCAGCAGGTTGCACACAGCTTCCGCCGTCCACTTGGGGTCGAAGTGGGCTTCCTCCTGGGTGGGCTGGAGGGTAAGGGCAATCCCCTTCTCCTCTGCCCTGGGGGCCAGCTGGGCCACCGCCTCCGCCAGCATAGGGGCCAGCGGGGCCTGGACGGGCTGCATGGCCAGCACGCCGGTTTCCAGACGTGAGGTTTTGACCAAAGCTTCGATGAGGGTTTTCAGCTTTTCCGCCTGGGTCTCCAGGGCCTGGGCACAGGCCCGCCCCTCCGGGGACAGGGGCTGCTCCGTGAACAGCTGGGCGTACAGGAGGAGGTTGGCGATGGGGGTCTTGGTCTGGTGGGAGATGTCCCCGATGAGGGTCTTGATGGTCTCCTTTTCCTGCCGCAGGTTTCGCGCGGAGACCGTGGAGGCGTCCAGGTAGTCCGCCATCCGGTGCTCCACTGCCGACAGGAGGCTTTCGTCCAGTTCCCCGGGCACATAGTCCCCCCGCTGGGCGGCCTCCAGCATGGCATCCAGGGTGCGAAGGGTCCCCTTCTCCCGGTGGCGGAACCACAGTCCCCCGGCCAGGGCTCCCAGGGCGGCGGCCAGGAGACACCAGAAAATCATCTGTCCCATCTCACTTCACCGCCCAGGTATAGCCCACGCCGTAGACCGTCTTTAGATACTTCGGTTTGGAGGGGGTGTCCTCCAGCTTGTCCCGCAGGCGCTTGACGGTCACCGACAGGGCATTCTCGTCCACATAGGCCGCCCCGTCGGTCCACACCCGGTCCACCAGGTCCGCACGGGTGAGGGTGACGCCCCGGTTCTGAACCAAAAGCCTCAGCAGTTTCTGCTCGGTCTTGCTCAGTTCAACAAGCCGTCCGCCCTTGCGGTACTCCATGCGGGCAAAATCAAAGACAAACTCCCCCACCTCTACCACTTCACCACCCCCGCCGGCCTGCCGCCGCAGCTGGGCATTGACCCGCGCCCGCAGCACCGCCAGGGAGAAGGGTTTTGTAATATAATCCTCCGCCCCCAGCTCCAGGCCGGTGACGATGTCGGTCTCCAGGTCGTTGGCGGTGAGCAGGATCACCGGCACCCGCCCCCGCAGCTCTGCCAGCAGGGACAGGCCGCTGCCATCGGGGAGGTTTATGTCCAGAATGGCCAGGGCAAAGGGTCCGCCCCCGGCCAGGGCCTGCCGGGCCTGGGCCAGGTCCCGGCAGAGGGTCACCGGCCGCTCCGGGCTTTGCAGGGCCAGGCGGACCCCCTCTCCCAGGGCCAGATCGTCTTCCAGCAGCAGCAGCCGTTCCACGGCCTTCCCCTCCTCTCAGTCCTTCTTCCGGTGGCCGGCCACCGTCCGCCGGAACAGGGGATGCTCCCGCAGCTGGGGCCGGCCCAGGCGGGTGCAGACCGCGTCCACCAGCTTATCCAGCTCGGGCTGGCCTGCTGCCAGGTCCTTTACCATCCGCTGGATGCCGCCGATGAGGGCCTCCCCCTGGGCGATCACCGCCAGGGCCTCCTGGCGGGTATAGGCCTTGTCCCAGGCCGGGCAGAACCAATCTGCCTCCGCCTTCCGCAAGGTCTCCAGACTGTGCAGGCTGGCCTGCCAGTCCTCATAAACGGGCACGTCCCCCGGCGCCGGGATGGCGTCCCCGGTGAAGACCACCCCTTGTTCCACCAGGCGGAAGGACAGGCCGTCCGCCGAGTGGCCCGGGGTGGCGATGACCTCTAAGGTCAGGCCGGGCTCCAGGGAGAGGGTATCTCCCCCTTTCAGCAGCCGGTCCACGGGAACACTCTCCGCCGCCAGGGTGTCAAAATTGGGGATGGGCCGCTTTTCCTTTTGCAGCTTCAAATTTTCGATCCACGGGCTCTCCCCGGCGCTGGCGTAGACCGTACAGCCGGTGCGCCGGCGCAGGGCCGCCCCGCCCCCCACATGGTCCGGGTGGGCGTGGGTGAGAAAGAGGCCCCGCAGCTGGTGGGGCTCCTTTCCCAGGTCCGCCATGGTTTGCAGAATGGCCTCGTCACTGCCAGTCACCCCGCTGTCCACCAGCCAGCAATCCTCCCCCACGATGAGGTAGCAGAAGGCATAGCGCCGGACCTCCGGGGTCACCTGAAAGTCTGTCCGGATCTGGTAAACCCCTTTTACGATCTCCATGGTTTACTCCTCCCCATTGGTCCGGGTGCCCGCCATGTAGTTGATGAACTGCTGGGCCGTGCGCCCAGAGACCCCGCCGTGGCGCAGCTCCCACTTGTTGGCCTCGGCCAGCAGGATATCCTCGGGGATCTCCAGCCCCTGGCGCTGGGCCAGGGAGAGGACGATCTCCTTGAACTGGTTCTGGTTGGGGATGGAGTAGTTTATGCGCACCCCGAAGCGGGCGGACAGGGAGAGCTTTTCCTCCAACGTGTCCGAGTGGTGCACGTCGTTCTCGTGCTCCATGTCCGCCCGGTCCTTCCAGGTCTCCCGGATGAGGTTGCGGCGGTTGGAGGTGGCGTAGAGGAGGATGTTGTCGGGCTTGGTCTCCACGCCCCCCTCGATGACCGCCTTGAGGAACTTGTACTCCACCTCGTTCTCCTCAAAGGAGAGGTCGTCGATGAAGATGATGAAGCGGTAGTTGCGGTTCTTCACCATGGCGATCACCGCCGACAGGTCCCGGAACTGGTGCTTGTAAATCTCGATCATCCGCAGGCCCTGGTCGTAGTACTCGTTGATGAGGGCCTTGACGCTGGAGGACTTGCCCGTGCCCGCGTCGCCGTAGAGCAGCACGTTGTTGGTGCTCCGCCCGGCCAGGAAGGCCTCGGTGTTCCCCCGCAGCTGTTCCTTCTGGCTGTCATAGCCCACCAGGTCCCGGAGCATCACCTTGTCGGTGTTGTAGATGGGGATGAGGGAGACCCCCTCGGGCCCGGATTTGATGCGGAAGGCCTTGTTCAGGCCGATGAGGCCCACGCCGTACTGGCGGTAATGGCCGGTGACCAGCTGGAAGAAGGTCTCGTCGTCCTCGGCCGCCGCCAGCCGGCGGCTCAGGTCCCGGACCTTTTCGCTGACATTCTTGTTGTACCGCCGCTCATGCTTATAGATGGAGGTGTAGTGGCACAGGGTGGTAAAGCAGTCGATGCCCAGGTCGGCCTCGATGGGGCCGAAGTCATAGTGGAACAGGGCCCGGAAGACCCCGAAATCACTTTTGGCAAAGTGGTTCACCGTTCCCTCCAGCTCTCCCACCCGCTCGGTGATGAGGCTGAAGGAGTTCTCGTTGGTCATGAGCAGAAAGGTCAGGTAGTTCTGCCACAGGTTTTCGTCAAAGCCATAGTCGGTGGCCAGGTCCAGCAGGCGCTTGACCTGGTCATAGATCTGCCGCACCAGGGTCTGCCGGGGGGCGGCGCTCCCCTTCCACTCCTGAAAGGTCTCTGCCAGTTTTGCCAAAATGCTGTCCTTGCCCAGGTCGCCGTAGAGCAGCAGCCGGGATACCAGTTGATCCATTGTCGTTCTCCTTCCCCGTTGTCCCATAGCAATTTGGCCGCCCGCAGGCGGCCAAATTGGGTTGTATTTCTCTTGTGTGGGCTCAGTCCACCTTCACCCGCCAGCCGAACTTGTCTTCCAGCTTGCCCAGCTGGATGCCGGTGACGGTGTCGTAGAGCTTCTGGCTCAGCTCGCCGATCTTGCCGTCGCCGATGATCATTACGTCATCCTTATAGCGCAGCTTGCCCACGGGGGAGATCACTGCCGCGGTGCCGGTGCCGAAGACCTCCTCCAGCTTGCCCTCCTTCTGGGCCTGGATGAGCTCGTCCACGGAGATCTTCCGCTCCTCGGTGGGCAGGCCCCAGTCCCGGCAGATCTGCAGGACGGAGTTGCGGGTGATGCCGGGGAGGATGGAGCCGTTGAGCATGGGGGTGATCACCTTGCCGTCGATCTTGAAGAAGATGTTCATGGCGCCCACTTCCTCAATGTACTTGCGCTCCACGCCGTCCAGCCACAGCACCTGGGAGTAGCCGTCGTCGTGGGCCTTCACCTGGGCGGCCAGGGAGGCGGCGTAGTTGCCGCCGGTCTTGGCATAGCCCATGCCGCCCCGGACGGCCCGGACATAGTCGTCCTCGATCCAGATGCCCACAGGCTCCAGGCCGCTCTCATAGTAAGCCCCGGAGGGGGAGAGGATGATGATGAACAGGAAGGTCTCGGACACGTCCACCCCCAGGAAGGGCTCGGTGGCGATGATGAAGGGGCGGATGTACAGGGAGGTGCCGGGCTCGGTGGGGATCCAGTCCTGGTCCACGGAGACGATGGCCTTGACGGCCTGGACATAGTCCTCCACGGGGACCTGGGGGATGCACAGACGGTCGTTGGTGTCGTTGGTGCGCTTGGCGTTCATGTCGGGGCGGAAGAGGTAGTTGGCCCCGTCCTCGCCCTTGTAGGCCTTCAGGCCCTCAAACATCTCCTGGCCATAGTGGAAGACCATGGCGGCGGGAGAGAGGGTGATGTCCTCATAGGGGACGATGCGGGGGTCGTGCCAGCCCTTGCCCTTGGTGTAGTTCATGACGAACATGTGGTCGGTAAAAATCTTGCCGAAGCCCAGCTTGCCGGTGGGCTTTTCCTTGGGGGTGGTGGTTCTGGTGATCTTGATGTCTAACATGGCTGCTGCTTCCCTTCTCTATTAAAATATATGTTTGCCTCCCCGCGCGCCGGGGAAGGTAATGGGCGTTGCCGCTTCCTCAGAAATCCAGGATGGCGCCCTTGTCGGCAGAGGTGACCATCTTGGCGTACCGGGCCAGATACCCGGTCTTGACCTTGGGCTCGGGACATACCCAGGCGGCCCGGCGCTTGGCCAGCTCCTCGTCGGAGACCTCCAGCTGGATCTTGCAGTTGGGGATGTCGATGGCGATCATGTCCCCTTCCTCCACCAGGGCGATGGTGCCGCCGGCGGCGGCCTCGGGGCTCACATGGCCGATGGAGGCGCCGCGGGTGGCCCCGGAGAACCGGCCGTCGGTGATGAGGGCCACGGACTCCCCTAAGCCCATGCCGCAGATGGCAGAGGTGGGGTTGAGCATCTCCCGCATGCCGGGGCCGCCCTTGGGGCCCTCGTAGCGGATGACCACCACGTCACCGGGGTTGATCTTCTTGGCATAGATGTCGGCAATGGCCTCGTCCTCGGAGTTGTACACCCGGGCGGGGCCCCGGTGGACCATCATCTCCGGGGCCACGGCGGACTGCTTGACCACGCAGCCGTCCTGGGCCAGGTTGCCCTTGAGCACGGCGATGCCGCCGCTCTGGGAATAGGGGTTCTCCAAAGGCCGGATGATCTCCGGGTCCCGGTTCTCCACGTTTGCCAGGTTCTCTGCCACGGTCTTGCCGGTGCAGGTGATGAGGCTGGTGTCCAGCAGGTTCTTCTTGGTCAGCTCCTTCATCACCGCGAACACGCCGCCGGCCCGGTCCAGGTCCTCCATGAAGGTGTCCCCCGCCGGGGCCAGGTGGCACAGGTTGGGGGTCTGGGCGGAGATGGCATTGGCCTTGTCCAGGTCCAGGGTCACCCCGGCCTCGTGGGCGATGGCGGGCAGGTGGAGCATGGTGTTGGTGGAGCAGCCCAGGGCCATGTCCACCGTCTCGGCATTGTGGAAGGCAGCGGGGGTCATGATGTCCCGGGGCTTGATGTCCCGTTTGATCAGCTCCATGATCTGCATCCCCGCGTGCTTGGCCAGCCGCCGCCGGGCGGACAGGGGGGCGGGGATGGTGCCGTTGCCGGGCAGGGCCATGCCGATGGCTTCCGTCAGGCAGTTCATGGAGTTGGCAGTGTACATGCCCGAGCAGGAGCCGCAGCTGGGGCAGGCGTTCTCCTCATACTCCCGCACCCCGGCCTCGTCCAGGGTGCCGGCGTGGTAGGCCCCCACGGCCTCGAACATGTGGCTGAGACAGGTGCGGCGGCCGTCGTTGAGCTTGCCGGCCAACATGGGCCCGCCGGAGCAGAAGATGGTGGGGATGTTCAGCCGGGCGGCGGCCATGAGCAGGCCGGGCACGTTCTTGTCGCAGTTGGGCACCATCACCAGGCCGTCGAACTGGTGGGCGGTGACCATGGCCTCGGTGGAGTCGGCAATCAGGTCCCGGGTGACCAGGGAGTACTTCATGCCCACATGGCCCATGGCGATGCCGTCGCACACGGCGATGGCGGGGAAGACCACAGGGGTGCCGCCGGCAGCCCGGACGCCGTCCTTCACGGCCTCCACGATCTTGTCCAGGTCCATGTGGCCGGGGACGATCTCATTCCAGGAGCTCACCACGCCCACCAGGGGGCGGCTGAGCTCTTCCTCTGTATAACCCAGGGCGTAGAGCAGGGACCGGTTGGGGGCCCGCTCCACCCCTTTTTTGATCTGATCGGAACGCATAGGGGGTGTCCTCCTTATATTTTTTCAAGAAAGTTGTCTGACCTCTCTTGCATTGTCTGACTTTATATTATAGGATAGAGTCATCCATGTCAAGGGGGGAAGGCACCCTTTCCCCAAAAGGAGCCCATTATGGAGAAAAAAAGTCTGTCCCAGCAAACCGCCCGCCGGCTGTACACCATGCTGGCTGTAGAGCACCGCTTCTCCCCGGGGGATAAGCTGCCCAGTGAGATTGACCTGTCCCGGGAGTTAGGGGTCAGCCGCACCACCCTGCGGGAGGCCCTGCATGTGCTGGTCTCCCAGGGGTTGCTGGAAGTCCGCCGGGGGAAGGGGACCTATGTCACGGCCCGGGCGGAGCAGGTCAACGACTATGGCTTTTCCGACCTGGACCAGGTGCGGGGGGAGCTGCGGGATCTGTTTGAGCTGCGGGCGATCTTTGAGCCCAGCGCGGCCCGGCTGGCCTGCCAGCGGGCCACGGCGGAGGAGATGGAAGAGATCCTGGCCTGCGGGCGGGCGGTGGAGGCGTGCATCCGCCAAAGAGAGGACCGGACGGCGGCGGACCGGTCCTTTCACACGGCCATTGTCCGGGCCACCCACAATGATTTCATGATGCGTCTGCTGCCCATGATCAACCAGGCGGTGGAGGCGGCCATTGCCACGGGCCAGCACAAGGAGCAGCTGGCGGAGGACACCCGGCGGGACCACGCCCTGCTCATGGACTTCTTCCGCAAGCGGGACGCCGAGGGGGCCGCCCACGCCATGGCAATCCACATGCATCACTCCATCGATACGCTGATGAATTTTTGAACCCGCCGGGTTTCAAAAATTGGGGGAGGCAGCCGACTGCGCGCAAACCCCCGGCCACGATGTGGCCGGGGGTTCACACTTGCGGCTGAGAAGTATTTTTTCCCCGGCGGAGCCGGGGAAAAAATTCATTTGATTTGGTTCCGGCCCTTGCGAGGGCCGGAAGTCTGCGACGCTTTGGCCGCCGGAGGCGGCCTCTTTTTTTTGTTAAGATATTGATGGGGTGAAGAGGTTGTCGACGGTGGTTTCTAAGACTTGGGCCAGGTGGAAGGCTAAGGCTAAGGTGGGGTCGTATTTGTTGTTCTCGATGGCGTTGATGGTCTGGCGGGAGACTTTGCAGCGTTTGGCCAGTTCGTCCTGGGACAGGCCCAGGGCTTTGCGCAGGTCCCGGATCTTATTTTCCACGGTCAGCCCCCCAGTTTTCGCTTGTACCAGCCCAGGCTGATGGTGAACAGTACCGCCGCCGCAATGAGGGTGACCAGCGGATTGATGAGGATGGACTCCTTGTTAAAAATCGACCGCAGGAAGGCAAAGAGCAGATACCCCACCGTCCCACTGAAGGAAAACGTACAGGCCTTGCCCACAATGGCCTGCCGCCGTTCATCCCCCAGCTGGAGCAGATAGAAAAACATCCGCAGGATGAGCACCAGGCAAACCACCAAAAAGGCCGCGAATAGAATGGCGATCACAACCGTCGTCCCACGCAATTCCATAACAGAACCTCCTTATAACAAACTCAGAATGTCAAATTCTTTTGACACTCTAACCATAGCATATTTCTCGCAAGATGTCAAACACTTTTTACATTTTATCTCTCCCTTTCAGGGCGGGCACAAAAAAGCGCTCCCGGAACTCCGGGAGCGCTCGTTCGCATGCTTTTTCTTATGGTACGGTAACTTTTGGTTCAGCGTAAGAAGGGCTGGCGTTGTCGTCAGGTCTTGTCCACCAGGATGCCGTAGCCGCCGTCGTTGCGGCGATAGACCACGGAGAATGCGTTGTCCTTCTCCTCATTGCGGAATGCAAAGAAGGAATGGCCAATCAGATTCATCTGCAGGATGGCCTCCTGAACGCTCATGGGGCCGAACTCAAACTCCTTGGACCGGACCACCTGATAGGCGGGTTCGTCGAACCGGTCCACCTCGGGGATAAAGATGAGTTCGTCAGCATCCTTTTCAAAGGCATCCAGGTTGATGTTGCCGGACAGCTTGGAGCGGTGATCTCTCAGCTGACGGCGGATGGAGGAGACGGCGGCATCGATGGAAACCAGCATGTCCGAGGTCTTCTCCACCACACGGAAGATGGTGGACCCGGAGAAAATGGTCAGCTCAATGACGTGCTTGCCTTCCTCAGCACTGAAGACAACAACTGCTTCGGGCTCTCCACGGAACAGGTGGTCCAGCTCGTTGATCCGCTGCTCCGCATGGGAGTAGACCCGATCGGGGACGGTCATATTCTTGTTGGAAAATTGGATCTTCATAACGGCTGCTCCTTTCTCGTACCTGACGGTTGCGTTGCTGAACGAAGGATGATTCCGATACGCTAAGATGTCTTCTTCCTATCTCTATTGGTATTATAGCACACTTTTTCCATTTTGCAAACACTATTTTTGGTTTTGATGACAAGTTTTTCGGCATCTGTCCCCGCCCGCGCCGGGACAGACGGACAGACCGCCCCGCCGCCGGCATTCTCCCGGCAGCGGGGCGGTCTGCGAAAAACGGCCCGGGGCAGGGGCTTAGAACACCCCCGCGTAGCCGTCGATGTAGTAGTCCATGACCACCAGTTCCTCCACCTGGGTGCCGTCTTCCAGCTGGCCCACACAGCGCAGCTGGAAGGTGAGCACCGGGTAGGTGGCCCCCTCTGCGCTCACCGTCTCGGTGGCGGCCGCCTCTGCCTTGTCCTCGTCAAAGGTCAGGTAGACCAGGGCAAAGGCGTCGGGCAGGGTGACGGTCTGGTCCTCCCGCTGGCTGACCTTCCGGCACTGCTCCTTCACCTGCTCCGGGGTCTCATAGGCCTCGATCTGGCAGGGCAGGCCGTTGACGGCAGCCTGGGTCACCTGGAAGCGGACATACTCCTCCGGGCTGTCCCCGTCGGGGGTGAAGGAAAAGACCATGGTGTCCTCGCGGTTGGTGACACATTCCTCCCGCCACAGGCAGCGCCCGGCCTCATAGACATGGCCGGCCTGGGCCAGGGCCTCCTCCAGGGTCTGCTCCGTCCCCTTCAGTACGGCAGACAGGGCCTTTTGGGAGATCCAGGCCACGTCCCCCCGGTCAAAGTCCGTGGTCGCCCCGCTGTACTCCCCCTGGGTGATCCCCAGCTCGTCGGACAGGGTCCAGGGGCTGTCCCAGGCAAAGTCGCTCTCGGAGTCATACCCCAGCGCCCGCAGCACGAAGGTCAGATACTCCTGGGCCCGCAGGGTGCCGTCGGGGTCAAAGACGGTCTCGCTCTTGCCCTGGGTCAGGCCGTTGGCGTAGGCATAGCCCACATAGGGCGCCGCCCAGTCGGGCACGTCCTGGAAGGGGGTTTCCCACGTCCCCCCCAGCGAGGCCTCCTCCTGGCCCAGCAGGCGCACCAGCATGGTCACCCCCTGGGCCCGGTTGGCGCTGTGGTCCAGGGAAAAGACGGGAAAGCCCATCTCATCCGTGTCCGTGCCCTGGAACAGGCCCATGTGATACAGCTGCCAGGCCGCGTCCTCCTCCCCCGCCGCCGGGGCCGCCCAGACAGGCACGGCCAGGGACAGGCTGAGGACCAGGGCCAGCAGCACCGATATGATCCGTTTCATCGCGTTCTCCTTTGTACACGCCGCCCCAGGCGGCCCGGAGGAGGTCACAGGACCCCCAGATGCTCCAGCAAAATCTTCACGCCCAGCAGGACCAGAATGATCCCCCCCAGCGCCTCCGCCTTGGCCTGGAAGCGGGTGCCGCACAGGCTGCCCAGCTTCACCCCCAAGGCCGATAGCAGGAAGGTGACCACGCCGATGAAGCACACCGCCGGCAGCACCGCCACCTCCAGAAAGGCGAAGGTGATCCCCACGGCCAAAGCGTCAATGCTGGTGGCCACGGCCATGGCCAGCATGATCTTCACCCCCAGGGAGGCGTCGGCCTCCTCCGCCTCGCCCCCTCTGGCCTCCCGCAGCATGTTCACGCCCAGGAGGACCAGCAGGCCGAAGGCGATCCAGTGGTCCACGGCGGTGATGTAGGCGGCAAACCGGGAGCCCAAAAACCACCCGGCCAGGGGCATGAGCCCCTGAAACCCGCCGAACCACAGCCCTACCAGGGCCGCCCGGCCCAGGGTGACCCGGTCCATGGCCAGGCCCTTACAGATGGACACGGCAAAGGCGTCCATAGACAATCCCACTGCCAGCAGGGTCAGTTCCAACCATCCCATACGGTCTCTCCCTCCTGGCTCAGCCTATGCCGGCAGCGGGACAGGTATGCCCGCCGGTCACTGCTGGTTGGCCAGGGCCTGCCAGGCGTCGTCCAGGAAGCTCTCGTCATAGATCTGCTCTTCCGTGGCATCGCCGGTGATGCCGCCGGCCAGCTTGGTCAGGTTGATGGCTGCCTGGAAGCCGGAGGCGGTGTGGTAGCCGGTGTAGCTGGCCACCTCGTGCTCCTTGTCATACTGGGCGTCATAGAGCAGTTCCTCTTCGGCCCCGTCAAAGAGGGGCAGCAGCTTTTCGGCAATCTCCTCGGGGGTGGCGCTCTCCATCCACTTCATGGCCTTGGCCATGGCGTTGACCGCCTTCTGCACCAGCTCGGGGTCGGACTGGATGAGGGCGTCGGAGGTGATGACGGTGAAGAGTTCATAGCTCTCCGAGCCGATGATCTCCTTGATGACCTGCTCGTCGGTGCCGTCGACGATGATCACCCCGCCGCCGTCGGCCAGGGTCTTGGCCGACCAGGGGTTGGCAGACACGGCGGCCTGGAGCTCCCCGTTGGCGATGGCCGCGGCATAGCCGGAGCTGGCCATGGTGGTCACGTTCACGTCGGTATCCGGGTCCAGACCGGCAGAGGCGATGCAGGCCTTGGCGAAGGAATAGGGGCCGCTGTTGGTGCTCTGGCCGCCGGCCACCACCTGGCCCTTCAGGGACTCGATGGTGGAATACTCCTCACTGGCCCCCACCAGCTGATAGGGATACTTCTGGGTGGTGGAGACGATGACCTTACATCCCTGGCCGGCCTCGTTGACCATGAGGGCGGTCTCGATACCCTTCAGGCAGAACTGGGCGTCCCCGGAGAGAACGGGGGCGGTGGCGTCGCCGCCCTTGATGGTCTGGAACTCCGCGTCCAGGCCCTCCTCGGCGAAATAGCCCAGGGTCTGGGCCAGATAGGCCGGCGCCCAGTGATAGCCCCGGACCTGCTCGGTGATGACGATCTTCTGCAGCTGAGCGTCTCCGCCCTGCTCGGTGGTGGTCTGTGTGCTCTCCTCGCCGTCGGAGGAGGTGGTCTCGGTCTGACCACAGCCGGCCAGCAGACCTAAGGCAAAGGTCAGGGTCAGCAGCAGCGCAAGCAGCTTCTTCATGGTGATACTCCTTTTCTTCTGTTGTTTCGCGGTGGTTTCCCCCCGCTCTATTGCAGCCGCTCCAGCGGATACAACCAAAATTCTCTCAGGCCGCCGGGCCCCGCCAGCGCAGCAGGCGGCGCTCCAGCAGGCGGACGATCCCGTCCAGCAGGACGATGATCACCACCAGGATAAGCACGCAGCACAGCACCCGCTGGGCGTTGAACAGGTCCCCTGCCGCCGACAGCAGCCAGCCCATGCCCCGGGTGGAGCCCAGATACTCCCCCACGATGGCCCCGGACAGGGACAGCCCCAGGCTGGTGCGCAGGCCGGCCAGCAGCCAGGGCAGGCAGGCCGGCCAGATGACCTTGCCCATGGTCTGCCACCGGGAGCCCCCCAGCAGCTTCACCGCCCCGATCAGGTCCTGGTCCACGCTGCGCACCCCGGCATAGAGGTTGAAGGCAAAGATGAAAAAGACCATCAGGGCCGAGATGAGGACCTTGGACTGCAGCCCCAGGCCGAACCAGATGATAAACAGCGGCCCCAGGGCCAGCTTGGGCAGACCGTTCAGGCCGGTCATCACCGGCATCAGTGCCCGGCCCACCCGGGGGCTCATCCCCAGGCCCAGCCCGGCCAGGGTGCCCAGCACCCCGCCGAAGAGGAGGCCCAGGCCGGCCTCCTGACAGGTCACCGACAGGTGCTTGGCCAGCATCCCGCTGGAGAGCATGGTGAGAAACTCCTGCCAGAGCTGGCTGGGCCTGCTGAAAAAGAACTCGTTGACGTGGCCGGCGGCGGCGGCGGCCTCCCACAGGCCCAGGGCGATGACCAGGGCCAGGGCGGTCCACACGCCGGGGGAAAGGCCCCGGTTTCCTTCCTTCATGCCCGTCCTCCTTCCTCGGCCAGCTGCTCCCGCAGGGCCTGCCAGATGGTTTTTTCCAGCTCCACGAACCGGGGGGTGAACTTCACGTCCATCACCCGGCGGGGCCGGGGCAGGTCGATGGTATAGTCCCCCACCACCCGGCCGGGCCGGCGGGAGAGGAGGAGGACCCGGTCGGCCAGGGTAATGGCCTCCGTCAGGTCGTGGGTCACATAGAGGATGGTGCAGCCGGTGCTCTCCCACAGGGTGAGGATCTCATCCTGCAGCCGCTGGCGGGTGAGGGCGTCCAGGGGGGCGAAGGGCTCGTCCATCATCAGGATGGCCGGGTCCACCGCCAGCACCCGGGCGATGGCCGCCCGCTTCTTCATGCCCCCGGAGAGTTCCCGGGGATAGTTGTCCTCAAAGCCCCCTAAGCCCATCTTCGCCATCAGGGCCCGGGCCCGCTCCCGGCGCTGGGCCTTGGGGACCCCCCGCAGCTCCATGGCCAGGGCCACGTTGTCCAGCACCGTCCGCCAGGGCAGCAGGGTATCCCCCTGGGCGATGTAGCCCACCGAGGGCAGCACCCCGTTCACCGGCTCCCCCGCCAGGCGCACCTGGCCCTTGGACGGCGTCACCTGGCCGGCCAGCACGTTCAGGGCCGTGGTCTTTCCGCAGCCGGAGGGCCCCACTAAGGCCACCAGCTCCCCCTGCTCCACCGACAGGTCCATCCCCTCCAGGGCCAGCAGGGGGGCGCGCCCCTTGGGCGGGGGAAAGGACACCGTCACATCCTTCAGTTCCAGCAGCGGCACAGGCGTTTCCTCCTCTCACGGGTCGCGGCTTCATGGTCTGATGTCCTCTCATTATACTGACCCTGCAACAGCCTGTCAACCGTCTCCCCCAGGCCCCCGGGCGGGGAAACGGGAGGATACTTCTTATAAAATAAAGACTGCGGAAAGGGTCGTTTTGTCTCTTTCCAAAACCCGCTCTCTCAGTCCTTGGTCCGGAACTGGCTGCGGATGAGCTTGCCGTTCTGGTTCCGGGCCAGGTGGCTGACAAAGGCCAGGGCCCGGATCTTCTTAAAGCCGGCGCAGTGGTCGTTGTGGAAGGCCATCAGCTCTGCCTCCAGGGCGGGGCCCAGGGGATAGCCGGGGGCGGGTTTCACATACACCTTCACCCGCTGGCCCAGGCCGGGGTCGGGCTCTCCCACGGCCATGCACTCCTCCACCGCCGGGTGGAGGGACAGGGCCTCCTCGATCTCCACCGGGCTGACCCGATAGCCCTTGGTCTTGATGATGCCGTCAAACCGGCCCCGGTAGTACAGAAAGCCGTCCTCATCCCGGGTGGCCAGGTCCCCGGTGTGGAAGAGGTCCCCGTCCCACAGCCGCCGGTTGGCCTCCTCGTCCTCCCAGTAGCCCATCATCAGGCCCTCGGGACGGCGGCCGCCGTCGGCCAGCAGCACGATCTCCCCCTCCCGGCCGGGGCCGGCAAAGGTGCCGTCGTCGGCCAAAATCTCCACATGATACTTGGGCAGGATCTTCCCCACAGACCCCTCCTTCCGGCCCATGACCTTGGAGGCCGAGGCGATGAGCCCCGCCTCCGACTGGGCATAGCCCTCATACAGGACGTGGCCGGTCTGCTCCCGCACCACCTGGGCCAGGTCCGGGGAGAGCTTTTCTCCCCCCACGGCGTAGTTGGTGATGGAGGACAGGTCATACCGGTCCATGCCCACCTGGGTGAGCATCCGGTAAACCGTGGGCTGGGCCATGATCCCCGTGGCCCGCTCCCGGGACAAAAATGCCAAAACCTTTTCCGGGGGAAAGCGGTCGTAGTCGTAGACCAGCAACGTCCCCAGGTGGAGCCACTGGCCATAGAACTTGGTCCCCGAGACCACCTCCCAGCCGGTGTCCCCGGTGGCAAAGTGCCGGGAGCCGTCGTGGGTGTCCTGCATATACCGCGCCCCCCAGTGGTTGGCCAGGGGGAAGACCTGGTTGTGCAGCACCCCCTTGGGCAGGCCAGTGGTGCCGGAGGTGAAGTAGAGGAGGATGGGGTCATCCCACCGGGTCTCCACCCGGGGCAGCTCTTCCGGCTGCCGGGCCAGGGCGGACAGGAAGTCATCAAACCCCTCCCCTTCCCCCAGGGCAAAGCGCAGGGGCACCCCCGCCTCCTGGGCGGCGGCCAGGACGTTCTCTGCCGCCGGGCCCTCCCGGCAGGTGAGCACGCACTTGACCCGGGCGGTCTGCATCCGATAGGCCAGCTCCTTCTGGGTCAGCCGGTAGTACACCGGCACCAGGATCAGCCCCAGCTTATGGGCGGCCAGGGCGGCGATCCAATAGGTCCAGTGGGTGCGCAGGGTGGTCAGGATGACCTCCCCCTTTTCCATCCCCCGGCGCCGGAGGAGGTTGGCCGCCTGATTGCTCAGCCGGCTCAGGTCCCCGAAGGTCAGCTCCTTCCGCTCCCCCCGGTCGTTTTCCCAGACCATGGCGGGCTTGTCCGGCACCAGCCGGGCCAGGGGGTCGATGACGTCGTAGCCATAGTTGAAATTTTCGGGATAGTCATAGGACCAGCGGGTGATCTGTCCCCCCTCGTCAAAGGTCTCGTGAATGTATCTGGTATAGAATTCCGCCATGAGGCTGTCTCCTTCCTTGCCGCAAAAAAACGCTCCCGTGGGCATCATACCCCAGGGGAGCGCTTTTTGTCAAAACCTTTTCCTTGCCGCTTACTTGCCGATGTAGGTGTACACCGCCGACGGCCGGCCGCCGGTGGAGTAGTCCACCCCGCCGATGACGCTGTTCTTGTCGATGAGATAGTTCATATACCGCCGCAGGGTCACCCGGGACAGGGAGACGTTTTTGGCAATGTCCTCGATGGAGAGCTTTTCGCTCTTATGCTCCCGCAAAAAGGAGCAGATGATCTCCAGGGTCACCGGATGGATGCCCTTGTCCACAAACTGGCCGCTGCGCTGGCCCTCGGGAGAGATGACCTTGTCCAGCTCCTCCTGATTGAAGGCCTTGTCCCCGGCGAAGGCCTCCCGCCGGGCCACGAACTTCTGCAGGGCGGTCTGGAAGCGGTTGTAGTCAAAGGGCTTGATGAGGTAGTCGGACACGCCGTAGGAATAGAGCTCACTGACGTGCCGGGCCTCGCTGGCGGCGGTGACCATGATGACGTCCGCCAGAATCCCCTCCGCCCGCAGCTTGAGCAGGAAGGTCCGCCCGTCCATCACCGGCATGTAGTAGTCCAGCATGATAAGGTCCACCGGGTGGTCCCGGACAAAGTCCAGGGCCTCCTGGCCGTTTTGAAAGATGCCGGCGATGGCCATTTTGCTGTTGTGCTCCACATACTGCTTGTCGATCTCAGCGACCATGGGGTCGTCTTCCACAATGATAACCTGATACATACCCATTCCTCACAAATCACAGACAAAAATGTTTCTTTTTGATTATACATGGAATCGGCAGAAAAGGCAATATCTACGATGGAAAAGTTAGAAATCCGCCGCCCAAAAGACCCGGCACAACGAACAAAAGTTTACAAACGTCCCCCTTTTCTACAAAAAGGCAAGGGGGGCGCGGCCTTGCCGCGCCCCCCTCGG
>DXEA01000172.1 GCA_019115225.1 Candidatus Evtepia faecigallinarum
TGGCTGTTTCTGATCTATAGCCTGGCCCTCATCGACGCGGTGATGCTCCCCCTGACCGTGGCCGCCCTGGCCAGCCGGAACTGTGAGCTGGAGCACAAGGGGGCGACCCTCAAACTGCTGGAGACCGTGACCACCCCCCAAAAGCTCTACGGGGCCAAGCTGGCCTGGGGGGCGGTGGTGACGGCGGGGATGCTCCTGGTGCGCACGGCCCTGATGGTGGGACTGGGGCTGGCGGTGGGATTCCCCGCGGAACTTCCCTGGGGCAAGCTGGGGCTCAGCCTGGGGCTGGGCTTTGGGGTGACCTTTGTGATCTATGCCATGCAGCAGGGGCTCTCCCTCCGGTTTGTCAACCAGGCAGTCCCTCTGGCGGTGGGGATTTTCGGCAGCTTTGTGGGCCTGTTCTCCCTGTTCTTCCCCCAGTGGGTCCAGCGGTGCCTGATCTGGGGATATTACGGGGTGACCATCCAGGCAGCCATGAACTGGGACCCAGTGACCCGGGCAACGGATTTTTATTGGGTGACCACCGCCCCCCGGGAATATTTCCTGCTCCTGCTCTGGCTGGCGGCGGTGGTCTTTTTGGGCCTGCGGGCCTTTGTGCGCAAGGAGGTATGAGGGATGCTGTGTCGCGTATTGCAAAGTGAACGTCTGAAAGGCCGCCGCAGTCCGGTGTGGCTGGTATTCCTGCTCCTGCCCATCTTTCCCGCCCTGCTGGGGACCCTGAACTACCTGGGCAATCTGGGCGTCCTGGAAAATGGCTGGTATAGCCTGTGGAGCCAGCACACCATCTTTGCCGCCAGCTTTTTTATGCCCGCCCAGTTTGGGGTTTTCTGCGCCTGGCAGTGGCGGCTGGAGCACAGCGGGTACAACTGGAACAGTTATCTCACCGCACCGGTCTCCCCCAAGACCCTTTATGCCGGCAAGTTCTGGATGGCAGCGGGGGTGTCGGTGCTGGCCCAGGGGTGCATCGGCCTGCTGTATCTGGTCAGCGGGAAGGTGGCGGGCATCGCCGCCCCGCCGCCGGCAGAGCTGGCCGGGTGGCTGCTTTTTGGCGCCTTGGGGAGTATGGCGGTGTGTGCGGTCCAGCTCTTCCTGAGTCTGGTACTGCGCTCCTTTGCAGCCCCGGTGCTGCTGGGGCTGCTGGGTGGCATTGCCGGGCTGCTGATGACCAGCCGGGGGGCGGGGGTTTATTTCCCCTACTCCCTGCTCTGCCTGGGGATGCGGGCCAACAATCCCAGTATGGACCTGCCGGTGGGCGCTTTTCTGATTTCCTGCCTGGTGTATACGGTCGTTTTCTCTGCCCTCTCCGTCCGCTGGCTGTCCCGGCGGGATGCGGTGACAGGGTGAGAGGGGACAGGTTTTTGTGCTTCTTGGACAAAAACACGTTGCCATTTTCCAGGGACGGCTGTATAATATTGGTATTCCCATTCACAGCGGCCGCCTGCCGGCCCACCGGCGGCCCAGACCATGAAGGAGGCAGAGAACATGAAAAGAGCACTTTCTCTCATTCTCACCGCAGTCCTTGCCCTCTCCCTGGCCGCCTGCGGCGGCGAGAGCGGCGGCGAGACCGCCGGCGGTGGGGACAGCCAGTATTATCAGCTGGGGGACACTGTGTCCACCGAGCGGTTCGAGTTCACCCTGGAGGAAGCCGTGTTCACCATCGCCCTGAGCAATGTGGGGGACGAGACTTATTTCTCCCCCAAGGAATACGATGCCCAGGCCGATGTCAACAACCCCTATGTGGCGCCTAAGGGCCACACCTGGGCGGCCTTTACCTATACGGTGACCAATCTGGACCGGGCCAGTGGGGAGTTCCACAGCGGTTCCTTCGTCACGGCGGAGTATCAGGACACCAAGGCCAGCAACATGACCGAGGGGGCCTACTACCTGCCCCAGGGGGGATATTATGTGGATGTGGATGGCCGGCGGCACACCGAGCCGGCGGAGGAATGGATCAGCGGGCCGTCCATGAACATGCTGCTGAGCGTGGGGGAGACCGAGAGCCGGAGGGCCTATGTGGACCTGCCGGTGGACGTGACCGACCTGCAGGACACCTTCCTGCTCACCGTCCGGGTGCCGGATGTCAACAATGAGCAGGTCTCCTTCACCTACCAGGTGGACCAGGCGGGCCGGCAGGCGCTGGCCGACCAGGCCCAGGCGGCAGAGCAGGCGGCGGCGGATGCCGTGGCCCCCATTGAAGAGGCCCTCCAGGGCGCCTGGACCCACGGCGACACCACCATCACGTTTACCGACGGGCGGTTCACCTATGACTACATCCGGGTCAGCGACGGCCAGCGGGAGATCAACGAAGGGGACTACATCATCGGCCCCGACACCATCACCCTGGCCTACGACAGCGGCTATGACCCTGCCATCGACTACACCTTTGCCGACGGCGTGCTCACCCTCCACGGCGAGATGGGCAGCGGCGAACAGTTTGCCTACACCAAGCAGTGAGGGAAAACCGGCCCGGTGATTGGAAAAACAGGGAAAAAGGGGAGCGAGACCTGTTTCGCTCCCCTTTTGACACCACTTGCCCAAGCATCAAAAAGGAGGCGACAGCATGAAAAAACAACTGGGATTCGTCATTGCGGCGGCAGTGATGGTGTCCCTGGCGGCCTGCGGGGGGGAATGCCGGGGAAGAAAACAGCGCCATAGAAAGCAAAGGGGTCTTTCTCCTGGCCCCCGACGAAGCCTTTGATCTTTCCAAGGAAAAGGGCTTGTCGGAAAATGAAGCTTACCTGATCCATGTCTATGACATCATCCCCGACGCCAAGAAAAACGCCGATATGAGTGCCGAGCAGGAGGATTATACCGTAACATGCAACGGCATCAATGAGTATGATGCCGTCACAGCCTCCAGCGGGGCGGCAATGCTGAGCTTTACCTATGGAAGCGGCTATGCCATCGACCAAAAAATTGGGACCGTCTTTGCAGGCAGCCAGCCCATCAGAGCGATTTCCGTTTTCAAGGTCAACAAAAACGATGTCACAGAGGATGCCGAGCTCACCTTCCAGATCGCGGGGTCGGATCTCTACTGTGCGACGGTCCCTTGCCGGGGGGAAGAGGTCGTGACCGTCAGCATGTTGGATAAGATCTTCCACATCGAAGAGGACCCCTCCCAATACCAGATGGCCAGCACCATCCTCTGGCGGAGTCAGGGGATCAAAAACGCAGTCAACTACTTGGGCAACCACGGGGGACTGAGCAATGGCACCGCAGTTTTCCAGACCTTGACGGCCCTTGAAATAAATACGATGATGTATCTGTCTGCCGGTCTGGACAGCAATTCCGATCTGGTCTACTATCACTTTGATGCCGATAACCTGTCCTTGGTCTCCAGCACGGAAAGCTACGGCCCTGAACCGGAGGAATTGCTGAACGCTGTGGAGGCAGTCTATCCGGAAATTGCGGACCAGACAAGGGCCCTGTTTGCGGCCAAGGATGTTTATGCAGAAAACCTGCGCCTTTGCAGCGACCCGGGCACGCAGACAGACGAAGCACTGCAGCAGCTCAATCTGGCCGGGGAAGAGATCCTTTCTTCTGTGAACGAAATTTATACCTTCTTTACGGCATAAGGATGCCATCCCGGCAGGGGCAAAAAGGACGCTTCCCCAGCGGCGCCGTCCTCCGGCGCCCCCGTCCCACGCCGCTTAACAGACGAACCCACCGCAATATAAACGGGGCAACCCTTTTGGGTTGCCCCGTCTGTTTTTCTGTCTTGGGTCGCAGCAGGTCCCGGAAAGGAGGTCCGTCAGCTGTAGCTCAGGGTGCCTTCCTCCAGCCACCCCACGTTATACAGCATCTGGGCCAGCTGGCTGCGGGTGAGCGTACCGTAGGGGTTGAAGGTGCCCTTGCTGTCCACCCCCTGGATGAGGCCCAGGTTGTAGGCCCGGCAGACGGCGTTTTCGCAGGCGTCCACGGTCTTTTCCTTCACCGTGCGGTTGTCCGGCTGGCCGCCCACGGTGGGGGCGTTGGTGTGGAGGATGCTGGCCATCTGCTCCCAGTTTTCCTCAATCCAGCGGTGGACCTCGGCGGCGTCGGGAAGGTCGTCCACGGAGGTGATGTAGTCGATGTCCTTGCCGGCGGCCAGGCTGGCCCGCCAGTTGTCATACACGGCGTACCACATGGAGGCCAGGGAGCCGTTGGAGGAGATGCTGTAATACAGCCCGGCGGAATCCTTGACCAGGGTGGTCTCATAGTAGCTCAGCAGGGCGCTGCCGCCGGAGCTGGAGAGCCGGCCGGCATACCAGATGGCGGCAAAGGCCCGGGTGGCAGGGGTCCGGTCGGAGTAGGGAGCGTAGGAGGAGCCGTCCCCCACCACCTCATTGCCCACCATCCGGGTGACCAGGATGCTCACCTGGCCCTTGGTCAGGGCGTCCTCGGGGCCGAAGCGGCCGCCGCCGTAGCCGTTGAGCAGGCCGCCCTCGGTGAGGGTCATCACGGGATGGTAGTACCAGGCACTGGGGGACACATCGGAATAGGAGGTGCTGTAGGAGGCGGAGGGGGTGCCGGGGGTGTATTCGTTGCGCACCTGGCCCCACTTTTTGTACATGCTGCCCGTGCTCTCGGTGCAGGGGCCCACCGTATAGGGCTTGCCGTCGGTGGTGTCATAGTGGGCCACCAGCCGGTAGGTGGTCTTGGTGCTGCCGATGGGGGTGGAGTAGTTGTAAAAGTCCACCACCAGGCCGGCGGGGATGGTCACGCCCTCCAGGATGGCGGTGGTCCAGCCGATGCCGTGTTCCTGGAGGAGCACGGTGCCGGAGGACGGCCAGCTGACCTTGCCGTTGAGCAGGTCCAGCACCCCGAACTCCTGGTCATAGAGGGAGTGGTCGAACTTGGTGCTGTCGCAGACATTGCCGTTGAGGCCGGGGCCCACGTTGTTGGCGCTGATGGTGCAGGGCTTGCCGTCGGTGGTGTCGATGTGGCCCAGCAGCCGGTAGACGGGCTCTGTCATCCCGGCCGACTGATAGTATTTATAGATGTCCACCACCAGCCCGGCGGGCACGGTGATCCCCAGGCAGTTGGGCTTGCTGCCTGTGAGGGTATAGGTGGAGCTGGACACCCTCAGCAGCACCTTGCCGCTGGTGGGCCACTGGAAGCCGTTGACGTGGGCGTTTTTCACGGTGCTGACAGAGGTGACCGTATCATAGAGGTCCTCGTTGAAGTTGGCCCACTTGCCGCTCACGCCGTTCAGGCCGTCGGTGAGACTGATGGTGGAATACGACGCGATGGGATAGCCGTTGTCTGTCGCGGCATAGGCGGGGAGCGTGCCCAGCAGCAGCACAGCGGCCAGGAGGGCGCCCAGGGTCCGTTTGCATTTCTTCATGGCAGGTCTCTCTCCTTCTCTTTTTGTAATATACTGCCATTTTACGCCCAAAGGAGGCAGATTGCAAGGGAGAGATTCTGCGGAAAGGCGAAGCCCCGGCGGACTTCCGCCAAGGCTACAAAATGTTCACAGGCTTTTTAAGTTCAGTTAAAGAACCCCTGCTATGCTGGTCACGAACAAGGCGGACAAGGGCCGCCCAAGACACAGCAAGGAGGGAAGCAGGATGCGTCTGTTATTGGCAGAAGTCTACACCTAAATAAGCGCCCGTCCCGTATATCCGAAAGGTAGGAAATCAGCTTAAAAAACAGGCTATTTCCACGCTCTTGGAATTGTGGTAAAATGATAAGTACGAAGAGACAAATCGGAAGTTGCGGAGGAAAATATGATTGAATTAGTAGAAACAATGTGGGAGCAATTTTGTAATTTGGGGATATATGAATCGAATGTTATAGAAACGACAACCTATTCTATCCAAGAGGCTGTTTTTGCAGTAAAAGAAAAAATTTCAAG
>DXEA01000173.1 GCA_019115225.1 Candidatus Evtepia faecigallinarum
GAGCTCTTCCGCCCCTTCGTCATGAAGAAGCTGGTGGAGGACGGCTTGGCCAACAACATCAAATCCGCCAAGAAGATGGTGGACCGGGGCCGGGCCGAGGTCTGGGACGCCCTGGACTTCATCATCAAGGAGCATCCCGTCATGCTCAACCGCGCCCCCACCCTCCACCGTCTGGGCATCCAGGCCTTTGAGCCTGTCCTGGTGGAAGGCCGGGCCATCAAGCTCCACCCCCTGGTATGTACCGCCTTCAACGCCGACTTCGACGGCGACCAGATGGCCGTCCACGTCCCCCTGTCCGCCGAGGCCCAGGCGGAGGCCCGCATCCTCATGCTCTCGGCCAACAACCTCCTGCGGCCCCAGGACGGCGGTCCCGTCACCGTGCCCACCCAGGACATGGTGCTCGGCTCCTACTACCTGACCTATGAGAAGGACGCCCCCGCCGACCCGGCCTACATCTATGCCAGCGTGGCAGAGGCCGCAGCCGCCTTAGACGCCGGCCAGATCAGCGAGAGCGACCACATCTGGGTGGAGACCGACAACCCCAAGCGCCCCCTTCTGCCCACCTCCGGCTATGAGGTGCGCCAGGTGGCAGGCACCGAGGAGCTGCCCAAGGAGGTCCTGCACGCCTTTGCCAGCCCCGACGAGGCCCGCTTGGCCTACGACGAGGGCCAGCTGGAGCTCCATGTGCCCATCCTGGTGCGCATGAGCGCCACGGTGAACGGGGAAGTGCGGCACAAGCTGGTGCGCACCACCGTGGGCCGCCTGATCTTCAACGAGGGCATCCCCCAGGACCTGGGCTTTGTGGACCGCAGCGACCCCGAAAAATGCTTCGAGCCGGAGATCAACTTCGTCTGCGGCAAGAAGCAGCTGGGCAAGATCATTGACAACTGCATCCTCCACCACGGCTTCACCCAGTCGGCGGAGGTGCTGGACATCATCAAGGCCCGGGGCTATCACTACTCCACCCTGGGCTCCCTGACGGTATCCATCTACGATATGACCGTGCCCCAGCAGAAGTATCCCATGATCCGCCAGACCGAGCAGGAGATCGTCAAGATCGAGAACCAGTTCAAGCGGGGCTTCCTGACCAACGACGAGCGCTATCGCCTGGTGGTCAAGGCCTGGGAGCAGACCACCAAGGACGTCACCGACGCCCTTCAGGCCGGCCTGGACCAGTACAACCCCATCTTCATGATGGCCGACTCCGGCGCCCGTGGCTCCATGGCCCAGATCCGTCAGCTGGCCGGCATGCGCGGCCTGATGGCCGATACCTCCGGCCGGACCATCGAGATCCCCATCAAGGCCAACTTCCGCGAAGGTCTGTCTGTGCTGGAATACTTCGTCTCCTCCCGAGGCGCCCGGAAGGGCCTGGCCGATACCGCCCTGCGGACCGCCGACTCGGGCTACCTGACCCGCCGTCTGGTGGACGTGTCCCAGGAGGTCATCATCCGCGAGCACGACTGCGGCACCACCGAGGGCATCACCGTCCGGGAGATCAGCGAGAACGGCCAGGTCATCGAGACCTTCGCCGAGCGCCTCAAGGGCCGCTATCCCGTCCGGGACGTGGTGGACCCCAACACCGGCGAACTCCTCTTCCCCAAGGAGCACATGCTCACCATGGAGGACGCCAAGGTCCTGGAGGACCGGGGCATCTACAGCCTGGAGATCCGCTCCGTGCTCACCTGCCGGGCCCGCAACGGGGTCTGCTCCCGCTGCTACGGCGTGAACCTGGCCATCGGCGAGCCTGTGGGCGAGGGCGAGGCCGTGGGCATCATCGCCGCCCAGTCCATCGGTGAGCCGGGTACCCAGCTGACCATGCGTACCTTCCACACCGGCGGCGTGGCCGGCGGCGACATCACCCAGGGTCTTCCCCGTGTTGAGGAACTCTTCGAGGCCCGCAAGCCCAAGAAGATGGCCCAGCTGGCCGAAATCAGCGGCCGGGTGAGCCTGGAGGAGAGCAAGCGGGTGACCATCTGCAACGTGACCATCACCGCCGACGACGGGGAAGTGGTCAGCTATGCCCTGCCCTACAGCGCCGGCATCCGCTGCAAGGACGGCGACTGGGTGGAAAAGGGCGACCAGCTCACCGAAGGCGCCCTGTCCCCCCACGAGGTCCTGCGCATCCGGGGTGTGTCCGCCGTCCATGACTACCTGATCCAGGAAGTCCAAAAGCCCTACCGTCAGCAGGGCGTGGACATCAACGACAAGCACATCGAGATCATCGTCCGCCAGATGATGCGGAAGGTCCGGGTGGAGGACCCCGGCGACTCCCAGCTGCTCTCCGGGGCCACCGTGGAGCTCATGGAATACCTGGACGCCAAGGCGGCGGTCCAGGCCCGCATGGACGCCGGCGAGACCCGTGAGGACGGCAGTGAGCTGGTGCTGCCCACCGCCACCACCCTGCTCATGGGCATCACCAAGGCCTCGCTGGCCACCGACTCCTTCCTCTCCGCCGCCTCCTTCCAGGAGACCACCAAGGTCCTCACCGAGGCCGCCATCAAGGGCAAGGTGGACCACCTGATCGGCCTGAAGGAGAACGTGATCATCGGTAAGCTCATCCCCGCCGGCTCCGGCCTGGCCATGTACCGGCAGGTCAACCCCCGGGAGGAGGAGCCCCCCAAGACAGGCTATGCCGCCGTGGCGGCTGCCATCCAGGAGACCCAGGAGGCCCCTGCCCCCGAGGAGGCAGAGGAGGCCCTGACCTTTGAGGAAGGGGAGATCTCCCTGGTTCCCGAGGAGGACGAGGTCCTGTCCATCACCCTGGAGGAGAACTGAGAATCCCCGTTTCCGGCACGGCCGCAGAAGCTTCTGCGGCCGTGCCGTTTGTCCGGGGCAGGATTTTTACAAATCCACTACTATTTTGCAGGGGAATCTGCTATAATACCCAACAGAATGAATGGGAGAGGGAGGAAGCCATTGAACGCGCTGTATGAAACGCTGAAACAAGAGCTGCCCGGCCTGGAGCTGCGCCGGCAGGAGCCCATGGCCCGTCACACCACCTTCCGGGTGGGCGGGCCGGCAGCCCTCATGGCCCTGCCCCGGGGGGAGGAAGAGGTGCAGGCAGTCATCCGTCTGGCGGCCCGGCAGGGGGTGCGCCCGGTCTTTCTGGGCAAAGGCTCCAACCTGCTGGTGGCCGACGAGGGGGTGGACGCCTTCCTCATCAAGATGGCCGGGGGCCTGACCCGGCTGGAGCGCCGGGGGGAGACCGGCCTGTATGTGGGCAGCGGGGTCACCCTGGCCCAGGCGGCCACCTTCGCCGCCGAGCAGGGCCTGACCGGCCTGGAGTTTGCCCACGGCATCCCCGGCACCTTAGGGGGCGGGGTGTTCATGAACGCCGGCGCCTACGACGGGGAGATGGCCCAGGTGATCGCCTGGGTGGACTGCCTGGACGAGGAGGGCAATCCCCACCGGCTGGAAGGGGAGGCGCTGGAGCTGGGCTACCGCCGCAGCGTCTTCTCCCGCCTGCCCTGGCTGATCACCGGGGCGGGTTTGACCCTGCTGCCGGGGGAGGAGGGGGCCATCCGGGCCAGAATGGCCGACCTGGCCCAGCGCCGCCGGTCCAAGCAGCCCTTGGAATACCCCAGCGCCGGCAGCACCTTCAAGCGTCCCGCCGGCCACTTCGCCGGGGGCCTCATCGAGCAGTGCGGCCTGAAGGGGACCGCCGTGGGCGGGGCCCGGGTGTCGGAGAAGCATGCGGGGTTTGTCATCAACACCGGCGGGGCCACCTGCCGGGATATCCTCACCCTGATCCGGCAGGTCCGGGAGACGGTCCGCCGCCAGACGGGGGTGGAGCTGGAGCCGGAGATCCGGCTGCTGGGCTGCACCTGGGAGGAACCATAACGCAAAGGAGACATTGACCATGAGCGACCATTTTTTCGTGTTGATGTATGCCACCAGCGGTGAGGAGCGCAACGTGACGCGCTTTGCCAGCTATCACCGGGTGCAGGAAGTGGTGGAGATGGTGGAGGACTGGCTGTCCAAGGCCTGCTGCATGGACTGCTACCACCCCGGCCCGGAGGAGGAAGCCCTGCGGGCGGCCAACGGGGGGCAGCTGCCCGAGACCGCCTTCCGGTGCCCGGAAGTGAAGGAGCCGGCGGATCTGGCAAAATACAACGGCTTTTACGACTATGAGAGCTGGGGGATGTTCAATCTTTTCCTCACCCCCGTCTACGACACGGCCACAGCCCAGCGCTTCCGGGCCAGCATGAACAAGGAGTTCGAGATCGACAAGGAGTACAGCGAGCGGGCGGACCGCCTCATGGCCCACCTGGATACCTTTGTCAACTCCTTCTCCGACCCCTCCCTGGACTACAGCCAGGCGGAGGAGGCCATCCGGACCTTCCTCATCCAGGGGGGCTTCCCCCTCTTTGATGCAGAGGAGGAGGGGGCGTCGGACATTTTTGTCATCCCCGCCGGGGGCTTTGCGCCCAACGACGACCCCACGGTATGACCGAAAAAACCCACGCCAAATCTGGCGCGGGTTTTGTGCAAAAGAAGGCCCGCCCCGGGAAATTCCCCGGGGCGGGCTTTTTTGTCAGCGCTGGCGGGAGGATGGGTCAGCTGGCCTTCCTGACGGCCCCCCGTGCCGAGGCGATCACCAGCGGGGCCAGGGCCAGCAGGGCCAGGGCGTTGGGGATGACCATGAGCTGGTTGAACAGGTCAGACAGCTGCCAGACGAAATCGTTGGACAGGCAGGAGCCCAGGAAGATCATCACCACCGCCAGGATGGAATAGACCGCCGTGGCCTTTTTGCCAAAGAGGTAGGCCACGTTGACCTTGCCGAAAAAGTTCCAGCTGAGGATGGTGGAGAAGGCGAAGAAGAGGAGACAGACGGCCACAAAGATGCTGCCGATGCCGTCGCCAAAGACGCTGGAGAAGGCCAGCTGGGCCATGTTGGTCTGGCTGATCCCCTCTGCCGCGCCGGCGGCCAGGGGGCCGTCCCCGGCATAGAGGGTGGAGATGACCACCAGGGCGGTCATGGTGAGGACCAGGAAGGTGTCGATGAACACCCCCACCATGGCCACCACACCCTGGTCGTGGGGTTTTGCTACTTTGGCCATGGCGTGGGCGTGGGGGGTGGAGCCCATGCCGGCCTCGTTGGAGAACAGGCCCCGCTTGACGCCCTGGCTGATGGCGGTCTTGAGGGCGTAGCCGATGCCGCCGCCGATGATGGCGTTGGGGAAGAAGGCGTATTTGAAGATCATGCCCAAGGTCTC
>DXEA01000174.1 GCA_019115225.1 Candidatus Evtepia faecigallinarum
GAGGCGGAGGCGGAAGCCGACGCCCAGGCCTGATCCCCCCGGACCGTAAGGAGGTGGCACCGTGCCGAAAAAGATCCCCCTGCGCCAATGCCTTGGCTGCCGGGAAATGAAGCCCAAGCGGGAGCTGATCCGGGTGGTCCGCTCCCCCCAGGGAGAGATCAGCCTGGATTTCCACGGCAAAAAGCCCGGCCGCGGGGCCTATCTGTGCCCCGACCCGGCCTGCCTGAAAAAGGCCCGGAAGTCCAAAGCCCTGGAGCGGGCCTTCTCCCTGCCCATCCCCGACCCGGTCTATGAGGCCCTGGAGGGAGAAATGGAGGGAGGTGGTCTGGATGGATAACATCCCCGCCCTTCTGGGCCTTGCGCTCAGAGCGGGACGGCTTGCCGTGGGGGAAGAGCCCGTCGGGGCCGCCTGCCGGTGCCACAAGGGGTACCTGCTGCTGCTGGCCAGCGACGCGGCGGACAACACCATCCGCCGGGCCCTTCATTTCAGCCAAGCCGGAAACATCATCTGCCTGACCCTCCCCCTGACCAAGCAGGAGGTGGGCCATGCCCTGGGCCGGAACTCCTGCGCCATGCTGGCGGTCACCGATGCGGGCTTTGCCGCCTCGGTGGCCAAGGTCCTGGCCCAGGCAGACCCTGACGCCTGCGGCCCCGCTGCCCAGGCCCTGTCGGCCAAGGCCGCCCGGGTCAAGCAGCGCCGCCAGGCCAAACACGCCCCCCACCGGGACAAGGGCGCCCGCCGGAAGAAATCCACGCCCTCCGGCGGCAAGGGCTGAGCACATCTGGTAAGCAATCCGCGGCCACTGGGCCGCGCAGAGAAGAAAAGAGCAAACGAGCGGCACCGTCCCCCCGGACGGGCCGTGATGGAGGTGGCTTTGTTTGAGTTTTGAAAAGTATCGCGTACACGAGGTGGCCAAGGATTTTGGCAAGCAGACCAAGGACATCACCCAGATCCTCACCACCTACGCCGAAACCCCGAAAAATCACATGCAGGTTTTGAGCGACAAGGAGCTGTCGATCGTTTTTGAATACCTGACCCAGCACAACCAGGTGGGGGACCTGCAGGACATCTTTGCCAACGCCCCCAAGCCCGGCCAGGCCCCCAAGCACGACGGCCAGAAGCGGGAGGCTGGCAAGGGCCCCGCCCAGGGCAAGCAGGGCAAGCCCGGCCAGCAGGGCGGCCGCTCCGGCCAGCAGGGGGGCAAGCCCGGCCAGGCCCCCCGCCAGGCCCAGCCCTCCAAGGGCGGCCAGCAGGGGGGCAAACCCGGCCAGCAGGGCGGCAAGCCCGCCGCCCAGGCAGCCCCCGCCCGGCCCACCACCCGGGTGCCGGAGAAGAAGCTGGTGGACACCCGCAAGGCGGGCAACGTGAACCTGGCCCGGTATGACGAGCACCTGGAGACCCTGGCCCCCGAGCGTGCCAACAGAATGCAGAGCGGCAAGCAGAAGATCCAGAGCAAGGGCGCCCACCGCAAGGGGGGCAATTTTGGCAACAAGCGCCGCCAGGAGGAGCAGGAGAAGATGCGCCGGCTGCAGCTGGAGATCGCCAAAAAGACCCCGCTGACCGTCAAGATCCCCGACGAGATCGGCGTGGGCGAGCTGGCCAGCCGGATGAAAAAGACCGGCGCCGACGTGGTCAAGCAGCTCATGAAGCTGGGCGTCATGGCCTCCCTGTCCGAGATCATCGACTACGACACCGCCGCCCTGGTGGCCATGGAGCTGGGGTGCAAGGTGGAGAAGGAAGTCATTGTCACCATTGAGGAGCGCCTCATCGACACCGCCGAGGACAAGGAAGAGGACCTGGCCCCCCGGGCCCCCGTGGTGGTGGTCATGGGCCACGTGGACCACGGCAAGACCTCCCTGCTGGACTACATCCGCAACTCCCAGGTGGCCGAGGGCGAGGCCGGCGGCATCACCCAGCACATCGGCGCCTATCAGGTGGAGGTGAACGGCAAGCCCATCACCTTCCTGGATACCCCCGGCCACGAGGCATTCACTGCCATGCGTGCCCGCGGCGCCCAGGTGACCGACATCGCCGTGCTGGTGGTGGCGGCGGACGACGGCATCATGCCCCAGACCGTCGAGGCTATCAACCATGCCAAGGCGGCCAATATCCCGATCATCGTGGCCATCAACAAGATGGATAAGCACGGCGCGAACCCCGACCGGATCAAGCAGCAGCTGACCGAGTACGATCTGGTGCCCGAGGAATGGGGCGGCGAAACCGTGATCTGCCCCATTTCCGCCAAGACCGGCCAGGGCATCGACGAACTTTTGGAAATGGTCATCCTCACCGCCGAGGTGCAGGAGCTGAAGGCCAACCCCAACCGTCTGGCCAAGGGCGTGGTCATCGAGGCCCGGCTGGATAAGACCCGCGGCCCCGTGGCAACGCTGCTGGTTCAGAACGGTACGCTCCATCAAGGCGATGTCATCATCGCCGGCACTGCCGTGGGCCGTGTCCGCGTGATGACCGACGACAAGGGCCGCACCGTCAAGACCGCTGGCCCCTCCAAGCCGGTGGAGATCACGGGTCTGGCCGAAGTGCCCGGCGCCGGCGACATCTTCAACGCCGTTGAGGATGAGCGCATGGCCCGCCAGCTGGTGGAGCAGCGCAAGGAAGATCAGAAGGCCGCCGCCAACAAGACCAAGGGCAAGGTCACGCTGGAAGATCTCTTCGCCCAGATCCAAGAGGGCGAGATGAAGGAACTCAAAATCATCGTCAAGGCCGACGTGCAGGGCTCTGCCGAGGCCGTCAAGGCGTCCCTGGAGAAGATCTCCAACGAGGAGGTCCGGGTCAAGGT
>DXEA01000175.1 GCA_019115225.1 Candidatus Evtepia faecigallinarum
GGAACCCAACAAAATTCCGCCGTTTCCCCACCATCCCCCTTGACAAGGCGGCCTTGGGGGAGTAACGTGTTTGCAGACAATCAAACAGCGATCTTCAGGGCAGGGTGAAATTCCCGATCGGCGGTATAGTCCGCGAGCCGCACTGCGGCAGGATTTGGTGCAATTCCAAAACCGACAGTATAGTCTGGATGGAAGAAGATGGGCAGAATTTACGCAGGGTCTCTGCGTCTGTTTGCCGTGTGCTCTGGGATGTATCATACGTTCCAGAGCTTTTGTTTTTTGCGGCAGCAGGCGGGGGGATACCGTGTCTTGTTCCGCGCGCTCTGAAGGTTCGCTTCAGAGCGCTTTTTTGTTTCCGGAGGTGGACGGAATGACCGATCAGGAATACATGGCCCTAGCCCTGGAGCTGGCGAAAAAGGGCGCGGGCTGGGCCAGCCCCAACCCCATGGTGGGGGCCGTCATCGTCAAGGACGGCCAGATCATCGCCCAGGGCTACCACGCCAAATGCGGCGACCTGCATGCCGAGCGGGCGGCCCTGGCCGCCTGTGAAGGCGACCCCGCCGGGGCCACCATGTATGTGACCTTAGAGCCCTGCTGTCACCACGGCAGGCAGCCCCCCTGCACCGACGCCATCTTAGAGGCGGGCATCGCCCGGGTGGTGGTGGGGTCGGGCGACCCCAACCCCTTAGTGGCGGGCAAAGGGCTGGACATCCTGCGCTCCCACGGGGTGCAGGTGACCGAAGGGGTACTGGCGGAGGAGTGCCGGGCCCTGAACCACGTCTTTTTCCACTTCATCCAGACGGGCCGGCCCTATGTGGTGCTGAAATACGCCATGACCTTAGACGGCAAGCTGGCGGCTTACACCGGCGCCTCCCAGTGGATCACCGGCGAGGAGGCCCGCCGCCACGTCCACACCCAGCGCAACCGCTACCGGTCCATCCTGGTGGGGGTGGGGACGGTGCTGGCGGACGACCCTCAGCTCACCTGCCGCATGGAAGGGGGCCGCAATCCCCTGCGCATCGTCTGTGACACCCACTTGCGCACGCCGCTGACTGCCAATGTGGTGCGCACGGCGGAACAGGTCCCCACCTGCATCGCCACCTGCGTGGCCCAGGAGAGCCGCCTGGCTCCCTACCGGGACGCCGGCTGCCAGATCCTCTCCCTGCCCCAGGGGGAGGGCCATGTGAGCCTGCGGGCCCTGCTGGAGGCTTTGGGAAAGATGGGGGTGGACAGCGTCCTGGCCGAGGGGGGCAGCGCCATCCACTGGTCCCTGGTCCAGAGCGGGCTGGTGGACCGGGTGCAGGCCTACATCGCCCCCAAGATCCTGGGGGGCAGCCAGGCCAAGTCCCCGGTGGGCGGGGAAGGCTTCCCCCACCCCGACCAGGCCTTGCAGCTGAAAACGCCCCGCCTGACCCAGCTGGGCCGGGACATCCTTTGGGAAAGTGAGGTGGCAAAGTAACATGTTTACCGGCATCGTGGAAGAGGTGGGCACCCTCAAGGCCATCCGCAAAGGGGCCCACAGCGCCGTGCTGGAGATCCAGGCCAAGGTGGTCTTGGAGGACATCCATCTGGGGGACAGCATCGCCGTCAACGGCGTCTGCCTCACCGCCACCTCCTTCTCCCCCAGCGGCTTTACGGCTGATGTGATGCATGAGACCCTGAACCGCTCGGCCCTGTCCGCCCTGCGGCCGGGCAGCCGGGTGAACTTAGAGCGGGCCATGGCGGCCAACGGCCGTTTTGGCGGGCACATCGTGGCCGGCCATGTGGACGGGGTGGGTACCGTGCGGCGGATCGAAAAGGACGACAACGCCATCTGGTACACCATCGCCGCCGGGCCGGAGATCCTGCGGTATGTGGTAGAAAAGGGCTCCATCACCATCGACGGCATCAGCCTGACGGTGGCCCGGGTGGACAGCGACAGCTTTGCCATCTCCGCCATCCCCCACACCGTGTCGGTCACCGTGCTGGCCGACCGGAAGCCCGGGGACCAGGTGAACCTGGAAACCGATATTGTTGGAAAATACGTCGAGAAACTTCTCCAGACCCCGCCCCCGGCGGAGGAAGAGAGGAAGAGCGGCATTACCAGAGAATTTTTGACGCGATACGGCTTTTGAGCCAGGGAAAGGAGCACAACTATGTTTCAGTACAACACCATCGAGGAAGCCCTGGAGGAGCTGCGGCAGGGCAAGATGATCCTCTGCACCGACGACCCCGACCGGGAGAACGAGGGAGACCTCATCTGCGCGGCAGAGTTTGCCACCACGGAGAACGTGAACTTTATGGCCACCCACGGCAAGGGCCTCATCTGCATGCCCATGTCCTATGAGTATGTGAAAAAACTCCAGTTCCCCCAGATGGTCACCCGAAACACCGACAACCACGAGACCGCCTTTACCGTCTCCATCGACCATGTGGACACCACCACAGGCATCTCCGCCGCCGAGCGGTCCATCACCGCCATGAAGTGCGTGGACCCCGACGCCAAGCCCGAGGACTTCCGCCGCCCCGGCCACATGTTCCCCCTGCTGGCCAAGGACAACGGGGTCCTGGAGCGCAACGGCCACACCGAGGCCACCGTGGACCTGATGCGTCTGGCCGGCCTGAAGGAAGTGGGCCTGTGCTGCGAGATCATGCGGGAGGACGGCACCATGATGCGGGCCTCCGAGCTGCAGGAGATGGCCAAGAAGTGGAACCTGAAGTTCATCACCATCCGGGACCTGCAGGCCTATCGCAAGCGCCACGAGGTCCTGGTGGACCGGGTCACCGTGACCAAGATGCCCACCCGGTACGGCGACTTCATGGCTTACGGCTATGTCAACAAGCTCAACGGCCAGCACCATGTGGCCCTGGTCAAGGGGGACATCGGCGACGGCCAGGACATCCTCTGCCGGGTCCACTCCGAGTGCCTCACCGGCGACACCTTCGGCTCCCTGCGCTGCGACTGCGGCCAGCAGCTGGCAGCGGCCATGAGCCAGATCGAGAAGGAAGGCCGGGGCATCCTCCTCTACATGCGCCAGGAGGGCCGGGGTATCGGCCTGATCAATAAGCTGCGGGCCTACGCCCTCCAGGACGAGGGCATGGACACCCTGGAGGCCAACCTGGCCCTGGGCTTTGCCGGGGACCTGCGGGAGTATTACATCGGGGCCCAGATCCTCCGGGACCTGGGGGCCAAGACCCTGCGTCTGCTGACCAACAACCCGGACAAGGTCTATCAGCTCTCCGACTTCGGCATGGAGATTAAGGAGCGGGTGCCCATCCAGGTGGCCGCCACCGCCCATGACCTGTTCTATCTGCAGACCAAGCAGAAGAAGATGGGCCACATCCTCAACTACGAATAAAACCACGGGACGGACTTGACTTACTACATTATATAACAGGAGGAACAGCACAATGAAAACCTATGAGGGCAGCTTAGTCGCAAAAAGCATGAAGGTGGCCATCGTGGCCGCCCGGTTCAACGAGTTCATCACCTCCAAGCTCATCGGCGGGGCCATGGACGGCCTCACCCGTCACGGGGTCCAGGAGGACGAGGTCCATCTGGTGTGGGTCCCTGGCGCCTTTGAGATCCCCTTGGTGGCCAGCAAGCTGGCCAAGAGCGGCAAGTATGATGCGGTCATCTGCCTGGGCGCCGTCATCCGGGGCAGCACCAGCCACTATGACTACGTCTGCGCCGAGGTCTCCAAGGGCATCGCCACCGTCTCCCTGGACAGCCAGATCCCCGTCCTCTTCGGCGTGCTGACCACCGACACCATCGAGCAGGCCATCGAGCGTGCCGGCACCAAGGCGGGCAACAAGGGCTATGACTGCGCCCTGAGCGCCGTGGAGATGGTCAACCTCATCCGGGAGATCGAGGGCTGATCCCCCTTTTTCCAAAATGCGACAGCGCACCCATCGGCTCCGGCAGAGAGGGTGCGCTGTTTTGGACTGGAGGGCATGATTCCAGCCCCAAAAAGATGCCGGACCTACCCTTTTGTGTGGGGTGATTTTATGGGAGTTTTGGTAAAATATAAATGTTCAGGACATTCCCCTGGACCCCTGGGTCCTCGTCGGCCCGGTGCAGACACGCAGCGCTGCCCCATTCAAAACAGAAAGAAGGAGAGAACATGAAAAAGAAAATCGTTTCCGCAGCACTGACTCTCGCACTCATCCTTGCCCTGCTGCCGGCAGGCGCCCTTGCCGCAGGCAGCAACACCGTCACTGTGATCAAAACCGACATCAAAGCGGACCGGGTTGTGAATACCGAGGGGTATGGCAGCCTGACCATCGATGAAGTGTATGATTTTGATCAAAACATTGAGATCCCCCCCAAATATGCCCTCATCAACGAAGACGGAAACTTCGTCTTTGATTATGGCCGTTTCCCCTGTACCTTCAATCTCTATGATGGAATATTTGCCAATGGTATCTATCAGGCAGATGGCCTGGGGGTATACAGCTTGTTTGACCTGAGCGGCAAACAGGTGATCAGCCAGACCTATGACTATCTGAGCTATTTCAACGGCTACGGTCTTGCTGTCACCTATGCTCAGCAGTCTGGCACCTTTGATACCCAGGTGCTCATTGATCAGACCGGCAAGACGGTCCTGGAGATGCCCGCCGGCTTTAACCTGCCCATCGCCGCCGGGGGCGGCCCCTTCACTTTTGAGACCTTCACCCCAGAGGTCAGCTTCTTTGGCAGGGTAGGCGGTTACGGCGACGATTTGCTGTGGGTCTCCACCGCTTCGGGGGTGCAACAGCACATTTCCGAGGCTCAGAATATCACCAGCGACAGCCAGGTTTACCAAGACAATAGCTACCAAATGGCTGCCTATGGTGGTCCCTATGCCGGCTACATCGACATGTCCGGCAACGTGGTCATCCCCATCCAGTACTTCTCTGCCGGCCCCTTCTGCTCCGGCCTGGCCCGCGTGCAGGAGTATGTCGCCCCCTCCGTCCCCATTGACGAACTCCCCTACGGTGCCGATCTGGGCGGGGACTGGTTCTACATTGACAAGACAGGCACCAAAGCCTTCGCGTCCACCTTCTCTGAGGCATCCAACTTCTCCGACGATGGCTATGCCTATGTGGCCAACGACGCTGGAAAGTACGGCTACATTGATACCAACGGCCAGGTGATCATCCCCCTGACCTATGACGACGCCTTCGGTGACGGCCAGGGCCTGTTTACCGTGGGGCAGACCTCCGGCGGCCAGGTGCAGTACGGCATCGTGGACAAGAACAACCAGGTGGTAGTCCCCCTGGAATACGACGACATCACGCCCTTTGAAAATGACGTGGCTTATGCCATCAAGGACGGCTTCGTCTATCTGCTCAAGCTCCAGGAGGACGCTCCCTCCGACTGGGCGGTGACAGAGGTGACCGCCGCCATCGACGCCGGTCTGGTCCCCGAATCCCTCCAGAGCAACTATACCGGGAACGTCACCCGGGGGCAGGTGGCTGAGATGTTCATCCGCCTGGTGGAGGAATGCGCCGGCATGGACATCCAGGGCTTCCTCCAGCAGCAGGGGGTGACCATCGACCCCAACGTCTTCTCGGATACCTCCGATGAATTTGTCCTGGCCGCCAACGCCCTGGGCATCATCAACGGCGTGGGCGAGGGCCGTTTCAGTCCCGACGGCACCTTCACCAGAGCGCAGATCGCCGTCATCATCAACCGCACCGCAGATGTGCTGGGGGTGGAGACCGCCGGCTTCTCCCATGACTTTGTGGACATGGCCGGCCACTGGGCCTACAGTGAGCTGGGCTGGCCCGTCCACGCCGGCGTCATCAACGGCGTGGGGGAGGGACGCTTCAACCCCGACGGCCCCCTCACCACCGAACAGGCCATCGTCATCGCCTATCGGGCCCTCCAGGCTCTGTAACAGCCGCACCCCATTCCCATCCCTGCCCTGCATTGCCGGAGCGGACCCTGGATATGCTTTTCCCAGCGTATGAACCGTGAGAGAACGGAGGTGGGACCGCCATGGTGAATGTCCTGCTGGTGGAAAACTCCCGGCTGGCACAGGATGTAATTGAACGTCATTTGGCACAGTCCAGACGCTACCATCTGCGCACCGTCATCGAACAGGCCGGCCACGCCCAGCTGACCTGCCGCAACGGCACCTATGACCTGGTCCTCATGGACATCTGCACCGCCGCAGGGGACTCCGGCCTGGCTGCGGCAGCGGCACTGAAACAACATCTGCCCACGCTGTGGGTGATCCTGATGACCGCGGTGCCGGAACACTCCTTCCTGGCCAAGGCAAAGGCCACAGGCTGCGACGGCTTTTGGTACAAGGAGTACGGGCAGACTGACCTGCTGGATGTGCTGGACCACGCCATGGGCGGACAGCCCCTGTTCCCGGACCAAACCCCCTCCGTACCCGTGGGCATCACCCAAAGCAGCAAGCTGACCCAGCGGGAGCTGGAGGTCGTGCGGCTGCTGGTCCAGGGCTGCCGCTATGATGAGATCGCCGCCGCTCTGGGCATTTCCCCCAATACGGTAAAGTATCACATAAAGAACCTCCTGTCCAAGACGGGGCATCGGAACACGATCCAGCTGGTGGTGGATGTGGTGAGCAAAAAATTGATCCTGCCGCCGTTTTGACGGAAGGCAGCAAGGACCGGTACTGCGCGCTTTTTCGCAGTACCGGTCCTTTTCCTCCCGTGACGCTGGTGGCTGGAGATCACTGGATGGCCGTGACAGGATAGTCCTGGGCCTCCACCGCCTGCTTGAGGGCCTGGTCGGAGATTTCACCCGTGAGGGTGACCACGGCGGTGCCGTCGGTGTGGCTGACCTGGGCCTGGGAGACGGCGTCCAGGGCCTCCAGGGCCTTTTTGACGCGGGCTTCGCAGTGGGTACACATCATGCCTTCGATCTTCATTGTCTTTTCCATGGTAAGTTCCTGCTCCTTTTCTATTGTGATGGCAATGGGTTGGATGGGTTTGTCCTTCGCCCCGTCGTACATGGGGAAGAGATTCAGACGCAGGGCGTTGGTGACGACGCAAAAACTGGACAGGCTCATGGCCGCCGCCCCGAACACGGGGTTCAGGGTCAGGCCCAGGGGAATGAAGACCCCCATGGCCAGAGGGATGCCGATGGTATTATAGAGGAAGGCCCAAAAGAGGTTTTGGTGGATGCTGCGCAGGGTGGCCCGGCTGAGACGGATGGCGGCGGGCACGTCGCTCAGGCGGCTCTTCATGAGCACCACGTCAGCCGCGTCGATGGCCACGTCGGTGCCTGCGCCGATGGCGATACCCAGGTCGGCCCTGGTGAGGGCGGGGGCGTCGTTGATGCCGTCCCCCACCATGGCCACCTTCCCCTGCTGCTGGAGCTGGCGGATGACCTGTTCCTTCCCCTGGGGCAGGACCCCGGCCACCACATGGTCCACCCCCGCCTGGCGGCCGATGGCCTCTGCCGTGCGGCGGTTGTCTCCGGTGAGCATGACCACCCGGATGCCCATGGCCTGCAGGTCCCGGATGGCCTGGGGGCTGTCCTCCTTGACCACGTCGGCCACGGCGATGATCCCCAGCAAAACTCCGTCTTTGGCGAAATACAGGGGGGTCTTGCCCTGGTCGGCCAGGGTCCGGGCCTGGGCCCGGAGGGCGGGAGGAATGGTGGTACGGCTTTGGATAAACTCCTCCTTGCCGCCTGCCAGCTCTGCCCCCTGCCAGCGGGCGGTGAGGCCGTTGCCGGGGAGGGCCTGAAAGTGGGAGACTTCCGCCGGGGTCAGGCTCTCCTCCTCCCCCCGGCGGCGGATGGCCCGGGCCAGGGGGTGCTCACTCTTCTGCTCCAGGGCGTAAGCCAGGGAGAGGAGGTCTTTTTCTTCTACGCCGGGGGCGGGGAGCAGGTCGGTCACCGTGGGCTCCCCGGCGGTGATGGTCCCCGTCTTGTCCAGGACCACGATCTGGGTCCTGCCGGCGTTCTCCAGGGAGACGGCGTTTTTGAACAGGATGCCGTGCTTGGCCCCCATGCCGCTGCCCACCATGATGGCCACCGGCGTGGCCAGGCCCAGGGCGCAGGGGCAGGAGATCACCAGCACCGAGATCCCCCGGGCGATGGCGTACCCCGCCGTCTGTCCCAGCAGGAGCCAGACTATGGTGGTCACCAGGGCCACAGTGATGACTGCCGGTACGAAGATGCCCGAAACCTTGTCAGCGGTCTTGGCGATGGGGGCTTTCGTAGCTGCTGCATCGCTGACCAGTTGGATGATCTGGGCTAACGTGGTGTCCTCCCCCACCCGGAGGGCCCGGCAGGTGAGAAAGCCCGACTGGTTCAGGGTGGCGGCGGAGACCCGGTCACCGGGGGCCTTGTCCACGGGGATGCTCTCCCCGGTGAGGGCGGCCTCGTTGACGGCGCCGGTCCCCTCCACCACCTCTCCGTCCACGGGGATGTGCTCCCCGGGGCGGACCACGAAGAGGTCCCCGGCGGCCACCTGGTCGATGGGAACGGTGACCTCCTTGCCCTCCCGCAGGAGGACGGCGGTCTGGGGGGCCAGGGCCAGGAGGCTTTTCAGGGCGTCGGTGGTCCGGCCCTTGGACCGGGCCTCTAAGAGCTTGCCCACGGTGATGAGGGTGAGGATCATGGCGGCGGACTCAAAATACAGGTCCATGGCGTGGGCCATTGTCCCGGCCGTGTCTCCGGCGGCCTGGGCGGCGGCCATGGCGAAGAGGACATAGGTGCTGTAGACAAAGGCCGCCGAGGCCCCCAAGGCCACCAAGGTATCCATGTTGGGGGCCCGGTGCCAGAGGCTTTGAAAGCCGCTGACAAAAAATTTCTGGTTAATCACCATGACCGCCGCCGTCAGCAGCAGCTGGGTCAGGCCCAGGGCCACGGGATTGCCCAAAAAGGCCGGCAGCGGCCAGCCGAACATCATGTGGCCCATGGAGAAATACATCAGGACCACCAGAAAGACCAGGGACCAGAGCAGGCGTTTTTTCAGCACGGGGGTCTCGTGGTCGGCCAAAGCCTCCTGGTCCTGGCTGGCGGAGGCCTTGGCCCCCTTTTCCGAGGCCCCGTAGCCGGCGGCCCGGACCGCCTGGATGATGTCCTGGGGGGCGGCGGTCCCCTCCACCCCCATGGAGTTGGTCAGCAGGCTCACCGCGCAGGCGGTCACTCCCGGCACCTGGCTGACCGCCTTTTCCACCCGGGCGCTGCAGGCGGCGCAGCTCATACCCGTGACATTGTATTGTTCCATCCTGCCTTCCTTCTTTCTTCGCTGGGTCTCTTATTTCATCAGCCGCTGCAAGGTCAGAACCAGCTCGTCAATGACCTCGTCCTTCCCCGCCCGGATGTCCGTGACCACACAGGTGCGGATGTGACTGGCCAGCAGGTCCCGGTTGAAGGCGTTCATGGCGGCAGTGACGGCTGCCGACTGGGTGAGGATGTCGGTGCAGTAGGCATCTTTTTCCACCATGCCCCGGATGCCCCGGATCTGCCCCTCGATGCGGCTGAGGCGGTTGAGGAGCTTTTTGATCTCCTCGGGGCTGCGCTCCTTGGTCTTGTGGCAGCAGCAGTTGTGTTCCATGCTTCTCCCCTCCCGAATACCCCTATGGGGTATTGATGATGGTGTCATCATATACCCCCCACGGGTATTTGTCAAGGAAGTTTTTCAACTTTTCCTGGTAAAGACCCCAAGGCCATGGTATGCTGGAAGAAAAAAAGGAGGCGGCAAAGATGCTGTTTGCGGACAAGGTAGCCGTGGTCACCGGCGGGGCCAGAGGGATCGGCAAGGTGATCGCGGAGGAATTTGCCCGGGAGGGGGCGGCGGTGTGTACCATAGACCGTCTGGCCAACGACTACTATGTGGGCGACCTGGGCAGCCGGGAGGTTTTGGAGGACTTTGCCGCCAAGGTGGTGGCCGACTATGGCAAGGTGGACTTTCTCGTCAACAACGCCATGCCCCTCATGAAGGGGCTGGATGACTGCTCCTATGAGGAGTTTGAGGAAGCGTTGCGGGTGGGGGTCACCGCCCCCTTTTACCTCACCAAGTGTTTCCTGCCCCATTTTGCCCCTGGGGCAGCTATCGTAAACATCTCCTCCTCCCGGGACCGGATGAGCCAGCCCCAAACTGAGAGCTATACGGCGGCCAAGGGGGGCATCTCCGCCCTCACCCACGCTCTGGCGGTGAGTCTGGCGGGGAAGGTGCGGGTCAATTCCATTTCCCCCGGCTGGATCAACACCGCCTTTGCCGCCTACACCGGCGCCGACGCCGCCCAGCACCCGGCGGGCCGGGTGGGACACCCCCTGGACATCGCCAACATGGTCCTCTACCTCTGCTCGGACAAGGCGGGGTTCCTCACCGGGGAGAACATCTGCATCGACGGTGGCATGACCCGGCAGATGATCTATCACGATGACTTCGGCTGGCGGCTGGCCCAGGGGGAAACCTGACCCTCTCCCCCGCCGGGGCCGCCCCTCCGGACAGAGGGTGGGATTCTTTTGACCCAAATTCTTGCAATGCAGGGACAGATTTGTTATAATATATGCTCGAAAACTTTTCCCGAAAAGACAAGGAGGAGGAACCAACCGCTATGTACCAACAGAAGAAAGAGCCCATGAGCCAGAAGGCCAAGCGCTACTGGGCCATCGGCATCGTCATCGCTGTGCTGGTGGCTGCGCTGCTGATCTGGCATACGTTCTTTTTCGGCAATGAACGGGCCGTTGCCGCCACCGTGGGCGGCCAGGAGTACACCGTCACCGAGGTCTCCTATTACTACAACACCGTAGCCAACAGCTACATCGCCCAGGCCCAGCAGTATCAGCAGTTCGGCGTGGATATGGGTTATGACACTTCCCTGACCCCCGCCCAGCAGATGTACAACGAGGAGGAGGGCACCACCTATGCCGACTACTTCCTCCAGCAGGCCCTGGACCAGCTGCAGCAGGTGACCATCCTGTGCCAGCAGGCCGAGGCCGACGGCTACACCCTCTCTGAGGCAGGCAAGCAGACCGTCCAGGACAACATGGACAGCCTCTACCTGTACAGCGTCCAGAGCGGGCTGGGCTCCGAGTCTGCCTACATCAAGGCAAACTATGGCCGGAACATGTCCAAGTCCAAGCTGGAGGACATCCTCACCAACGCCATCCTGGCCGACGAATATGCCCAGCAGAAGCAGGCCTCCTTTACCTACACCGAGGAGGACCTGGAGGCCTACTACCAGGAGCATCCCGCCGACCTGGACTCCTATGAGTACCGCTACTGCTACATCAATGCCAACTTCCCCTCCTCCACCACCGACGAGGAGGGCAACACCGTGGAGCCCACTGACGAGGAGAACCAGGCCGCCATGGACGAGGCCAAGACCAAGGCCGACGCCATGGTCGCCCAGGTCCAGGCCGGCACCGCCTTCAACACCGCCGCCCAGGAGTATCTGGACGAGACCTCTGCCGAGTCCTACAGCGACCCCGACTACAACCACAAGAGCGGGGACCTGGGCGTCTCCCTCACCTCCACCTATAAGGACTGGCTCACCGACGACGCCCGGCAGGCCGGGGATGTCACCGCCATCGAGGTGAGCAACACCGGCTACTGCGTGGTCCAGTTCCTGGGCCGGCAGAAGGACGACAGCCGCTACCAGACCGTGAACTACCGCACCCTCCAGGTGCTGGCCGAGACCACCCCCAGTGAGGACGGCTCCACCGCCCTGCCCACCGAGGACCAGCTCACCGCTGCCAAGGACCAGGCCCAGGCCCTGCTGGATGAGTGGACGGCCGGGGAGGCCACCGCCGACTCCTTCGCCGCTCTGGCCCAGGAGAAGAGCGCCGACGAGAGCACCAAGGCCGACGGCGGCCTGGTGGAGGAGGCCAACCGGGACAACCTGGACACCACCCTCACCGACTGGCTCTTTGCCGGCGAGCGCAAGGCCGGGGACACCACCATCCTGGAGTCCACCGACAGCTCCGGCAATGTGGTGGGCTATCAGATCCTCTATTTCCAGGACTTTGGCCAGATTTCCTGGAAGTATCAGGCCGACAGCGCCCTGCGCACTGCCGACTACAGCGACTGGTACAGCCAGATGCAGGAGGAGTATCCCGCCGAGCTCACCGACGCGGGCAAGAACATCCCCAACCTGTAAGCACCCCCTTTGACCCAATTCCCCCGCGGAGGCCCACCGCCTCCGCGGGGCTCTTTTCAGGAGGAAATAGCATGGACGAGCAACAATTCCTGCGCACAGAGATGCTGCTGGGCAAGGACGCCATGGCCCGGCTGGCCAAAGCCCATGTGGCGGTGTTCGGCATCGGCGGGGTGGGCAGCTGGTGTGCCGAGGCCCTGGCCCGGGCGGGGGTGGGCACCCTGACCCTGGTGGACCATGACACGGTGGGCCTGACCAACCTCAACCGGCAGGCAGAGGCCCTCCACTCTGCCCTGGGACTGGAGAAGACCGAAGCCATGGCCCGGCGCATCCGGGACATCTCCCCCGGGTGCGTGGTGTATCAGATCCCGGAGAAATATGAGGAGGGAAACCGGGAGGCGTTCTTTCCGGCGCGCTACGACTACATCGTCGATGCCATCGACCTGGTCTCCTGCAAGCTGGACCTGATCCAGACCGCCCTGGAGCGAAACATCCCCATCCTCTCCTCCATGGGCACCGGCAACAAGCTGGACCCCACCCAGTTCCAGGTGGCCGACATTTCCAAGACCCAGGGCTGTCCTCTGGCCCGCATCCTGCGCAAGGAGCTCAAGCGCCGGGGGATCGTCCACCACAAGGTGGTCTACTCCCCCGAGCTGCCTGTGAAGCCCGCGCAGGGGGAAGCGCCGCCCCCCGGCCGGCGGTCGGTCCCCGCCAGCGCCCCCTGGGTGCCCCCGGTGGCCGGGTTCATTTTGGCCGGCACCGTGATCCGGGATCTCACCGGCGTATAAACACCGCCCTCCCCTGGCAAACTATGCCGGAGGAGGGCGGTATTCTTGAACAAATTCCATTCCTGGCTCCCTGCGGCGGCGGCAGGGGGCGCGGCGGGGCTGGTCAACGGCTTTTTCGGGGGCGGCGGGGGCATGGTGCTGGTCCCCCTGCTCATGGGCCGGTGCGGGCTGGACCGGCGCAGGGCCTTTGCCAACTCCGTGGCCATCATCCTGCCCCTGTGCGTGCTGTCGGCGGGGATCTATTTTGCCAAGGGAAACCTGGACCTATGGACCGCCCTGCCCTATCTGGCCGGCGGGCTGGTGGGGGGCTGGATCGGGGGAAAGATCTTTGAAAAGGTCCCCGTGGTCTGGCTCAAGCGGGCCTTCGCCCTGCTGATCCTTTACGGGGCCTGGACGGCCCTGACCCGATGATGGCCGCCTGGCTGATCCCCCTGCTGGCGGGGACCCTGACGGGGGTGCTGTCCGCCTTCGGCATCGGGGGCGGGTCCCTGCTGCTCATTTACCTCACCGCGTTTGCCGCCCTGGACCAACACCAGGCCCAGGGGATCAATTTGCTCTATTTCCTGCCGGCAGCGGCGGCGGCCCTGCCCTCCCACCGGAAGAACGGGCTGTTGGAAAAGCGGGTCATCCTGCCCGCTGTGCTGGCCGGTCTGGCGGCGGCGGGGCTGGCGGCCTGGGTGTCCAACGGGCTGGAGACCGGACTGCTGCGCAAGCTCTTTGGCCTGTTCCTGCTGTATGTGGGGCTGAGCCAGCTCTTTCGCAAGGACCCGCAGGAAAAGCAAAAGACGAAGGAGACCACCGGGTAAGTATCCCAGGTGGTCTCCTTGCTGTGTCTGGATAGAAGGCATAGGTTACGCCAGTCCCTTTTTCCGGTTGACCATGCGCAGACCCGCCAGGGTGAGGACCATGAGGACGATGGCGATGGGCAGGGCGATGGCCGCGTTGGGCACAAAGCCGGCGATGATGTAGCTGACAAAGCTCACCGCCGCCACGGTGATGGCGTAGGGCAGCTGGGTGGAGACGTGGCTGACGTGGTCGCACTGGGCGCCGGCGGAGGCCATGATGGTGGTGTCGGAGATGGGCGAGCAGTGGTCGCCGCACACCGCGCCGGCCATGCAGGCGGAGATGCACACCACGGACAGGGGGTTATCCATGGGGAAGACGCTCTGGACGATGGGGATGAGCATACCAAAGGTCCCCCAGCTGGTGCCGGTGGCAAAGGCCAGCAGACAGCCGATGAGGAAGACGATGGCCGGCAGGAACATCTGGACGCTCTCGGCATTGCTGTAGACAAAGTCCCGCACGAAGTACTTGGCGCCCAGGGAGTCGGTCATGGCCTTCAGGCTCCAGGCAAAGGAGAGGATGAGGATGGCGGGGACCATGGCCTTAAAGCCCTCGGGGATGGAGGACATCATGTTGCCAAAGGTCATGGAGCGGCGGACGCCATAGTAAATGAAGGTAAAGACCAGGGCAAAGGCAGAGCCCAGGAGCAGGCCCACCGAGGCATCGGAGTTGGAAAAGGCCTCCACCACGCCGGTGCCCTCGAAGAAGCCGCCGGAGTAGAGCATCCCGGTCACGCAGCAGATGATGAGCAGAATGATGGGCAGCACCAGGTCCATGACCCGGCCGTGGCTCTCATCCTCCTCAGCCAGCAGGTCGGCATAGGGGTTCTTGCCGGAAAAGAGGTCGCCGGTCTCCATGGCGTTGCGCTCGTGGCGGGCCATGGGGCCGTAGTCGATCTTCATCACAGCGATGCCCACCATCATGAGGATGGTCAGCAGGGCGTAGAAGTTATACGGAATGGCCCGGATGAAGAGGTTCAGGCCCTGACCGTCCTCGGCAAAGCCCGCCACAGCAGCGGCCCAGGAGGAGATGGGGGCGATGATGCAGATGGGGGCGGCGGTGGCGTCGATGAGGTAGGCCAGCTTGGCCCGGGAAATTTTGTGCTTGTCGGTGATGGGCCGCATGACGCTGCCCACGGTGAGGCAGTTAAAGTAGTCGTCAATGAAGATCAGGCAACCGAGAATGATGGTGGCCAGCTGGGCCCCCACCCGGGACTTGATGTGGGTCTGGGCCCACCGGCCAAAGGCTGCCGAACCCCCGGCCCGGTTCATCAGGCACACCATGGCCCCCAGGATCACCAGGAAGATGAGGATGCCCATGTTGTAGCTGTCGGACACCGAGGCCACGATGCCCTCCAGGAACACATGGCGCACGGTCCCCTCAAAGCCGAAGTTGGCATAGAGCAGGCCCCCGGCCACGATGCCGATGAACAGGGAGGAGTAGACCTCCTTGGTGATCAGGGCCAGGGCGATGGCGATGACGGGAGGCAGCAGGGACCAGATGGTGTTGTAAAAGTGGCTGGGGGATTCTACATACCCCGTGCCGCCACAGGTGGGGCACTGGAAGGTGCCCCCGCAGGCCTCACAGGTCGCGTCCAGCCCATAGCAGGTCATGCACAGACCGGTGGTGCTGCAGGCGCTGCACTCGATCATTTTGGTGCCCGGCTCCTCGGTGGGGTTCCCGGCAGCCATAGCGGTGGCGCTCAGGGCAAACAGCAGCACCACGGCCACCGCCAGCAGAGCCAGCGGACGGCGAAGCGTTTTTCTCATGGGTTTTCTCTCCTTCGCAGCAAAAAAGTCATGGCACTGCCATGACTTTTTCCCACGTCCCGCAGGAGAAAACCACGACAGCGCTCCGCCCCCAAGAAGGGGCGACAGTCTGGGGGATCTTCTCCCACAGCCCAGCCTCCGGCCCGTCAGGCCCGTCCCGGAGACCTCGGCGGAGACGCCTTTCCCCTCCCCCGCCGGCCTGGGTACCGGGGGAGGCTACTGATCGCCGCCGCACCTCTATCATGTTTGTTTCTCTATGGTACCATTTCTTGCCGAAATGTCAACTATATTTCGCCATCTTTCTCCCCCTTTCCCCACATTCCTTGGGCCGGAGAACAAAAAGGACCCGGCGGAGGCCAATGCCTGCCCGCCGGGTCCTTGTTTTGGTCTGTCACTGGGCGGCCAGGTCCTGCCGCTCACAGCTGGTGATGATACCACCCTCCACCTCGAAGGTGGTGGTTTTGACGATGTGGCTCTTGCCCACCCGGATCTCCTGGGTGCCCAGCTCGCTGGTCAGGGGGTTGGTGATGGTGCCCTCGATGGTAAAGACCAGATCGTAGGTCCCTCCCTCCACCCGGGTGACCACGTTCTCCTTCAGGCTGCTGTTCCACTCCACGGTGTAGGTGTCGTTTTCCACGGGGGTGGCCTGGACGTCGGTAACGTAGGCATCCAGCATCTCATTGGCTGCCATGAGCTGGCTGGGGAGCATGGTCTTGATGTTCTCATAAACCTCCGGCTCCACACCCTTGACCTCCACGGTGTAGACGATGGACTGGCCGCCACTGGCCAGACTGCTGGACTTGCCGTCCATGAGCTTATAGCCAATCAGGGCCAGCACCGCCAGGATGAGCAGAATGGCGATCAGGTCGATGATGTTCAGCTTGCCAAAGAGTTTTCCTTTTTTATCTATGACGCTCATAGTAACCTCCGTTGTTCGCGGTTTGTTGAAAACCCCTGTATCATATCACAAAGGGACAGGAAAGTAAAGCATCGGCGGGAATCTTTCCCCGCTCCGCCGGAAAAAACCCCGCGGTCACTGCCAGCCCCGGGCGGCAGGGTCGGTCAGGTCTCCCGCCAGGTAGAGCAGGGCGTTGCAGATGGCCGCAGCCACATTGCTGCCCCCCTTCCGGCCCATGGCCAGGATGGCGGGGATCTCCAGGCGGCGGCAGACCTCCAACAACTCCTCCTTGGCCTCCACCACGTTCACAAAGCCCACGGGCACGCCGATGACCAGGGCGGGGCGGAGGCCGGCCTCCAGGTGGCGGGCGATGGAGAAGAGGGCGGTGGGGGCGTTGCCCACAGCCAGGATGGCCCCCGGATGCTCCCGGGCGGCCCGGTCTATGGCGGCTGCGGCCCGGGTGGTCCCCTGCTGCTTTGCCTGACGGGCCACGTCCTCCTCGGCCATGAAGCACAGCACCTGGCTGCCCAGCTTGGAAAGGGCGGGACGGCTGATGCCCGCCTTGGCCATGTTGGTGTCGGTGACGATGGCGGTGCCCCTGCGCAGGGCTTCCACCCCACGGGCCACGGCCTGGGGGGTGAAGGTCAGGTTGGCTGCATAGTCAAAGTCGGCGGTGGTGTGGATGACCCGCCTGACCACCGCCTCCCGGTCCGGGGGGATGGTGATGCCCCGCTGGCAGAGCTCTGCGGCGATGATGGCCATGCTGGTGCGCTCGATGTCCGCCGGTTTGTGGTGGGTCATGGTGTCCTCTCCCCTTTCTGCTCCATGGCGCGGTAGATGGCGGGCAGGTCGACGGCTGCCCGGACCAGGTCCGCCAATTTGTTAAGCTGTTCTTCCTGGTGTTCCCGGTGGGTCCGGGTGGGGCGGGTCTCCGCCGTCAGGCCCCTGCGCGCCAGCAGCCAGCGGGTGAGGGCCTCGGCCAGCTCCCCCGTGTCGAAGAGGCCGTGGAGGTAGGTGCCAAAGACGTTGCCGGAAACAGCCCCCTCGGCGGTGCCGTCGGACAGGCGGCAGAAGGGCTCCCCCTCCACAGAGGTCTGGCCCATGTGGATCTCATAGCCCTCCACCGCCGCCCCTGCAAAGGGCGGGGCCGTGACGGTGGCCTGGGTGCGGGTGCGGGTCTTTTGGGGGGCGAAGACCGTCCGGCAGGGCAGCAGGCCCAGCCCCGGCATTTCTCCGCCGCCCTCCACCCCGTGGGGGTCAGAGATCCGGCGGCCCAGCATCTGATAGCCCCCGCAGATGCCAAAGACCGGGGTCCCCTGGGCGGCCAGCCGCCCGATGGCCGCCGCCAGCCCCGTCTGGCGCAGCCAGCGCAGGTCGGCCAGGGTGCTCTTGGTGCCGGGGAGGAGGATGCAGTCGGGCTGTTTCAGGTCCTCCTGGCGGTAGACATAGCGCACCCCCACGGCCTCCTGCTGGACCAGGGGGGCAAAGTCGGTAAAGTTGGACAGCCGGGGCAGGCGGATGACCGCCACGTCCAAAAGGCGGTGGGCCTCGGTCTGGTCCAGGCAGGGGGCTAAGGAGTCCTCCTCGTCCAGGTCCAGGTGGGCGTAGGGCACCACGCCCAGGATGGGGACCTTTGTCCTTTCCTCCAGCATGGTCAGGCCGGGGGTCAGCAGGCTCACATCTCCCCGGAACTTGTTGATGAGGCAGCCGGCCACCCGGTCCCGCTCCTGGGGCTCCAAGAGGGCCAGGGTGCCGTAGAGCTGGGCAAAGACGCCCCCCCGGTCAATGTCCCCCACCAGCAGGACGGGGGCGTCCACCAGCTGGGCCAGACCCATGTTGACGATGTCGTCGGCCTTGAGGTTGATTTCCGCAGGGCTGCCTGCCCCCTCGATGACGAGGATGTCATTCTCCCGGCACAGGCTGTGGTAGGCCTCCAACAAGTCGGGGATGAGTTCCTTTTTCTTTCGGAAATAGTCCGCCGCCCGGTACTCCCCCCGCACCCGGCCATGGACGATGAGCTGACTGCCCACGTCGCTGGAGGGTTTTAATAGAATGGGGTTCATGCGCACATCGGGCTCCCGGCCCGCCGCCCAGGCCTGAAGGGCCTGGGCGCGGCCCATCTCCAAGCCGTCCTGGGTGATGTAGCTGTTCAGGGCCATGTTCTGGCTTTTGAAGGGGGCCACCCGGTAGCCGTCCTGGCGGAAGATGCGGCACAGGGCGGCGGTGAGCAGGCTCTTGCCCACCCCGGACATGGTGCCCTGGATCATGATGGATTTGGTCATGGCAGTGCCTCCTTCATGGCCTGCAGCAGCAGGGCGTTCTCTTCCGGGCTGCGCACGGCGGTGCGGAACCAGTGGGCATCCAGGCCGGTGTAGTTGGCGCAGCTGCGCAGGAGGATGCCCCGGTGGGCCAGACGCCGGCCTAAATCCTGGGTGGGGGCGCGGAAGAGGAGATAGTTGGCCTCTCCCGGCACCACCTGGCAGCCCAGGGCCGTCAGGCCCTGGAAGAGGACCTGGCGCTGGGTGGTGATAAGCGCGCGCAGGGTTTCCCCATAAGCCCGTTCCTTCAGGGCCGCGATCCCCGCCGCCTGGGCCAGGTTGGACACGGGCCAGGGCTGACCGGCGGCGGCCATGGCGGCCAGCAGGCCGGTCTCGCGGCTGAGGCAGTAGCCCAGCCGGACCCCTGCCAGGCCGTAGAATTTGGTAAAGGCCCGCAGGACCAGCAGGCGGTGGTCGGAGAGGACGGAAATGAGGGAGTGGGTGCGGCTGGTTAAGAAGTCCTCAAAGCACTCGTCCACCACCAAAAGGACCCCGCAGGCGTCACATTTGGCCGCGATGGACAATAGGAGGCTTTTCTCGGTGCAGCGCCCGGCGGGGTTGCTGGGCTCACAGAGAAAGAGAACTTCCAGGTCCGGGGTGATGGCCTCTAAAAGGTCTGCCGTGACAGCGAAGTCCTGTTCCCGGTTTAGGGGGAATTCCTCCACCTGGCACCCCACCCGGCGGAGAACCTGGGCGTATTCCGAAAAGGCCGGGGCGGTCACCAGGCCCCGTTTGGGGCGGAGGGCCAGGGCCAATCGGTCCAGCAGGTCCGAGGCCCCGTTGCCGCAGAGGATTTCCTCCGGGTCTGCCCCGTGGTGCTCTGCCAGGGCCCGGCGAAGCCGGCGGCAGTGGGGGTCGGGGTAGCGGGCGGTCTCCCCCGCCGCCTGACAGATGGCCTCCCGGACCCCTGCCGGGGGACCGACGGGGCTGACGTTGGCGGAAAAGTCCAGGGGCTCCCGGTGATAGGTTTCCTGATAGGCTGCCCAGTCGCCGCCGTGGTCCCGTGGGTTCATGGTATCCCTCCTGCCAAAACAAAGATCACAACCAGCCCCCGCAGGGCGGCAAAGAGCACCAGGCTCAGCACCCCCGCCCCGTAGAGCAGGCGGTTGCTGCGTAGGATGTCCGCGGCCTGGATGGGGCGGATGTCGTCGCCGATGGTGGGCTTGTCCACCCGCTTGCCAAAATAGGAGGCCGGTCCTGCCAGACGGATGTTTAAGGCCCCCGCCATGGCCGCCTCCGTCTGGGCGGAGTTGGGGCTGGCGTGATTGCGGCGGTCCCGCCGCCAGATGCGCCAGGCTCCTCTGCCGTCCTCCCCCAGCAGCCAGGCGGCGGCCACCAGCAGAAGGGCAGACAGGCGAGCGGGGAGGTAGTTGGCCGCGTCGTCCAAGCGGGCGGCGGGGCGGCCAAAGTAGAGGTATCTTTCGGTGCGATAGCCCACCATGCTGTCCATGGTGTTCACGGCCTTGTAGCACAGGGCCAGGGGGGCGCCGCCGATGAGGTAGTAAAAGAGGGGGGCGGCAACGCCGTCGGAGAAGTTTTCCGCCACCGTCTCCACCGCCGCCCGGGTGACCCCGGCCTCGTCCAGGCATTGGGTATCCCGGCCCACGATGCGGGCCACCGCCTGGCGGGCCTGGGGCAGGGTGCCGGTGACGAGGGCGGTATAGACGCGATAACTCTCTTGTCTCAATCCTTTCAGCGCCAGGACCTGCCAGCCCCAGAAAACCTCTAAGGCAAACCACAAAAGGATATGGACCTTGGCCGCCACCCACAGGAGGACAAGGCTCATGGCAAGGGTGCCCAAGGTGAGAGACAGGACCAGGATGGTCCCGGCAGTCAGCTCTCCCCTGGGCGTGGGGGAAAAGCGTTTGCGCAACCCCTTTTCCAATCCACCGATGGCCTTGCCCATCCAGACCACCGGATGGGGCAGCTTGTCTGGGTCCCCTAAGAGCAGGTCCAGCAGGAAGGCCAGAACTGCCGCCAGAATCAGGGCCATTGCGATTTTCCTCCCGTGGTGTGGTCCACCTGCTCCAACAGATACAAGCGGCGGGCGGACGGCCAGTCCCTGCCGTCCAGCAAATACCCCTGGCCGCAGGGGGACTGCCAGGCAAAATAGTGCCGGGCCGGCTGGGCAAAGGCGGACAGGGCGGCCATCTGGGTGCCCCCGTGGGCCACGATGGTCACCCTCTCCTCCCCTGCTGCCAGAGCCTGGTCCAGCAGGCGGGCAAAGGCCCGGCGGATGCGGCGGGAAAACGCCGCTAAATCCTCGCCCTCCGGACAGCGGCCCTGACACTGGCCCTCCACCCAGGTGCGATAGGCCGGGTCGCCGGCCATCTCCGCTGCGCTGCGGCCCTCAAAGGCCCCGAAGTCCATCTCCCTCAAATCCTCTATCACCACCAGGCGGGCGGTAGGAAACAGGAGTTCCGCCGTCTGGCGGGTGCGCTGCAGGGGGGTGATGTATACGAGTTGGGGACAGTGTGAAGCGGGGCGGAGCTCCCCCTTCCCCGCCTCCGATAAGGGCACGTCCGAGCTGCCCTGGTAGCGTTTGGCGTCGTGCCAGATGGTTTTGCCGTGGCGGGTGAGTTCGACGATCATAGCAATTCCCCTTTCATCGCCTGGGGCAGGCCGCAGACCACCCGGATCACCCGCCGGGCCCGCTGGGCCAGCAGGCAGGACAGGCGGCCGGCGGCCTCCCGGGCCTGGCGCTGGGCCGGGTCTGTGGGGACTACGCCGCCGCCGATCTCGGTGGCGATAACCACCTCATGGCGGGATAAGTCCTGAGCCAGGGCTTCCAGGTCGGGGGCGTCGGCTGCCAAGTCCTGAACGTCCCAGATGGCCCGCCGGGCCAGGTCCTCCTCCGTCCAGCCCAGGGCAGAACAGATGTATTCCCGTTTGCCCGCAAACAGTGGGCCGGTGACAAAGATCATGCAAACCACTCCTTCCAGGCAGCCAGCCAGGCTGCCGCCAGCATCCACAGCTCCGCCCGCTGGAGGAACCAGCCGGCCAGGTCCCCCGACAGGCCCCCGAAATATTTGATGGCCCGGTGCCAATAGTCCCAAAAGACGATCACCGCCGCCAGGACCATGGCGCAGCCGGACAGGCCGCTCCAGCACAGCAGGGCCATCAGGACCAGACTGGCCGCCAGGAGGAGGGCCGCCACCCGCTTCCGGTCCGCCGCCGTGGCAAAGGTGTGGGCCAGGCCCGTGTCCTTGGCCAGGGGGAAGGTGGCCACCGCCAGGCCGGACAGGCACCGGCTGAGGGGAAAGCTCAGCCACACCGCCCAGCCCGCCCTCTCAGGCAGGGTGGTCCACAGGGCGAAGGTGAACAGGAGATACAGGCACAGGCGGATGACCCCAAAGGCCCCGATGTGGGGGTCTTTCAAAATCTCCTGGCGCTGGGCGGGGGTGCCGTGGCTGGCCAGGGCGTCGGTGGTGTCGCAATAGCCGTCCAGGTGGATGCCTCCTGTCACCGCCGCCGGGAGCAGGCAGAGAACGGCCCCCTCCACCAGGGCGGGAAAGGCAAGCCACTGGCATAGGAGGGTCCAGAGATAACACAGTCCGCCGATGACCACCCCAATCAAGGGGAAGGCGCACATGGCATAGCGCAGGTTCCGCCCCTCCCAGGGAAACTGGGGCATGGGCAGGGCGGAGAACATGGAAAAGGCCACGGCGATGGTCTCAAAACAGGTTTTCATGGCCCCTCCCCCTTCAGCACGTTGGGCAGGCTGCAGACCACCTCCACCACCCGCTCCGCCCGCCGGGCCAGCTGGCGGTTGAGCCAGGCCAGTTGGTGCAGATAGGCCAGGGTGTCCCCTTCGTAGTCCGTTCCGCCGGAAAAGACCTCGTTGGTCACCACCGTCAGGTGGCGGCATTGGCGGGCCAGATGGATAAGGCTTTCCAGCACCTGGTCTGCCTGCCGACTGGGGGTGCCGTAGCGCTCGTTGGCCAGCAGGTTACTCAGACATTCCAGCAGGACGTTGCTGTCCGGGGGGAGGGGCAAGTGCTCCAAGTCCCGGTAGCGTTCGATGGTGGTAAAGTTCCGGTGGGTACGGGCTGCCCGGTGGCGGGCGATCCGGGCGCGGCACTCCCCGTCCCAGGGCTCCATGGTGGCCAGATAGATCCGGGAACCGGGGAGGGTGCAGACATGGGCTTCGGCGTATTCACTTTTTCCGCTGGCAGAGCCGCCGATGACTAAGGTGAGCATGACCCACTTCCTCTCACTGGGGGGTGTAGGGCGCAAGGCCCATGGTGCCAAAGGTGTGGCCGCTGCGGTAGACGGCCAGGGCCACATCCAGCAGGGGCAGGGCGGCCACGGCCCCGGTGCCCTCCCCCAGGCGCAGACCCGCCTGGAGAAAGCCGGTCAAGCCCAGGGCCTCCAGCACCAGCCTGGCCCCCGGCTCGGCGGAGAGATGGCTGGCCAGGAGGGCCTCCCCTGCCTTTGGGCACAGACGCACCGCACACAGGGCGGCCACGCAGGAGATGAACCCATCCAGCAGCACCGGCAGGCCGGCCAGGGCACCCCCCAGGCACAGGCCGCACAGGCCGGCCAGGTCCAGGCCGCCCACTTTATGCATTACGTCAAGAGGGTCCGCAGGGTCTGGAGCGTTGATGGAAATGGCCCGGCGGATGGCCGCCGTTTTCCGTACCAAGCCCGCATCGGACAGGCCCGCCCCCCGGCCCACCAGCTGGCCGGGGTCTTTGTCCAGGAGCACACTGGCCACGGCGCAGGAGGTGGTGGTGTTGCCAATGCCCATTTCCCCGGTGAGGAGGATCTCCACCCCCTCCTCCTTGGCCTGACGGGCCAGAGCGATGCCCGTCTGGATGGCCTGAACGCACTCCGTCCGGCCCATGGCGGGGCCGGCGGAGATGTCCGCCGTGCCGTTGCGCACCCGCCGGGAGAGGACCCCGGGATGGGCGGGGAAATCCTTCACCCCCAAGTCTACGGGAAGGACCTCACAGGCGGCCTGACGGGCCATGTAGTTGACGGTGCTGGTGCCCTCCCCCAGGGCGGCGGTCACGGCGCGGGTGACGCTCTCGTCGGACTGGCTCACCCCCTGGCAGATGACCCCGTTGTCGGCGCACAGGACCACCAGGCGGCGCTTTTTCAAGGAAACTGCCGGGGTGCCGGTGACGGCGGCGATGCGGGCGATGGCGGTCTCTAAGCTGCCCAGGCTGCCCAGGGGCTTTGCCAGACTGTCCCACTGGGCGATGGCGGTTTCATAAATGGCCGGGTCGGCCCCTTTGATGCGGGATAGGGTCTGTTCCAGGGTCATGGTGTCTTCCTTCTTTCTCGATAGGCGGCGGCTGCCGCCGCGAAGCGGGCCGCCAGGGGAGATTGGCCCCCCAGATGGAGGTGGGGAAAGGCGGCGTACAGGGTCTTTGTAGCATAGCCAAAGGACCAGGTCTTGCCGCTGGCCTTCCGGGCCAAAAGGTCCGTGCCGTTGTGGGTGCTGTCCCAGTGGTGGAACTCGTGGGCGGGGATCTCCTCCCCGGCCCGGAAGAGGAGGCTGTCGGTCTCGGCCTGGATGGTGAGGTAGCCGAAGCGCTGGAGTCTGCCTGTGGGGTGGCTCTCCCCCGGCAGAAAGGCCGCCATGGGGAAGGGCTCTCCCTCCGGCGTCTGGAGCTGTGTTTGCAGGTAGAGAAAGCCGCCGCACTCGGCCACTGTGGGCAGGCCGTCCCCCAGGGCGGCGGAGATGGCCCGGCGCATGGTGCTCTGCTGGGCCAGCTGGGCGGCGTAAAGCTCGGGGTAGCCGCCGCCCAGGTAGAGGCCATCCACCGCCGGGAATCCTGCATCGTGGAGGGGACTGAAAAAGCACAGGTCTGCCCCGGCGTTTTTTAGTGCGTCCAGGCTGTCCTGGTAGTAGAAGCAAAAGGCCTCGTCCCAGGCCACCCCGATGGTGCAGCGGGGCGCAGTCCGGGGCTTTGGTTGGGCGGGCCGGGGAGGGACCTGCGCCGCCAGGGACCAGAGGGCATCCAGGTCCACGGTCTTTTCCAGCTGCCGGGCGATGGCTGCAAAGCGCTGCTCCAGGTCGGTGATCTCCCCGGCAGTGAGCAGGCCCAGGTGGCGGCTGGTGATCTCCCCTTCCGCCATGGGGGGCAGATAGCCCAGCACCGGCAGGCCGGTCTCCCGGGTGAGTATGGGGGCCAGGTGGGCGTGGAGGGAGGGCTTGCAGAGGGTGAGAACAATGCCCCGGAGGTTTGACTCTGGGCGGAAATCTTGCAGGCCCTTGAGCTGGGCGGCCAGGGTCAGGCTGCTGCCGCCGGGGCGGACGGCCAGGATCACCGGCAGGTCTCCGGTCCGGGCGGTGTGCCAGGCGCTGGCCTGGTCGGTGCCGTTCAGGCCGTCGTAGTAGCCCATGGCCCCCTCGATGAGGGCCAGGTC
>DXEA01000176.1 GCA_019115225.1 Candidatus Evtepia faecigallinarum
CACTCCCTGGCCCTGCTGCTGGACCGGGAGCTGGTGGAGCCCTGCGGCAATCTGGACGCGCCGGGGCGGCCCATCCTCTATCAGACCACGCCGGCCTTTCTGCGCACTTTTGGGCTGTCCTCCCTGGAGGAACTGCCCCCGCTGCCGGAGGGCCTGGAGCAGGGAGAGGAGGGGTCGGAATGATCGGCTGGATCGTGCTGGCTATCGTGGCCCTGCTGGTCCTGCTGACCTATTGTCTGCGGGTGGGCGTGATGGCAGGCTGCGACGGGGAGAAAGGCTGGGCGACGGCCTATGTAGGCCCCAAAAAGATCGCCCTGTACCCCCGGCCGGCACCCAAGAAACAGAAAGCGAAAAAGCGGAAGGAAGGGGCAAAACCCGCCCGTCCCAAACCCGGCCCCAAGGAGCTGCTGGCCCTGGCCAAGGTTCTGCTGCCCGCCTTGCGGGAGGCGGCGGGGAAGCTGCGGTACGCCCTGCGGGTGGATGAGCTCACCCTGCACCTGATCTGGGGCGAGGCCGACCCCGCCGACGCGGCCATCCACTATGGCTGGGTCTGGGGGGCGGCGGAGGCCGCCCTGGCCTTCCTGAAAGCCAATGTGAAGGTCAAACGACATCAGGTCCGTATGGACTTTGATTATCAGTTGGAGCGCCCCCGGCTTACAGGCCGGGGCAAGGTGTCGCTGACCGTGGCGCAGCTGCTGGCCATCGTTCTGCCTCTGGGTTGGGCGGTGCTGACAGCACTGCTGCGGCAGCGCAGACAGCAGCGGGCCCAGGCGGCTTCCGCCGGGCAGGAAAGAAAAGGGGAGGAAAACCATGGAAAAGAATCATCCTGTCAGTGAACTCATGGCCGAGACCATTCAGAAGATCAAGGAGGCCGTGGACGCCAACACCGTGGTGGGCGAGCCCATCACCGCCGGGGAGGTCACCCTCATCCCCGTCTCCAAAATCTCTCTGGGCTTTGGCACCGGCGGCTCGGAGATCGGGGGAAAGGCCCCCAAGACCCTGGGGGAGAACCCCTTCGGCGGCGGCGGCGGCGCGGGGGTGAAGATCATCCCCGTCTGCTTCCTGGTCGTCACCGGCAGCATGGTCAAGGTCCTGCCGGTGGACGCCGCCCCGGAGACCAGCCTGGACCGCATCGTGGACCTGATCCCCGATGCCCTCAACCGCATCACGGGCATGATGGAGGAAAGAAAGAACAAAAAACGAGCAGCGACGCCGGACGGGGAGGAATAAATCCCCGCTGTCTCTCCATACTAACCGGGAAACACCTTGTTAGGACGGAGGGATCGCGTGCCAAAACTGCTTGCTGCCCTGGGGGTGCTGTGTCTGCTCCTGCCGGGGTCCGTGCTCTGTGCCCATGCGGCGGAGGCGCCGGCGGTCTCCGCGGCCTCCGCCGTTTTGCTGGATGCCGAGAGCGGCCGGGTGCTCTACGCCAAGGATGAGAATACCCCCCGGGCCATCGCCAGCACCACCAAGCTCATGACCGCCTTAGTGGCGGCGGAGTACCTGGACGGGGACCTGTCCGGGCGGGTGGAGATCCAGCCTGAGTGGACGGGGATCGAGGGGACCTCCCTCTACCTGGAGGCGGGGGAGGAGATGGACATCAAGACCCTCTTCTACGGCCTGCTCCTCCACTCGGGCAACGACGCGGCGGTGGCCCTGGCGGGCATCTGCGGGGGAGATGTGGAGACCTTTGTGGGCTGGATGAACCAGCGGGCCCAGGACCTGGGCATGACCAACACCCACTTCTCCGACCCCAACGGCCTGGGGGATGAAAATCACTACGCCTCCGCCCTGGACATGGCCAAGCTGGGGGCGGCCTGTCTGCAAAACCCCACTGTGGCCCAGGTGCTGGCCACCAAGACCATCACCCTGGAGGGGCGGCAGCTGACCAACCATAATAAGCTCCTCTGGCAGTATGAGGGCTGCACGGGGATGAAGACGGGCTATACCCGTCAAGCGGGCCGCACCCTGGTCTCCAGCGCCCAGCGGGACGGCCAGACCCTCATCTGCGTCACCCTCAACGACCGGGACGACTGGAACGACCACAAGTCCCTGCTGGACTACGGCTTTGCCAACTACCCCCGCCGGGTGCTGGCCCGGGAGGGGGAGGCCCTGGCCCAGGTCCCCCTGACGGGGAGCCTGCTCCACCTGGTCTCCGTCTCCGCCCGGGAGACGGTGGCCTACCCCCTGGCAGAGGGGGAGGAGGTCACCGCCCAGCTGGACCTGCCCCACCAGGCCCAGGCCCCGGTGAAGCAGGGGGAGATTGCCGGGGGCGTGCGCTATCTGCTGGATGGCCGGGAGGTGGGAAAGACCTATCTGGTCTGGTCGGGCTCGGCGGCCCAGGATGTGGTGGGCCAGCGCCGGGTGCGCTCCCTGCTGGACTTTCTGCGGGGGGACGAACAGACGGCAGAGACGGTTACAGCCTAAGAAGAATAGAGAGGATGGCCATGGAAGAACGGCTGCAAAAGCTCCTCTCGGCGGCGGGGATCTGCTCCCGCCGCCGGGCGGAGGAATACATACAGCAGGGCCGGGTGACGGTGAACGGCAAAAAAGCGGCCCTGGGAG
>DXEA01000001.1 GCA_019115225.1 Candidatus Evtepia faecigallinarum
AAAAATCAGGATCTCATTGTCCCGGTAGAGCATTTTCAGAATCTCCACCCGCTGCTGCATGCCCACGGTGATGTCCTCCACCTTGGCGTCCAGGTCCACCTTCAGGCCGTAGCGCTGGGACAGGTCGGCCACCTTCTGCCGGGCCTGCTTCTTCTGCAAGAAGCCAAACTTGGTGTCCTCCGCTCCCAGAATGATGTTGTCCAGCACCGTAAAGACCTCCACCAGCTTGAAGTGCTGGTGGACCATGCCGATGCCCAGAGCGGTGGCGTCGTTGGGGTTGTGGATGGTCACCGGGGCGCCGTTTTTGCGGATCTCCCCGGCCTCCGGCTGGTACATGCCAAAAAGGATGGACATGAGGGTGGATTTGCCTGCGCCGTTTTCCCCCAGCAGCGCGTGGATCTCCCCCTTCTTCAGCTGTAGGGTGATGTCGTCATTGGCCCGGATGCCAGGGAATTCCTTGGTGATGTGAAGCATTTCGATCACATACTCGGGCGCGTTGTCCATGCCGTCACCTGCTTTCCTCTCTTTTTCGTGGGCCGAAATGGCCACAATGCGCTATCCATTATAACGGCCGGAAGGAAAAGTTGCAAGTATTCAGGGGAATTTATTCAAAAAGTGGGTCAGGGGGCGGAAAAAGGAACTTTTCTGGCAAAATTGGAAAAGACAAGAAAAAAGAAGGGAAAGGCAGGTGCCTTTCCCCTCTTTCTTGCAAAAGGTGAAGCCTCAGATGACGTTCAGGTTCACGTTGGTCCACTCGGTGCTCTCCAGCTTGGAGAAGTCGTTGTCCACCACCAGAGTGCCGTCGAACATCTGCTGGTAGAGGGTCTCGTACTGCTCCACGGTGAAGGTCTCGAAGCGCCAGGAGCTCTCGGCGGTGGGCAGAGCCACAGCGTGGTCCTTCACACCCAGGGAGGTGGCGGTGCCGCCGATCTGGCTGAAGGTGTCGGCATAGACGTGACCCACGGCCCACTGCACGGCGTCGGACAGGCCCTTCATGGCGGAGGTGATGACGTAGTCGGACTCGCCGGACTGGTCCACGTCCACGCCGATGACATAGCCGTCGTTGGCAGAGGCAGCGGCCACGATGGACAGGAACATGGAGCCGCCGCAGGCAAAGACCACCTCGGTGCCGTTGGCATACCAGCCGCTGATCATGGTCTGCAGCTCGGTGGAGGCCTGGAAGGTGGAACCATACTGCCAGGAGTAGTTCATGTCAACGGTGACATCCTTCTCGGCAGCTGCTGCGTTGGCGCCCTGGACAAAGCCATAGCCGAACCGGCAGCAGGCATCGTTGGTGCCGCCGCCGCCGCCGGAGAAGCCCAGCTTGGTGAAGCCGTCCTGGACGGCAGCGTAACCGGCCAGATAACCGGCCTGCTCTTCCTGGAAGGCGATGCCGGCCACGTTGGTCAGGGTGTTGCCGCTGTCATCCTGGAGGGGATAACCGTCGATGAAGATGAAGGGAACTTCGGGGAACTCGGTGGCGGCCCGCTTCAGGGCGGCCTCCTGGAGGTAGCCGGCGCAGACCACCACTTCGGCGCCGCCGTCCACGGCGGCCTTCATGGCGTCGTAGCGGTCGTCGTCGGTGGCCTCGCTGGAGTTGGCGGGCTGGTAGTACTTGTAGCTCAGGCCGTTGGCGGCAGCATAGAGCTTCACGCCGTCAAAGGTGCCCTGGTTGAAGGACTTGTCCTTGAGCTGGCCCACGTCGGTGACGAAGGCCACCTGATACTTGCCGTCCTCGCTGGTCATGGTGTCGGGGATGCTGTCGGCATCCACGGTGGTGGTGGTTTCGGTGTTCTCGGTACCCTCGGTGCTGGTGTCCTCGGTGGTGTCCGTGCCGGTGCCGCCGCAGGCAGCCAGGCTGAGCACCATCACCGAGGCCAAGAGAAGTGCAAGAATCTTTTTCATCCTTTTCCTTTCCTCCGTTTCATGGATTTTATGGCCGCAGTTTTCACTGCACCTTGGCCAAATTATAACATTCCCCCCTCCCCCATGCAAGGGCAGCCTGTCCCCCGCCCGGTTTTTTGACGTATTCCACAAAATTTTCTTCCTGTCCAAAGGACGGCCCCCGGCGCCATGGGTAAAAATTGCATTGCGGCCCCGGATGTGCTATCTTATTTGGGAACAATCCACCAGGAAAGACAGAGAGGGAGAGAGAATGGCGAAACTCTATTTCAAATACGGCGCCATGGGCAGCTCCAAGTCCGCCCAGGCCCTCATCACCCAATTCAACTACGAGGAGCTGGGCATGGCCGTCTGGCTCATCAAACCCAGCGTGGACGTGCGGGACGGGGCGGACATCGTCCGCAGCCGCATCGGCCTGGCCCGGCGGGCCCAGGTGATCTCTCCCCAGGATGACCTGTTGGAGGCCTTCGCCCGGGCGGGCACCTTTGACGTGATCATCGCCGACGAGGCCCAGTTCCTCACCCCGGAGCAGATCGACCAGCTGCGGCAGATCGTGGACGAGCAGGACGTGCCCGTGCTGTGCTTCGGCCTGCGCACCGACTTTCTCACCCACCTCTTCCCCGGCTCCCGGCGGCTGCTGGAGCTGGCCGACTCCATCACCGAGATCAAGACCGTCTGCGCCTGCGGGGCCAAGGCCACCGTCAACGCCCGCCTGGACAGCCAGGGCCGGGTGCTCACCCAGGGGGACCAGGTCTTTCTGGGGGGGAACGACAGCTACCAGGCCATGTGCCACCGGTGCTGGCGGAAAAAGATCCGGCAGCAGCAGGAATGAGAAAGTTTTTCCCTTTTTTCGGAAAATTCCCTGCCATTTTTTCATTTTTTGTGGTATAATAGGACAACTTCAGTCCGCCCCCGCGGGGGACATTTTTAGGAGGTCGCTGCCCGATGAAATGCCCGTTCTGCGCCACCCTTGACAGTAAGGTGGTGGACTCCCGCCCCGCCAACGACGGCACCAGCATCCGCCGGCGGCGGGAATGCTTAAAGTGCCACAACCGCTTTACCACCTATGAGACGGTGGAAGTGCTGCCCATGATCGTGATCAAAAAGAACGGGATGCGGCAGGCCTTTGACCGCAACAAGCTGCTGGCCAGTATGCTCAAGGCCTGCGAAAAGCGCTCGGTGGCCCTGTCCTCCCTGGAAAAGGCCGCCGACGAGATCGAGCAGGAGCTGCAGAATGAGCTGGGCGGCGAGATCAGCAGCCAGCAGATCGGCGAGCTGGTGATGCAAAAGCTCAAAGACCTGGACGAGGTGGCCTATGTGCGCTTCGCCTCGGTCTACCGGCAGTTCAAGGACATCAATACCTTTATGGATGAGCTGACCAAGCTGCTGGACAACAAGAAATAACCTCTGGATGAACACATCCCCCCACCCGGTACTTTTTGCGGGTGGGGGGATGTTTCTTTTCCCTGCCGGGGACAGAAAAACCGGCAGGCCCGTGGGGGCGCTGCCGGTCTTCCTGGATTTTTTAGCAGGATGTGATGGTCCTTGGTTTAGTTTTGTTTCTGCTCCCAGGGACGGCTCAGGTCCACCAGGCGCTGGTACTTGTCCTGGGCCTGCTTCTCGGCCCGGGCGAAGAGCTCCTTGGCCCGCTCGGGGAATGTCAGCTGCAGAGAGGAGTAGCGGACCTCGCCGGAGAGGAACTCCTGATAGTCCATGATGGGGGCCGGGGAGTCCAGCTGGAAGGGGTTGCGGCCCTTTTCCAGGCGGCGGGGGTCATAGCGGAAGAGGTGCCAGTAGCCGGCCTGGACGGCGGCGCTCATCTCCAGCATGGTGTTGTTCATGCCCATCTTGATGCCGTGGCTGATGCAGGGGGCATAGGCGATGACGATGGAGGTGCCGGGATAGGACTCGGCCTCCAGCAGGGCCCGGAGGGTCTGGCTGTAGTCGGCGCCCATGGCCACCTGGGCCACGTACACGTTGCCGTACTGCATGGCGATGGCTGCCAGGTCCTTCTTCTGCACCGACTTGCCGGCGGCGGCGAACTGGGCCACCGCGCCGGTATTGGTGGCCTTGGAGGCCTGGCCGCCGGTGTTGGAATAGACCTCGGTGTCCAGGACCAGGATGTTGATGTTCTCCCCGGAAGCCAGGACGTGGTCCACGCCGCCGTAGCCGATGTCATAGGCCCAGCCGTCGCCGCCGAAGGCCCAGACAGACTTCTGGCCGAACATGTCCCGCATGTCGTACAGGGCCTGCAGGTCGTCCTTGTTGGCGGCCCCGTCGGCGATGGCCTTGGCCAGGGCGGCGGTGAGGGCCTGTCCGGTGGTGCGGGAGCCCTCGGTCTCCCGGCGGTGGTTGAGCCACTTCTGGGCGCAGAGGGTGACGGCGGCGGGGGTGGCCTCGTCGTGGGTGATGGCCCGGGCCAGGTCGGCAGCGGCGGTCTGGCGGGCGTTCACGGCCAGGTTCATGCCATAGCCGAACTCGGCGCCGTCCTCAAAGAGGGAGTTCTCCCAGGCGGGGCCCCGGCCCTCCTTGTTCACCGTGTAGGGGGTGGAGGGGGCGGAGCCGCCCCAGATGGAGGAGCAGCCGGTGGCATTGGCGATGTACATCCGGTCGCCAAAGAGCTGGGTGACGAGCTTGACATAGGGGGTCTCGCCGCAGCCGGCGCAGGCCCCGGAGAACTCGAAGAGAGGCTGCTGGAACTGGCTGCCCTTCACGGTCTCCTTGGCGAAGGGGAGGGCCTTTTCGGTGACGTGCTGCAGGCCGTAGTCAAAGACCTGCTGCTCGTCCAGCTGGGTCTCCAGGGGCTCCATGGTCAGAGCCTTGGTCTTGGCCGGGCAGGCCTCGGCGCAGGAGCCGCAGCCGGTGCAGTCCAGCACGGACACGGTCATGGTGTAGGCATAGATCTCGCAGCCCTTGCCCCGCATGTCGTGCATCTTGGTGCCCTTGGGGGCGTCCACCACCTCGTCGGCGTCCATGACCATGGGCCGGATGCAGGCGTGGGGACAGACATAGGAGCAGATGTTGCACTGGATACAGTTGTCCTGGTTCCAGGCGGGGACCTTGACGGCGATGCCCCGCTTTTCAAAGGCGGCGGTGCCCTGGGGCAGGGTGCCGTCGGCCCCGGCCATGAGCTTGGAGACGGGGATGGCGTCGCCGCGCATGGCGTTGGCGGGGATCATGACGTCCTGGACGTACTGGGCCAGCTCGGCCCGGTCGGTGTTGACGGGGACCGTGACGGTCTCGTCCTGGGCGTCGGCCCAGCCGATGGGGACGGGGATCTCCTGGACCCCTTCCACGCCGGCGTCCACGGCGTTGTAGTTGTTCATGATGACGTCCATGCCCTTGTGGCCATAGCTCTTGACGATGGCGTCCTTCATGTGCTGGACGGCCTCATCCACGGGGATGACCTTGGCCAGCTTGAAGAAGGCGGCCTGGAGGATGGTGTTGGAGCGGTTGCCCATACCCAGTTCGATGGCCTTGTGGGTGGCGTCGCAGACAAAGACCCGGATGTTGTTCTGGGCCAGGTAGCGCTTGGCGGCGGCGGGGAGGTGCTCCTCTAACTCCTGGAGGTTCCAGGGACAGTTGAGCAGGAAGGTGCCGCCGGGCTTGATGTCCTGGACGATGTCGAACTTTTCCACGTAGGAGGCCAGGTGGCAGGCCACGAAGTCGGCCTTGGTGACGTAGTAGGAGGCCTTGATCTGGTTCTTGCCAAAGCGCAGGTGGCTGATGGTCACGCCGCCGGACTTTTTGGAGTCGTACTGGAAATACGCCTGGACCTGCATGTCGGTGTTGTCGCCGATGATCTTGATGGAGTTCTTGTTGGCGCCCACGGTGCCGTCGCCCCCCAGGCCCCAGAACTTGCAGGCGATGGTGTCGGCATCGGCCACGTCGGGCTCCTCCAGGATGGGCAGGGAGCGGTTGGTGACGTCGTCGGTGATGTTGATGGTGAAGCTGCGCACAGGCTGGTCGCTCTGGCCGTTGCGGAAGGCGGAGAGGATGCCGCCGGGGGTGGTATCCTTGGAGCCCAGGCCGTAGCGGCCGCCGACGATCTTGGCCCCGGCGAAGGGGGTGCCGGCCAGGGCGGCCACCACATCCAGGTAGAGGGGCTCGCCGATGGCGGAGGGCTCCTTGCAGCGGTCCATGACCACGATGTTCTTGGCGGTAGCGGGCAGGGCGGCCACGAAGCGGTCGGTGGCGAAGGGACGGTAGAGGCGGACTTTGACCAGGCCCACCTTTTCGCCCTTGGCGTTGAGGTAGTCCACCACTTCCTCTGCCGCGTCGCACATGGAGCCCATGGCCACCATGACGGTCTCGGCGTCGGGGGCGCCGTAGTAGTTGAAGAGCTGATAGTTGGTGCCCAGGCGCTGGTTGACCTTGCCCATGTACTCCTCCACCACGGCGGGGAGGGCGTCATAGTACTGGTTGCGGGTCTCGTTGACCTGGAAGAAGATGTCGGGGTTCTGGGCCGAGCCACGCAGGACGGGGTGGTCGGGGTTCAGGGCCCGGGCGCGGAAGGCGTTCAGGGCGTCCATGTCCACCATGGACTTGAGGTCCTCATAGTCCCAGACCTCCACCTTCTTGATCTCGTGGGAGGTGCGGAAGCCGTCGAAGAAGTGCAGGAAGGGCACCCGGCCCCCGATGGCAGCCAGGTGGGCCACGGCGCCCAGGTCCATGACCTCCTGGGGGTTGTTGGAGCAGAGCATGGCGTAGCCGGTGGAACGGCAGGACATGACATCGCTGTGGTCGCCGAAAATGGACAGGGCGTGGGTGGCCAGGGCCCGGGCAGAGACGTGGGTGACCCCGGGCAGCAGGCTGCCGGCGATCTTATACATGTTGGGGATCATCAGCAGCAAGCCCTGGGAGGCAGTGAAGGTGGTGGTCAGGGCGCCGGCCGTCAGGGAGCCGTGGACCGCACCGGCGGCGCCGCCCTCGGACTGCATGACCGAGACCCGGACGGGCTGCCCGAACATGTTCTTGCGCCCCTCGGCGGACCACTTGTCGGAAAGCTCTGCCATCACAGAGGATGGGGTGATGGGGTAGATGGCCGCTACTTCCGTAAAGGCGTAGGCCACATGGGCCGCGGCGGTGTTGCCGTCCATTGTCTTGCAGGTTCTTGCCATGGTGACTCCTCCTTATCCCAGAGCGAATGGCGTGCCTGCCATGGCGCTGGTTCTTTCTATGGGTTGAGAAAATGGGCCGCTGCCGGCCCACCGTAGTTCTCTGACATGTTCATCGTACCATCCGGGCAAGGGATTTGTAAATGAAAGTTCTACCCAAACTTCCTGCACCAAAAGCCGGGGAATCCTTCTATCCTGCCGGGGACGCAAAAAGAAAACGAGAGGCAAAGTAGTTCTTTGTGCAAATAATCCACATGCAAATTGTCAAGGTCCTGTCAAGGTCTGTCGCGGCAGCAGGGCGCAAAAACAGCGGCCGGGCTGTGCCCGGCCGCTGTGCCGGCCTGCTGCTGCTTCGTTACGCCCCCAGGATGCGGCCGTCGGCGGAGAGGGTGACCACCTGGAAGGGCAGGTCCTTGCCGCTCAGGGCCAGGGCCTGCCGGGCCGCCCGCTGGATGCCCCCGCAGCAGGGGACCTCCATGCGCACCACCGTCAGGCTGCGGATGTCGTTGAAGGCAAGGATCTGGGTGAGCTTTTCGGTATCATCCCCCTCGTCCAGCTTGGGACAGCCGATGAGGGTCACCCGGCCGGCCATGAAATCCCGGTGGAAGGCCCCGTAGGCATAGGCGGTGCAGTCGGCGGCGATGAGCAGGTGGGCCCCGGCAAAGTAGGGGGCCCGGACGGGCACCAGCTTGATCTGCACCGGCCACTGGGCCAGGGCACTGACAGAGGGGCCGGGGCAGGCGGCAGGGGGCACTTCCCGGGAAATCGCCCGGGCCTGGCTGCCGGGGCAGGCGCAGGCGGGGCCCTCCTGGCGGCGGGCGGCCTGGGTGCGGGCTACCGCCGCCGGGTCGTAGGCCGGGGCCTGGCGCTCCTCAAAGGTGATGGCCCCGGTGGGGCAGGCGGGCAGGCAGTCCCCTAAGCCGTCGCAGTGGTCCTCCCGGACCAGTCTGGCCTTGCCGTCTACCATGGCGATGGCCCCCTCGTGGCAGGCCGCGGCGCACAGGCCGCAGCCGTTGCAGAGCTCTTCCTTGATTTTGATGATTTTTCGTACCATTTCAGCATAACCTCCGGCTTTTCTCTTGACATTCTGTGACCAGTTTAGTAAGATAGGCCAGGATTGTCTGTTGGATTTCCAACATTAGGAAAGATCAGGAGTTTTTCCATGGAGATATCATTTGCGCTTTTGTGTCAGTCCCCTCTGTTTCAGGGGGTGACTCCCCAGGAGCTGGGCCAGATGCTCCCCTGCCTGGGGGCCCAGCAGCGCCGTGCGTCCAGGGGGCAGCTTCTCTTTCACGCCGGTCAGCCCGCCCGCTGGGTGGGGCTGGTGCTGGAGGGGGCCGTCCACATCGTCCAGGAGGACTACTACGGCAGCCGGAGCATCGTGGCCACCATCCAGCCGCCGGAGCTCTTCGGCGAGGCCTTCGCCTGCGCCGGGGTCCAGGTGCTCCCCGTCAGCGCCGAGGCCGCCCAGGACTGCCGGGTGCTGCTGCTGGACGTGCAGCGGGTCATTGCCACCTGCAGCGACGCCTGTGCCTTTCACCAGCGCCTGGTGGGGAACCTGCTGGGGATCGTGGCCCGGAAAAACCTGACCCTGACCAAGAAACTGGCCCTGGTGTCGAAAAAGACCACCAGGGAAAAGCTGATGGCCTACCTGATGGAGGAAGCCCGGCGGGCGGGCAGCCCCGCCTTTACCCTCCCCTACGACCGGCAGACCCTGGCCGATTACCTGGGGGTGGACCGCAGCGCCATGTCTTCCGAGCTGAGCAAGCTGCGGCGGGCAGGCGTGCTGGACTGTAAGGGCAGGCAGGTCCGCCTGCACAAACCCGAACCATGAAAGAAAAGGAGGGAAAGGGCTTCATTCACTTTCTAAAAACCAACGGCAGCGGCCTGCTGCTGTGCCTGGCCATCGCCGTGCCCTCGTGGATTCTGGGCAACCTCTTCCCCGTCATCGGCGGCGCGGTCATCGCCATCCTCATCGGGATGCTCATCGCCCTGCGGCTGAAAAACCAGGGGACCCTGGCCCCCGGCATCAAGTTCACCTCGAAAAAGATCCTTCAGTGGGCGGTCATCCTGCTGGGCTTCGGCCTGGACCTGACGGTGGTGCTGCAGACGGGCAAGCAGTCCCTGCCCATCATTGTGTGTACCATCGCCGTGTCCCTGCTCATCGCCTTTTTCCTCTTCAAGGCCCTGAAGCTCCCGCCCAAAATTGCCACCCTCATCGGCGTGGGCTCCTCCATCTGCGGCGGGTCGGCCATCGCCGCCACCGCCCCGGTCATCAACGCCGACGATGAGGAAGTGGCCCAGTCCATCTCCGTCATCTTCTTCTTCAACGTCCTGGCAGCCATCCTCTTCCCCATCCTGGGTAACCTCATCGGCTTCAGCACCACCTCCGGGGAGGCTTTTGGTATTTTTGCCGGCACCGCCGTCAACGATACCTCCTCGGTCACCGCCGCCGCCTCCACCTGGGACAGCATGTGGGGCCTGGGCTCGGCCACCCTGGACAAGGCCGTCACCGTCAAGCTCACCCGGACCCTGGCCATCATCCCCATCACTCTCGTGCTGGCCTTCCTCCAGACCCGCAAGGCCAAGGCCCAGGGGGGCGAGGGCAAGAGCGTCAACTTCAAGGCCATCTTCCCCTTCTTCATCCTCTACTTCATCGCCGCCAGCCTCATTACCACCATCGCCGTGTCCATGGGGGCGGACGCCGCCATCTTCTCCCCCATCAAGACCTTGAGCAAATTCTTCATCGTCCTGGCCATGGCGGCCATCGGCCTGAACACCGACATCGTCAAGCTGGTCAAGACCGGCGGCGCCCCCCTCATCCTGGGGGCCACCTGCTGGGTGGGCATCACCGCCACCAGCCTCATCATCCAGCACCTGCTGGGGCTGTGGTAAGAACCCCGCTTACAATGCTGTAGAAAATCCCCTCTGCCCTGTCGCGGCAGAGGGGATTTTTTCGGTCAGTCCACGTGGCTGCTGGCCCGCATGGCCTGGATGGTCTGGTCCATAAGGTGGTCCAGGTCCCAGCCCAGCAGCTCGGCCCCCTGGAGGATGACCTCCCGGGAGCAGCCGGCGGCAAATTTCTTGTCCTTGAACTTTTTCTTCACCGACTTGACCTCCAGGTCGGACACGCTCTTGGAGGGGCGCATGAGGGCGGCCGCCCCGATGAGGCCGGTGAGCTCGTCGGTGGCAAAGAGGACCTTTTCCATCTCATGCTGGGGCTCAATGTCCACGGTGATGCCCCAGCCGTGACTGGCAGTGGCCCGGATGATGGCCTCGTCCACCCCCCGCTGGCCCATGATCTCCTGGGACTTGATGCAGTGCTGGTCAGGGTATTGTTCAAAATCCAGGTCGTGGAGCAGGCCCACCACCGTCCAGAACTCCTTCTCCTGGCCGTAGCCCAGGGCCTCGGCGAACCAGCCCATGACGTCGGCCACAATGTAGGCGTGCTTTAAGTGGAATTCTCCCTGGTTGTACTCCTTGAGCAGGGACAGTGCTTCGTCGTAAGTCATTGTCGTTCTCTCCTTCTCTCAGTCCCAGTCCCCCCGGCGGAAGGCCTGGATCATGTGGTTGGTCAAGCTGTAGTCATCGGGGGCCAGGTCGATCTCCTCCCGCCGGTACCAGGCCGCCTGGGACAGCTCCTGCCGGTCCAGGTGGATCTCCTCCGTCCCGTCCAGCCGGGCAAAGTAGCCCAGCAGCAGATTGCTGTCGATGCCCCAGGGCTGGCTGCCGCAGTAGCGGATGTCCTTGACGTGCAGGCCCACCTCCTCAAAGACCTCCCGGCGGACGGTGTCCTCGGCGGTCTCCCCCACCTCGGTAAACCCGGCGATGAGGGCGTAGCCGGTATAGGCCCGGCCCTGGTAGCGGGTCATGAGGATCTTGTCCCCCCAGGTGAGGGCCACGATGACGGCGGGGGCGATTTTGGGATAGATCAGGTTGCCGCAGTGGGGGCAGCGGAGCATCCGCTCCCGGTCATCCGGCCGGGTGGGGCTGCCGCAGCGGCCGCAGAAGCGGTTGGCAAAATACCACTGGGCCAGATGGTAGCCGGTGGACTGGGCAAAGAGGAGGTCTTTGGTCTTTTTCCGCCGGTTCTCCCGCATGCTGCCCCAGGTGCAGGTTGGGGGAAAGACCTCCGGGTCGGTCAGCTCCACCAGGTGATAGGGGGTGTCGTCGATGGCGAAGAGCCACTGGGTCCGGGCGGCGTAGGGGGCCAGCTCTCTCCAGGTGGGCACCGTCAGGCCCTCCCCTCCGGGGCACTCCAGGAGGGTCTTGCCCCGGAAGACCAGGCAGGGGTCCTCCGGCCGGGGCGGGGCGGGGGCGTAGGCCACCCGGTAGTGCCTGGGGGCAATGTCCTGGATCATTCCAGTCCCCCCTCTCTCTCCTGGCTGCTCTTACTGGCCGGCATGTCCCGCCAGAACTCATACTCGGGCATCACCTGGTCCAGCTGCTCCTCGGTCAGGCCCATGGGGCCTTCCCGGAAGAGGCGGGGGTCCATGTAGCGGATGTACTCGGGCAGGATGGGGCGGAAGTCCATCTGGGCCAGGATGTCCTTTTCCAGGTCCACCCCGTGGGCGATCTCGATGAGGGTCAGGCCCTCCTCCTCCAGGCGGAAGACCGCCCGTTCGGTGATGTATAAGACCTCCTGGCCCCGGCGCAGGGCCTCCCGGCCGGAGAAGGTGATGGACTCCACGTGCTGCAAGAACTTCTTCTGGGGGCCCTGGGTGTGGATGGACAGCCCCTCCCCTTTCAGGCGCACATCCTGCTTGCCGGCGGTGAAGGTGCCGATGAAGCAGAGCTTTGCCGCGTTCTGGGTGATGTCGATAAAGCCCCCGGCCCCCACCATGCGCCCGTTGAAGCTGTGGGCGTTGACGTTGCCGAAGCGGTCCACCTCGGCAAAGCCCAGCACGGCCAGGTCCAGGGCGCCGCCGTCGTAGAGCTGGAGGATGTCGGCCATGCGGTACATGGCCTCCGGGTTCACCGCCGCGCCAAAGTCGATGCCGCCCAGCGGGACGCCCCCCAGGGGGCCGCACTCCAGGGAGAGGGTGAACAGGTGGGACAGCCCCTCCTCCTCCGCCACGGACCCGATGCCCCCGGGCATGCCGATGCCCAGGTTGATGAGCATGTCCGGGCGCAGCTCCATGGCGGCCCGGCGGCAGCAGATTTTCCGGGGGCCCATGGCCAGGGGCTCGAAGCCCCGGGCCGGGACGGTGGCCAGGCCGGCGATCTCCGGGCGGAACTCGTCGGTCTCAAAGCTCTGGCAGCTGTAGGCCGGGCAGCCCTCTACCAGATAGTCCACCATGAAGCCGTGGATGAGGACCTCCTTGGCGGGGATGCTCCCCTTTTCCACGATCTTGTCCACCTGGGCAATGACGATGCCCCCGGAGTTGTGGACGGCGGCGGCCACCTCGAACTGCTCGATGCTCATGGCCTCGTTGCGGATGGACAGGTTCCCCGCCTCGTCGCCGTAGGTGGCCCGGATGAAGCAGACGTCGATGGGAAAGGTGGGGTAAAACAGGCACTCCCGCCCCCCCAGCTCCACCAGGGAGACCACCTCCCGGCCGGACTCCCGGGCCTTCTGGTTGGCCTTGCCCCCGCCGTTGCGGGGGTCGGCAAAGGTGCCGATGCCGGTGGTGGCGATGGCACCGGGCAGGCCGGCGGCAATGGCCCGGAAGAGCTGCATGAGGTTGCCCAGGGGGAGCATGAAGCAGGCGGCCTTTTCCTCCTGGACCAGCTTGCGCAGGCCGGGGTCATAGCCCATGTGGGAGAGGATGATCTCCCGGAACATATTGGGCTTTTCCGCTAAGTGGCTCACGCCCCGGCCCTTGCCGTCGCCCTGGCTGGTACACTTGACCAGGGTCACGTTCTGGGGGTGGCCGGTCTGGTCGTAGTGGTCGGCCAGGGCCATGATCAGATCCTCCGGGCAGCCAAAGCCGTTGAACCCCGTGGTGGTCAGGGTGCAGCCGTCGGTCACCAGAGCCGCGGCCTGGGCGGCGGAGATGATTTTATTCACCATGGTCTGTTCTCCTTTGGGATCGGCGGGCGGGAAGGGAGGGTCGCCCGCGCCAGATTTTTCACTCTAAAAAATTATTATACCATGCTTTTCCCCCACCGCAAGGCGGCGCGGGTCCTCTTTGGCGATTTTTCGCGGATTTTCTTGCACCGGGCCGGCAGCGGGAGTATACTGGAGAAAATTTGCCTTTGGGCAGAAGGGAATGTGCCGCCATGTCTGAGACCTTCTCCATGAAACCCATCGCCGCCATGCACAGTCCGTTTCCCGCCAAGTTCGGCATCCCCCGCCAGAGCGGGCTGGTGGACGGGCTGCACTCCACCATCGTCTTTGCCCCGGACTACCGCAGCGCCGACGCCCTGCGGGGGCTGGAGGGCTTTTCCCACCTGTGGCTGATCTGGGTCTTTTCCCAGGCCGTGCGGGAGACCTGGTCTCCCACCGTCCGGCCCCCCCGGCTGGGGGGGAACGTGCGCATGGGTGTCTTTGCCACCCGCTCCCCCTTCCGGCCCAACCCCATCGGCCTGTCGGCGGTGAAGTTAGAGGGCATCGACCTGCACACCCCCCAGGGGCCGGTGCTCCACGTCTCCGGGGCCGACCTGCTGGACGGCACCCCCATCCTGGACATCAAGCCCTATGTGCCCTATGCCGACGCCCACCCGGAGGCCGCCGGGGGCTTTACCGACGGTGGGGAGGATTACCGGCTGACGGTGGACTTTCCCCCGGAACTGCTGGCTATGCTCAGCCCCCAGGACAGGCTGGCCCTGCCGGGGGTGCTGGCCCAGGACCCCCGCCCCTCCTATCAGCATTCCCCCGACCGGGTCTACGGCATGGCCTTCGGCCCGTGGGAGGTAAAGTTTACCGTGCGGGACAAATGCCTGACGGTCCTCTCCCTGTCGCCCCGGACGGCCAAGGCGTGAGGTCCCTGCCCAAGGGAAGCCACAGAAAACATGACAAAAGGGCTTGCTGCCTGTTTGTAACAGACAGCAAGCCCTTTTTGTTTGTGTCGCGGAAGATGGGGGCGCAGGGTGCTTAGCCGTAGTAGCAATAGCTGACGGGGTTGACCCGGCTGCTGCTGGAGCTGTTGAGCCACAGCTCGAAGTGCAGGTGGTTGCCGGTGGAGCTGCCCGTGGTGCCCACATAGCCGATGGTCTGGCCCTGGGAGACGGTCTCCCCGGCGGACACGGCCCGCTGGGACTGGTGGGCATACATGGTCCGGGAGCCATCGCCGTGGGCGATGACCACATAGTTGCCATAGGAGGAGCCGTATGTAGAGATCACCACCACGCCGCTCTTGGCCGCCCGGATGGGGGTGCCGGCGGGGGCGGGCACGTCACAGCCGCCGTGGAGCTCCTGCCCGTGGAAGGGGCAGATACGGTAGCCGAAGGGAGACGAGACCCGGGTGTATCCGGCCAGGGGCCACAGGTAGCTACCGGAGCCCGAAGAAGAGGACCCGCCGGAGCTGCTGCCCGAGCTGGAAGAACTGCCGCCGGAAGGCTTGCTCTGCTGCTGTTGCTGCTTCTTTGCCTCTTCCTCGGCTTTCTTCTGGGCCTCGATCTGGGCCTGATACTGCTTTTCTGCTGCGGCGATCTGGCTGGAGACGTTGGCGGAGTCATCCTCCAGCTCGTCCAGCTTTTCGGCATAGACGGAGGACTGGCTCTTGATCTCGGCCAGGGTGGCGTCCACCTTGGCCTCCTCGGCCACCAGGTCGGCCTTCTGGGACTCCAGATCGGCCTTGGCGGCCTCTTCGGCGGCCTTGCTCTCCTCCAGGCCGGCCTTGGCATCGGCCACGGCCTGGCGGGCTTTGGCCAGCTGGTCCATGACCTGCTGGTCGTAGTCTACGACTTCTGAGATGGCGTTGATCTGGTCCAGCAGGTCGGAAAAACTGTTGGCGTTGAAGAGCACGGACCAGTAGGACACGTTGCCCCGCTCCTCCATGCTGCGCACCCGCTGACAGTATTCGTCATAGTACTTGGCTTCCTCGGCCTGGGCCGCAGCCAGTTCCTCTTCCTTCTGCTGAATCATCTCACCAAGTTCCTGGATGGCCTGCTCGGAGACGGAGATCTCTTGCTTGAGCACGTTGATCTTCTCCTCCAGCAGGAACTTCTGATCCAAGGCGGCATTCTCCGAGTTGGACAGCTTGTCCAGCTGGGACTGCAGGTCGGCTTTCTGCTGGCTCAGCTCTGCGGCTTGGGACTTGAGCTTGTTGATCTCATCCTGGGTCACAGCCTGGGCAGCAGGCAGCGCGGCAGCCATGGCAAAGAGAACCATCACCACAGCCAAAACCAATGCGCCAAGCCGCTTGCCGCAAACCTTGGAACATGCTGTATGCTGCATTGTTATCACCTCTTGGTCCTTAGTTGTCATATACTTCCACGTTCTACGGCGTTAGTATACCACAACACCCCCCCCAATGCAAGGGAAAACCGCAAAAATATTAACAAATCGGTTACAAATTATTTCGTTTTTTCCAGGAACAAGACCCCCATGGTCCCCGGCCCGCAGTGGGAGGTGACGGTGCAGCCGGTACGGGTGAAGAGGATCTCCTGCACCGCCGGCACTGCCTGGCGCACGGCCTCCTCCAGCCGCTGGGCCTGCTGGGGGGTGGGAGCACTGGAGGTGGTGATGAAGACGTGGGCAGGGTCCACGTCCTTGCCTTTCAGGCGCTCGGCGATGTATTTCTCATAAACCTTTTCGATGTTGCCCCGGTATTTTTTGCACACCTCCAGCTTGCCCTCCCGCATCTCGATGCAGGGCTTCAGGTTGAGCAGGTTGGCGCCGAAGGCGGCCACACCGGTGCACCGGCCGCCCTTCCACATATACTCTAAGGTATCGATGACGAAGCTCACGTTCACCCGGCCGATCATCTCCTCCATGGCCTGGGCGATGGAGGCGGCGTCCTGGCCGTCGTCCCGCATCCGGCAGGCCTCCAGGAGCATCAGGCCCACGCCGGTGGTCAGCTGGCGGGAGTCCACCGGGTAGACCCCGGGCAGGTCCTGGGCGGCGATGACCGCGTTCTGATAGGTGGCCGACAGCTCGGAGCTGATGCTGAGAAAGACCACCTCATACCCCGCCTGGACCAGGGGGGTGAAGAAGTCGGTGAACTCCTGAGGGCTGACGGCGGCGGTGCGGGGCAGGAGCTTGTCCTGGGCGTAGCGCTGGTAGATCATGTCCTGGGTGAAGTCCACCCCGTCCAGATAGTTCTCTTCCCCCAGCAGCACATGCAGGGGGACGGTTTTGATCTGAAACCGCTCCAGCAGCTCGTTGGTCAGGTCACAGGTGCTGTCGGCGGTGATGTATACAGGTTTGCTCATGGTGGTGTTTCCTCCCTCCCCCCGGCAGCGGGGGCACAAGATACTGAGTGTCAAACTCTCCCAGCATCATTATACCTGTCCCCCCGCCCAATTTCAATAGGAAGGGGCGCTTTTCTTGCCCGCCGGCCCCCGCATCTCACCTTTTTTGGAAAAAGGCCCGGGCCAGGGCCAGCACCTGTTCCGGCTCCCCCGGGCCCATGAGGGGGTGCTCCCCCTGGGGCAGCTCCGTCAGCGCCACCCCGAAGCGCCGGGCAAACCGGCGCACCCCCTCCACCGGCACCACGTCGTCCAGGGTGCCGTGGACCATGGCCAGCCGGGCAAGGCCGGGCTGCCAGCGGGCAAAGACGTCCCAGTCGGCCAGGTCCTGGAGGAAGGCACGGCTGACCCGCATCTCCCGGACATAGTCGTAGTCGGGGACGAAATACCCCTGGCGGTCCAGGTCCCTGCGGGCCCGGCTGTCCAGCCAGGTATCCACCAGGGACGGCATGGTCACCGCCGCCGCCCGCAGGAAGGCCCCGGCCCCCGGCCGGGGGTCCCGGGCCAGACGGAGGAGGGTGATGTAGGCGCCGAAGCTGGAGGAGAAATAGGAGATCCGGACCCCGGGGTCCTGGGCCAGGATGGCCTGCTCCACCGTCTCCAGGTCGTCGATGCAATAGGGCACCCGCAGGCCCTCCTGCCAGACGGGGCTCTCCCCGTGGGCGGGAAAGTCAAAGCGCACCGTCCCGATGCCCAGCCCGGGCAGGGCGGCGGCCACGGCCTGGGCCATGGGGCTGTCCTTGCTGCTGCCAAAGCCGTGGCAGATGATGACCGCCTGCTTCTGCCCCTGCCAGTCCCACCGGCAGGGGATGGAATAACCGTGTCTGCTGGTCAGTGTTTTCATTCCCGTGACCTCCTTTTTTCCCCCATTTTGGCACACCCTGGCAGCGGCGTCAAGGGGCGGGAAAAACTGCGGGAAGAAATTGACACTGCCCAAAAACTGTGGTATGATTTCCTCGAAAAATCAAGGGGATTTTTCCGCAGGGGGCGCGTGTTTGCCCGCCCTGCTGCGTAAAATAAAATCAACACAATCTGAAAGAAAGGATGTTTGCCATGCTCAAGAAAGAAGTCGCTGATCTGCTGGAGCAGCAGATCGTCAAGGAGCTCTACTCCGCCTATCTGTATCTGGATATGTCCAACTACTATTATGATAAAAACCTGGATGGGTTTGGCAACTGGTTCAAGGTGCAGGCCCAGGAGGAGCGGGACCATGCCATGCTCTTTTTGACCTATCTGCAGAACAACGACGTCTGCCCCAAGCTGGGCGCCATCGACGCCCCCGACAAGGTGTACAACTCCTTCCGTGATCCCCTGGTGGAAGCTCTGGCACACGAGCAGTACGTCACCGCCCTCATCAACGACATCTATGCCGAGGCCATGAAGGCCAACGATTTCCGCACCCTGCAGTTCCTGGACTGGTTCATCAAGGAGCAGGGCGAGGAGGAGAAGACCAGCAGCGACCTCATCGGCCGCTTCGATCTCTTCGGCTCCGATGCCAAGAGTCTGTATGCCCTGGACGCCGAGATGGCGGCCCGGACTTACTCTGCTCCTTCTCTGGTGCTGTAATTACACCCACCCCGAGCAAGGGACCCGGCGCAGTTTGTTGGCTGCGCCGGGTTTTTTTGTTTGGGGGGAGGTGCGGCAGGGCGCTTCCGCGGGGGGCTTTGTTCCCCACGGATGTGGGGAACGGGACGCGGCACGCTGCCGCGAGTACCCCGGGTCCCCACCGGATGGGGGGGGGGCCGGGGGAGGGTACCACCCTCCGGGGGGCGCTGCCGCGCGGGCTTGGGCTTTCTCTGGAGAAAGCCCAAACGAAAGAGCACCAGGGGGCTGCGGCCCCCTGGACCCCCGGGGGGGCGAAGGTCCTCGCTCTCGCTCGTCGGATTTTGGGTTTGGTTATCGAAGGGGCGATTGTGGGTTTATGACTTACGGGGGATTGGGCCCTGATTTGGTACTTTTACGCATTTGACGGGAGAAATGGGAATCTTAGATTTTTTAGGGCTGAAAAAGGCTGTTAGATAGATGCTTTGAAAAAATATAGAGAAATGGAATCCTTGATATTTTTTGAGCAGATTTTTCTACC
>DXEA01000177.1 GCA_019115225.1 Candidatus Evtepia faecigallinarum
CTCATTTTATGAATATTTAGAACTGCTTGCCCTTTTCCGAGCAAAGAAAACCTGCCGCAGAATTTTTCCATTCTGCGACAGGCCCGTTTTTGCCGTTTCTCACAGCTTGGCGTCCCAGCTGGGGTCACTGACGATCCGCCGGTGGATGTACTCCTCTAAAAAGTCGGCGGTGCCCTCCAGCCCCAGGCGGGAGATGTTGATGACCAGGTCATAGGTCTCGCCGCTGCCCCAGGGGGTGGGGCAGTGCTCGTCGTGATAGGCCGCCCGGCGGCGGTCCCCCTTGCGGATGAAGTCCAGGGCCATCTCCTCGCTCATCTCCTTGGCGTGGCGGATGGCCTCCACCCGTTCGGGCAGGTCCCGGCAGAGGAAGATGGAGATGAGGCCGGGACAGTCCCGCAGCACATGCTCGGCGCACCGGCCCAGGACCAGGAACGAGTCGCCGGCGGCGGCCTTTTCCCGCAAGAACTGGAACTGGAGCTGGGCCAGCCCCGCCTGGGCGGAGTTGTTCAGACCCCGGACGGTCCGGGAGAGAAAGCGCCGCTTGGGGGCCTCCTCATACTGGCGCAGAAGGTCGGGGTCCAGCTTGCGCTGGGCGGCGATCTCCGCCAGCAGATTCTTGTCGTAGTGGGGCAGGCGGAAGCGCTGGGACAGGATCTCCCCGATCTTGTGTCCCCCGCTGCCCACCTGACGTCCCAGGGCAATGATCAGCTGATTCATGGTCCTGCCTCCTTCCCGTGGTTTTTTTATTATCGCAAAGGGGCGAAGAAAAATCAAGAAGGAGGACGCGGGAAGGGGGATTTTTTCCGCTTCCCCTCTTGTCCCGAAAGAGGGAGTGGGGCAGACGGGGGCATCGGGGGGGCCGTTGACGGGAAAGCGGGGGCGTAGTATCCTCATAAATAGAACAAACGTTCTAAAACCGGGGAGAAAAACAGACCGGCGGGCAGAACCCCACCGGTCCGCAGCTCATCCGATGAGCAGGAGGTTGGCCCCCAGCAGGATGGCCAGCAGCCCCACGTTGCACAGGCTGAACCACACGAAGTAGCGCTTGCGCTGGGCGGGGTACTCCTTGACCACCAGCTTGTAGGAGATGAGACTGGCCATGGAGGCGATGAGGGTCCCCAGCCCTCCCAGGTTACACCCCACGATCAGGTCCGGCCACTGGCAGGTGAAGCCGGACAGCAGCAGGGCGGCGGGCACGTTGCTGATGACCTGGCTGGCCAGCACGGCAACCACCTCCACATGGCCGGAGAGGATGGACAGGAAGAAGGTCTGAAAGACCTCGATGCACCCCAGGTTGCCGATGAAGATGAAGAAGGCCACAAAGGTGCCCAGCAGGGAGTAGTCCACCCCGGCCAGCAGGCTGCGGTCGGCCACCAGCAGCACCAGCACCACCGCCGCCGCAATGGCCAGGGGCGGGATGACCTTGAAGATGCCGAACAGGCAGATGAGAAAGCCTGCCCCGCAGCCCAGCAGCAGCTTGTGGCTGCCCAGGTCGGTGAGGGCGGGGGGCTTTTCGGTGGGCACGGACTTCCGGGCCAGGATGAGCACCGCCAGGCAGCAGGCGGAGATGAGGATGTAGGGCAGCATCAGGGCGCACAGGTCGCCAAAGCCCATGCCCGACTTGCTGTACAGGTAGAGGTTCTGGGGGTTGCCCATGGGGGTGAGCATGCTGCCCAGGTTGGCGGCCACGGTCTGCATCCCCACCAGGGGCACCAGCAGGCGCTCCTGGCCGGCCAGGCGCAGGACGGTGAAGGTGAAGGGGATGAAGGTGATGAGGGCCACGTCGTTGGTGATGACCATGCTGCACACAAAGGGCAGAAAGACCAGCACAAAGAGCATCCGCCGGGTGGTGGCCGCCCGCTTGAGCAGCCGGTCCCCCAGATAGACGAACAGCCCCGCTTTTTGAACCCCCTGCATCACCGCCATGAGGCTGAAGAGGAGGGCCAGGGTGTTCCAGTCGATGTAGGACACATAGTCCAGACTGGGGGGCACCGCCAGACAGGAGACCAGGGCCAGCAGGATGGCGATGGACAGAACGGTCTCCTTTTGGAAAAAGCCGATGCAGTTTTTTCTCACGGTATACAGCATGGTGCGCAGACCCCCGGCGAAGAAAAAAGTTCATGGAAAAAGTGATCGATAAAAACCGATCACTTTTTCTGGTGGAGGAGGATGGATTCGAACCATCGAAGTCGTCGACAACAGATTTACAGTCTGCCCCCTTTGGCCACTCGGGAACTCCTCCATATGAAGTTTTGGAGCTGGTGGACGGACTCGAACCCCCGACCTGCTGATTACAAATCAGCTGCTCTACCAACTGAGCTACACCAGCGTAGGTACTCATCCGCAGCGAAGATTACTTTAACAGAAAGGGCGGGATTTGTCAAGGTTTTTTTTCAAAAAGGAGGGATTTTTTTGCAGAGGGGTGGAAAACCCTGGGGCATGGCCTGCCGTCCCCTGCGGGACCGCCAGCAGGACCTGCCCCGCTGCTTCTGTCCCGGCTGTGGCCGGGAGCAGTACACCGACGATCTGCCGGACGGGCAGGGGCTGTGCCCCGCCTGCCGCCGGCGGGCAGACAGGAGAGAGGAGAATGCTATGACCTTACAGGAGATGTCCGTGCAGTACCGGCACCAGGAGCAGGCGCTGCGGGGGCGGATCGAGGAACTCAGACGGGCCAGGGCCCGGGCAGAGGAGATCTGGCAGCGGGAGGAGCTGAGCGGCCGCATCCTCCGGCTGGAGTCCTTGTGGCGGGAGGCACGGGACCTGGCGGTGCTGCTGGAGCACTACTATGACAGGGGGTACCGGCGCAATGGACACTATACACTCTAAACCCTACCGCCGGCGGCGGCTGGGCACGGAGCAGGCGGTCTGTGCCCGCCTGCTGGGGCCGGCGGACGAGGACCGGCTGGAGCAGGCCAGCCTCCGCCTGGCCCAGGCCCTGCGGCAGGAGGTCACCCAGCGCCAGCGCCAGATGCTGGCGCTCTATTATGGCCAGAACATGACCATGAAGGACATCGGCCGGGCCCTGGGGGTGGACCGGTCCACGGTCTCCCGCACCATCAAGCGGGGGGAGGCCCGGCTGCGGCGGTGCCTGCGCTACGGCAGCCCGGCGCTGCTGGACTGGGCGGCGGCGGAAGAAAAATTTTGCAGGAGCATTGACAAGGGGCGTGCCGGGGGAAGATAATACAGACATCCACCAATGCAAAGGGGGACACGCTGTGAAAGAAAACCGGATGCTCTGGCTCCTGCACCAGGGAAGCTGGCAGGAGGACGAAGAACAGATCCGCGCCCTGCGGAACTGGCGGCACTATCCCGTGCTGGTCCAGGCCTATGAGACCATGGACGAGGGGGCCCTGTTCCAAAGCTGGGTCCACGGGCCGGGCCACATCCACCGGGTGCTCCTGCTGGCGGGGCTCATCGGCTGGCAGGAGGGGCTGGAGGAAGGGGACCTGCGCCAGCTCTTCTGGGCGGCCAGCTACCACGATGTGGGGCGGACCTTTGACGGCTTTGACATCTATCACGGGGCCCGGTCGGCCCTGCGCCTGGAGGAGCTGACCGGCTGCCAGGGAGAGACCTTAGTGGAGCTGAAGGCGGCGGTCACCGCCCACTCCCGGCCGGACCGGGACATGGAGTCCGTCGTGGCCTCCTTCCAGCCCAAGGACTACGGCCACGCCCTGGAGCTGACCCGGCTGCTCAAAGACGCGGACAACCTGGACCGGGTGCGCCTGGGGGATCTGAACCCCAAGTTCCTCCGCCACCAGAGTGCCAAGGACCTGACGGGCTTTGCCCAGCGGCTCTTCCGGCGCTACCAGGAGAAGAAAGACTGACCGGCCGCCGGAGCGGGGCGTGCAGAGGCGCTCCCCGGTCCGGCGGGCTTTTTTTGTGGGATTTTGCCGAAGGACGGGGAGAAATGTTGTGCACTCAGCCAGAAAAAAGCCCCAAAAGAGTCCTTTACTTTTGCCGGGTCGGATGATACAATAGCCGCGTCGGCCGCCCCCTTTGGAAAAAGGCGCGGACCGGCAGCGGATGGTATTCCGAATAGGAAACTGTACCGGCATGTTCCCTGCGGGTCTGCAGCTCCGGCGCGGCAGCCCATCGCGTCACCGGCCCTGGAAAGGCATGGTGATGACATGAAGATAGGATTCCTTGGAGCGGGAAAAGTTGGCTTCTCCCTGGGACAGTTTTTTGTCCAGGGCGGCATTCCAGTGACCGGCTACTACAGTCGGCACGAAGGATCGGCCCAGGAAGCGGCGGCATGGACTGGCACGAAGCGGTTTGACGATGTGCAAGCATTGGTTCGGGCAAGTGACGCGATCTTTTTTACCGTTCCGGATGGAGTGATCCCCACAGTCTGCCAAAGGCTGAGGGGTCTTGACTTGGCAGGAAAGCAACTTTGTCATTGCAGTGGCGCCCTCACCGCCCGGGCGGGTTTCCCCGGCCTGGAGGATACCGGCGCCAGCTACTATTCGATCCACCCGTTGTTCCCCATCAGCGACAAGTACGCTGTGTGGCGGGAACTGTCGGGTGCTTTTTTTTGCCTGGAAGGGGAGGGACCCCATCTGTCCTGGTGGCAGGATACCCTCACCGGCCTGGGTGCCCGGGTCCGCCTGGTGCCCTCGGCGGAGAAGGCGGCCTACCACACCGCCTGCGCCATGGCCAGCAACCTGGTCTGCGCCCTGGTCCAGGAGAGTGTGATCCTGCTCTCCCGCTGCGGTTTCTCCCAGCAGGAGGCCCTGGACGCCCTGACGCCCCTGATGAGAGCCAACCTGGACCACCTGTGTCAGGTGGGGCCCCGGGAGGCCCTCACCGGGCCGGTGGAGCGGGGGGACCACACCACGGTGGCCAAGCACCTGGCCTGCCTGCCGGCGGGCCCGGGGCGGCGGCTGTACCGGGCGGCCTCTCAGATCCTGGCGGACCTGGCCAGAGAAAAGCATCCCGATGTGGACTATCAGCCTGTAACGGACATACTGAAGGAAGGATCGAACCCATGAAGCAGAACACCGTTGTCACCCTGGCGGCCATGAAGGCCCGGGGCGAGAAGATCTCCCAACTGACCTGTTACGACTACACCACCGCCCGGCTCATGGATCAGGCCGGCATCAACATGATCCTGGTGGGGGACAGCCTGGGCATGACCATGCAGGGCTACGCCGACACCCTGCCGGTGACCCTGGAGGAGATGATCATTTACGGCCGCAGCGTGGCCCGGGGCTGCCGCCAGGCCTTTGTGGTGGTGGATATGCCCTTTATGACCTATCAGATCTCCCCCCAGCAGGCCCTGGAGAACGCCGGCCGGATCATGAAGGAGACCGGGGCGGACGCCGTGAAGCTGGAGGGGGGGCGGACGGTATGCGACCAGATCCGGGCCATCACCGCCGCCGGCATCCCCGTCTGCGCCCACATCGGCATGACCCCCCAGTCCCACCACGCCTTTGGGGGCTTCAAGGTCCAGGGCAAGGGGGAGGAGGGGGCGGAACAGCTCCTGGCGGACGCCCTGGCCGTCCAGGCGGCGGGGGCCTTCGCCGTGGTCCTGGAGTGCGTGCCCCCCAAGCTGGCCGCTCTGGTGACGGAAAAGCTGGACATCATCACCATCGGCATCGGCGCCGGGGCCGGCTGTGACGGCCAGGTGCTGGTGGTCCAGGACATGCTGGGCATGAACGGGGAGCACGTGCCCAAGTTTGTGCAGTGCTTTGCCCAGCTGGGCCAGGTGATGACCCAGGCCTTCCAGCACTATGACAGCCAGGTGAAGGAGGGGGCCTTCCCCACGGCCCAGCAGACCTATGCCAAGAGCGACTGCAGCGACGACACCCTGGCCCGTCTGGCCCAGGAGGAGCAGGCAGCCCCCCTGAGACTGTATTCTGTTTTGTGAGGATAAAGAAACCATGAAGATTGCGACAACCATTGCAGAGGTCCGGGCCCAGGTGGCGGCCTGGAAAAAGGAGGGCCTCACCGTGGGCCTGGTGCCCACCATGGGCTATCTCCACGAGGGCCACGCCAGCCTGGTGGACACGGCGGTGGGCCAGTGTGACCGGGTGGTGGCCTCCGTGTTTGTAAACCCCACCCAGTTCGGCCCCAACGAGGACTTAGAGGACTACCCCCGGGACTTTGACCGGGACAAGGCCCTCCTGGAGGCCCACGGCTGCCACCTGGTCTTCCACCCCTCGGTGGAGGAGATGTACCCCGCCGGGGCGGCCACTTATGTGGAAATTCTCTCCGACATGCCCAAGCAGTTGTGCGGCAGGAGCCGGCCCATCCACTTCCGGGGGGTGTGTACGGTGGTCGCCAAACTTTTTAACATCGTCACCCCCCACAAGGCCTTTTTTGGCCAGAAGGACGCCCAGCAGCTGGCCATCCTGCGCCGGATGGTCCGGGACCTGTCCTACGGCGTGGAGCTGGTGGGCTGTCCCATCGTCCGGGAGCCTGACGGCTTAGCCAAGTCCTCCCGCAACACCTATCTGAACCCCCAGGAGCGCCAGGCCGCCCTGGTCCTCTCCCAGGCGGTGAAGCTGGGGCAGGAGTTAGTAGCCCAGGGGGAGCGCAGCGCCGTGAAGGTGGTGGCGGCCATGACCGCCCACATCGCTGCCCAGCCTCTGGCCCGCATTGACTATGTGGAGGCCGTGGACGGGGTGACCATGGAGCCGGTGGATACCCTCCAGGGCGCCGTCCTGGTGGCCATGGCGGTGTACATCGGCAAGACCCGGCTGATCGACAATTTTATCGTGGAGGGACTGTGAGATGACCATGGAGATGCTGAAGGGAAAGATCCACCGGGCCACGGTGGTGCAGGCGGAGCTGAACTACGTGGGCTCCATCACCGTAGACCTGGACCTGCTGGACGCGGCGGGCATTCTGGAATACGAAAAGGTCCAGATCGTGGACATCGACAACGGCAGCCGGTTCGAGACCTATACCATCGCCGGCGAGCGGGGGTCGGGGATGATCTGCCTCAACGGCGCTGCCGCCCGGTGCGTCAGCGTGGGAGACAAGGTCATCATCATGGCCTACGCCCAGATGACCCCCGAGGAGGTCAAGGGCGACTACCACCCCAACGTGGTCTTTGTGGACGAGAACAACCATGTGGCCCGTGTGACCACCTATGAAAAGCACGGCCTGCTCAAGGATATGACCTGACCCCGCCCCCAGGGCGGAGACTGTACGCCGCCGGACCCGGCGGAGATGGGAGAAGAAGTATGGAAAACCTGCAAGGAAAGTGCGTTCTGCTGTGCGTCACCGGCGGCATTGCTGCCTATAAGATCCCCAACGTGGCCAGTGCCCTGCGCAAGGCGGGGGCCCAGGTCCATGTGGTCATGACCCAGAACGCCACCCAGTTCATCACCCCCCTGACCTTTGAGACCCTGACCAACCACCGGTGCGTGGTGGACACCTTTGCCAGGGATTTTCAATACGACGTCACCCATATCTCCCTGGCCACGGCGGCGGACCTCATTTTAGTGGCCCCGGCCACGGCGGACGTCATCGCCAAGCTGGCCCACGGCATTGCCGACGACATGCTCACCACCGTGGTTCTGGCGTCCAAGTGCAAGAAGCTGGTGGCCCCGGCCATGAACACCGCCATGCTGGAAAACCCCATCACCCAGGACAACATCGCCACCCTGCAGAAGTACGGCTTTTCCATCATCCCTCCGGACAGCGGCCTGCTGGCCTGCCAGGCGGTGGGAAGCGGCAAGATGCCCGAGCCCGAGGTCCTGCTGGACCACATCGCCCGGGAGCTGGCCCGGGAAAAGACCCTGGCCGGCGTGCGGGTGACGGTGACGGCGGGCCCCACCCAGGAGTCTTTGGACCCGGTGCGCTACATTACGAACCACAGCTCCGGCCGCATGGGCTACGCCATCGCCCGGGAGGCCATGCTCCGGGGGGCGCAAGTCACCCTGATCTCCGGCCCCACGGACCTGCCCCTGGTGCCCTTTGTGGACACCCGGCCGGTGACCACGGCGGCGGACATGTTTTTGGCGGTCCAGGACATGCTGCCCCGGACGGACATCCTCATCAAGGCGGCGGCGGTGGCCGACTACCGCCCGGCCCATGTGGCGGCAGACAAGATGAAAAAGACCGAGATGACCGACCTGTCCATCCCCCTGGAGCGCACCGACGACATTTTAGGCTGGGTGGCCCGGCACCGGCACCCGGGCCTGTTCGTGTGCGGCTTCTCCATGGAGACGAAAGACATGGTAAAGAACTCCCAGGCCAAGCTGGAGCGCAAGCACCTGGACATGATCGTGGCCAACAACCTGAAGGTGGCCGGGGCGGGCTTCGGCACCACCACCAACGTGGTCACCCTCATCACCCACGACGGGGTGGAGGAACTCCCCCTCATGGGCAAGGACGAGGTGGCCGCCTGCCTGCTGGACGAAATTCAAAAACGGCGATAAGACCAAAGGGAGGGCCCTCTGCACAGATGCAGAGGGCCCTTCGTTTTGCCAGACCCCGCCCGGCAGGGAAAAATTGCCCGCCAGCCTTTTGCCCTTCTCTCCACCCTTCGCCGGGTAGTTTTTCCGGAACGCCGCCCCTTGCCGCCGAAGAAGCCGGGAGGAGGGAAAACGGTGGGGAAAGGCCCCTTCTTTCCCCATCCAGCGTCCGACAGCCTTTTTCTCCCCCGGCCGGTATAATCTGCTCACGCATCGCATAAACAGAGTAGTTGGCCGGATACAGGAGGGAAGACTATGGCAACGAAGGAAAGAGCGTTTCGGCTGCTCCGGCGGGACACCGTGAAACTGTCCCGCCGGCGGCTGATGGGCCTGGCGGAGGCCGGAGTGGGCTTTCTGCTGGGGGGCATCCTGGCCGGGGCGGAGATCTTTGGCCTCTACGCCCCCTTTGGGGTGGCGGCGGTGGCCGCCGCCGGGTCGGGGCTGAGCGGGTTCTGCACCCTGGCCGGGTCCTGCCTGGGCTATCTGTGCCTGGAGGGGATGACCGACGGCATGCGCTACGGGGCCTCGGCCATCCTGACCTATTCGGTGGCCTTTGCCTTTTACGACGCCAGGTTCTATAAACGGGTCTGGTTCATGCCCGCCATCGCCGCCCTCCTCAGCGCCCTGACGGGGATCATCTGCCGGGGGGGCGAGGGCTGGTACGGGGAGGATCTGGTGTACTTTGTCACCGAGGTGGCCATGACCGCCGCCGCAGCCTACAGCTACCGCATCGTCTTTACCCAGTGGCCGGAAACCCTCACGGGCGGCCTGGACCGCCTCACCCCCCGCCAGTGCATCGGCCTGCTGATGCTGGGGGGGACCATCCTCATGTCCCTGGGCCGGGTGGAGCTGCTGGGGACCTTCTCCCTGGGCCGTCTGGCGGCTGCCGTGGGGGTCATGGCCGCCGCCCGGCGGGGGCCGGGGGAGGGGGTGGTCACCGGCGCCTGCGCCGGGGTGGCCCTGGACCTGTCCTCGGGGGAGGACCCCTACTACAGCCTCACCTTCGCCCTGGCGGGGCTGGCCTGCGGCCTGTGCCGGGACCACCGCAAGATCCTGGCAGGGCTGGTCTATGTCCTGGCCATCGCCGCCGTGGTCCTCTGGCGCTTTGACGGCGGGGAGCACATCGGCCTGCCCATGGAGGCCATTGTGGGGGCGGTGATCTTCCTGGTCCTCCCCATCCGCTGCACGCCCCCGGCCAGGGAGGCCGCCCGGGACGGGGCAGGGGAGCCGGACCAGCGCCGCCAGGTCATCGCCCGGAAAATGGCCGAGATGGCGGGGGCCTTCCACACCCTCTATGACAGCCTCCACAAAACCCTCCGCCCGGAGGACACCGGCGGGGAGGACCCGGCAGAGCTCTTCACCGCCGCCGCGGACAAGGTGTGCGCCAAATGCGTCCTGCGCACCACTTGCTGGCAGAAGGAGTACCAGGACACCCGCAATGTCCTCAACGACGCCACCGAACCCCTCCTCTCCCGGGGCCGGGCCCTGGCCACGGACTTTGCCGGCCACTTCAGCGCCCGCTGCGTCCACTTCCCAGAGTTTCTGGCCGAGCTCAACCGCCAGCTCACCGCCTACCTCCGCCGCCGCCAGGCCCTGCGGCGGACCCTTCAGACCCGGCGGACCCTGTGCGGCCAATACGCCCGGCTGGACAAGCTCATGCGCACGGCGGCCACGGAGCTGTCCGCCGGCCTGACCCCCGACCTGCCCCGGCAGGAGCGGCTGAACCGCTACCTGGCCGGCAAGAACCTCACCGGCGCCTTGGTCTATTACGACAGGGAGGGCCGCCTCCAGGCAGAGGTCCCCGCCGCCGCCCCCCTCAAAACCCGCACCGCCCGCCGGGAGATGGCGGAGCTGCTGGGGGTCCCCCTGCGGGAGGGGGAGGAGTTGGAAGACCGCCTCCTCTTCGCCCAGGCCGAACCCTTCCGGGCCACGGTGGCCCTGGTGGGGTCCCCCCGCCGGGGGGAGCCGGTGAGCGGGGACACGGGCCTGTGGTTCCGCCGGGAGGACGGGATGCTCTTCCTGCTGCTGTGTGACGGCATGGGCTCCGGGGAGGGGGCCCGGCAGGAGAGCTCCCAGGCGGCCCAGCTGTTGGAGAGTTTTCTCAAAGCGGGCATGGACCCCGCCGAGGCGGTGGAGACCGTCAGCGCCGCCCTGGCCCTGCGGGGGGAGGCCGGGGGGAGCACCACAATAGACCTGCTGTCCATCGACCTGTACACCGGCCGCTGCTGCGTCCACAAGCAGGGGGCGGCCCCCACCTACGTCCGCCGGGGCAAGCAGATCAAGTGCGCCGTGGGCTCCTCCCTGCCGGCAGGTATCGTCACCGGGGACCAGGCCCGCCCCGACCTGCACAAGTTCCGGGGGGAGGCGGGGGACTGGATCGTCATGGTCACCGACGGCATCCTCTGCGGCCGGGAGGACCTGTGGGTCCGGGACCTGATGACCGGCTACCAGGGGGACAGCCCCAGCGACCTGGCCCAGCGCATTTTGCAAAGCAGCGCCGACCTGTGCCAGGGGGAGGACGACGGAACCGTCCTGGCCGTCCACCTGAAAGCCCGGGGGGAGAACTGAAAAAGGAAACCGCATCGCCGCCCAGGAAACCCCGGCAGCGATGCGGTTTTTTATTTTTTGGTCAATTTGATCCTGCCCGAAATGGATTTCTTCGGGTGGAAGGGACAGCGTTCCTTAAGACACTGGGCGTTCTGGCTGGAATAGGTGCAGCGGATCTTGGGCCGCGCCATCTCCACCCCCAGCTCCTGGCCCACAAAGGAGATGGCCGAGAGCAGGGAGAGGTAGGCATCCCGCTTGCAGCACCGGGGTCCCCCCACCGCCCCGATGGCCCCCAGTGCCTTGGCGGTCATCTGGTGGGACAGGCCAAAGTTCTTCTCCCCCAAGGGGGTGGCGGCGGTGACGATGGATAGAAACATCCCCGTGCTGATCCCCGCCCCGCAGGCCCCCCAGAAGCCGCAGGCCCCGCCGGGCACCGAACTGCCCCGCCTCTTCATCTCTCCCAGGGCGGCGGGCAGGTCGATTTCACCCCCGGCGTTGTGATAGGCGGTCAGCAGGGCCATGCCCACCATGACGTGGTGCTCCGGCCCGTGCATGTGGCAGAAGGGGAGGGCCATCATCTGGTTCAAAATCTCCACCGGGTCCTTGGACGTGGCCTGGAGACAGATCCCAAAGACACTGTCCATCCCCTGGGTGTGGCAGGCGTTGCAGACGTAGTGGCCGTTGACGCACTTGGTCTTGCTGGACTCGGTTTTGTGGCAGATGGCGCAGGTCATCTCCTCGTCCTCCTGGAGATAGACCAGGGGCGCGCCGCAGATGAGACATTCCTCGGCCATACGCTCACCCCCTCACAGCAGGGGCACGCCGGTGAGGTGCCGGCGCAGCAGGTCCAAAGCGGTCTGGGCGCTCTGGCGGCGGATGCGCTCCCGCTCCACCTTCCCGCCCTGGTACACGGCCACATGGCAGCCCCCTGCCCAGGCGATGCCCAGATACACTAACCCCACCGGGTTGCCCCGGTCATCCGAGTCAGGTCCGGCCACGCCGGTGGCAGACAGGGCAATGTCACACCCCAGCGCCTCCCGGGCGCCCAGCGCCATGGCCTCTGCCACCTGGGCCGAGACCGCCCCATACTGGTCCAGCAGGTCATAGGAAACCCCCAGGGCCCCCGCTTTTACCCCGTCACAATAACTCACCACGCCCCCCCGAAAGACGGCGGAGGAGCCGGGCAAATCTGTGAGCAGCTTGGCGATGAGGCCCCCGGTGCAGGACTCCGCCGTCCCCACCGTCAGCCCCTTTTCCTTCAATAGGGCCAGGCAGACCTCCTCCAGAGAGGAAACGTCCACCCCGATGACCACATCCCCCAGACGCTCCTTCACCTGCTCCTCGATGGGGACGATGAGGGAGAGGGCCTCTTCCTCCGTCTGGGCGTGGGCGGTGATGCGCA
>DXEA01000178.1 GCA_019115225.1 Candidatus Evtepia faecigallinarum
CGCCCTTTCCTCCCCCTTTGCCCGCCCCGTCCCCCTGCCGGCGCCGGGGAAGGAGGCCCCCCAGCCCCCCGCAGGCCGGTATTTTTCCGGCGGGCGGGGGAAATTTTTATGGAAATATCACAATTTGTTCATTTTCTGCTTTTCATTTCAGGCCCTTGATGGTATAATAGCTGCAAACTATCGGCAGCGGCAGGCCCGCACCCCGGGCCCTCCGTGCATAAAAACCTGCACCCCCTGGATCTGGAACAACGGGTAACAGTTTGTTGCCTGCGGTTTTGTTATGCCAAGACCCGGGGGTTCTTCCCGCCTCAGGCCGCTGCCCCTGTCCCCCTGTGCATGGGCATGGGGGCATTGGGATAGGATAGAGACAGGACCCCGGAGGTCCTGCTGTCCTTTGCAATCAATCTATTTTAACCATATAAAAGAAGGTGCCGTTTTGACGAAGTATGTGATCAACGGTGGGAAACCCCTCCATGGCCAGGTAGAGATCAGCGGCGCGAAGAATGCCGCCGTGGCCATTCTTCCCGCAGCCCTGCTGGTGGACGGTGTCTGCCGGATCGAAAACGTCCCTGGTATCAGCGATGTGACCATGATCCTGGGCATCCTGCAGGACCTGGGCGCCAAAGTCACCACCATCAATAAGACCACCGTGGAGCTGGACTGCTCCCATGTCTATAAACAGAACGTTCCCTATGAACTGGCCCGCCAGATCCGCGCCTCCTACTACCTCATCGGCGCCCTGCTGGGCCGCTTTGGCCGTGCCGAGGTCCCCCCTCCCGGGGGCTGTGACCTGGGGGTGCGGCCCATCGACCAGCATTTGAAGGGCTTTTCCGCCATGGGGGCGGAGATCCAGGTGGAAAACGGCTTCATCTATGCCGGCAGCCCCACCGGCCGCCTCCACGGGGCCCAGGTCTATCTGGACGTGGTGTCCGTGGGCGCCACCATGAACATCCTCCTGGCCGCCGCCCTGGCCGACGGCCTGACCGTCATCGAAAACGCCGCCAAGGAGCCCCACATCGTGGACCTGGCCAACTTTCTCAACTCCATGGGGGCCGACATCATGGGTGCCGGCACCGATGTGATCAAGGTCCGGGGCGTCAAGCAGCTCAAGGGCGGCTCCTATTCCATCATCCCCGACCAGATCGAGGCCGGTACCTACATGACCGCCGTGGCCGCCGCCGGGGGCGAGGTGCGCATCAACAACGTCATCCCCAAGCACTTGGACTGCATCACCGCCAAGCTGGTGGAGGCCGGCGTGGAGATCGAGGAGGACGGCGACGCCCTCATCGTCCGCCGCCAGGGCAAGCTCACCAGCACCAACGTGAAAACCCTCCCCTACCCCGGCTTCCCCACGGACATGCAGCCCCAGATGGCCGCCGTGCTGTGCCTGGCCGAGGGGACCAGCATCCTCAACGAGGGGGTGTGGGACAACCGCTACCGCTACGCCGACGAGTTCCGGCGCATGGGGGCCAACATCCAGGTCAACGGCAAAATTGCCGTCATCGAGGGGGTCAAGGCCCTCACCGGCGCCCCGGTGTGCGCCTGCGACCTGCGGGCCGGCGCCGCCATGATCGTGGCGGGCCTGGCTGCCAACGGGGTCACCGAGATCGACCAGATCTACCACATCGAGCGGGGCTACGAGGACATCGTGGGCAAGCTGCAAAAGCTGGGGGCCGACATCCAGGCCGTTCCCATCCTCGATGACGACTGGCGAAACGGCAGCAACGTGGGATAACCCCTTCCCGGCAGGCAGGGGAATTCAGATATTTCGTCTGTGGACGGCGGGCCTGCCTGCCGTCCACTTTGTTTCCGGGGGAGGTGCGGGATGGTCAGTGTCCAGGTCCTGTGTGTGGGCAAGCTGAAGGAGAAACACTTCGCTGCCGCCTGTGACGAGTACAGCAAGCGCCTGAAAGGCTTTTGCCGCCTCACCGTCACCGAGCTGCCCGAGCAGCGCCTGCCCGACGACCCCGCCCCCGCCCAGGTGGAGGCCGCCCTGGCCAGAGAGGCCGAGGCCATCTCTGCCAAGCTCCCCAAGGGGGGCAAGGTGGTGGCCCTGTGCGTGGAGGGGGACCTGCTCTCCAGCCCCCAGCTGGCCAAACGGCTGGCGGGGTGGATGGTGGAGGGGACCTCCCAGCTCACCTTCCTCATCGGGGGCTCCTTCGGCCTGCACCCGTCGGTGAAGGCCGCCGCCCACCTGCACCTGTCCATGTCCCCCATGACCTTCCCCCACCATCTGGCCAGGGTGATGGTCCTGGAGCAGCTGTACCGGGCCTTTCAGATCAACGCCGGGACCCGGTACCACAAATAGCGCCATGCCACGGGAGGGGTCTTTCCTCCCAGGGAAAGGAGATTTCAAGATGCCCTATCGTCAGCAATACAACCAGTGGCTCCACGCCCCCGCCCTGTCTGCCCAGGAGCGGGAGGAGCTCATGGCCATCGCCGATGACCCCAAGGAGCAGGAGGACCGCTTCTTCAGCATGCTGGAGTTCGGCACCGCCGGCCTGCGGGGGATCATGGGGGTGGGCTTACGGCGGATGAACCTCCATGTGATCCGCCACGCCACCCAGGCCTTTGCCCAGGTCATCCTGGCCGAGGGGCCCCAGGCCGCCGCCCAGGGGGTGGCCATCTGCTACGACTGCCGCCTGCACTCCCAGGAGTTTGCCCGCGGGGCCGCTGAGGTCATGGCCGCCAACGGCATCCCCGTGCGCCTGTTTGCCGCCATGCGCCCCACCCCGGAGCTCTCCTTCGCCGTGCGGGAGTACGGCTGCATCGCCGGCCTGAACGTCACCGCCAGCCACAACCCCCCCGAGTACAACGGCTACAAGGTCTACTGGTCCGACGGGGCCCAGCTGCCCCCCCGGCACGCCGCCGCCATCGCCGGGGAGATGGCCAAGCTGGACATCTTCAACGACGTGAAGATCCTCCCCTACGACACCGCCCTGGCCGAAGGGAAGATCACCCTCCTGGGCCAGGAGACCGACGATAAATTCCTGGCCCATGTGCTGGACCAGATCAACGACCGGCAGGCCGTGGAGCAGGTGGCCGACACCTTCACCATGGTCTACACCCCCTTCCACGGCACCGGCTACCAGCAGATCCCCTATGTACTGGGCCAGCTGGGCATCCGGCACCTGCACTGCGTGCCCGAGCAGATGGTCATCGACGGGGCCTTCCCCACCGTCTCCTCCCCCAACCCGGAAAACCCCGAGAGCTTCGCCCTGGCCCAGCAGTTGGCCAAGAAGGTGGACGCCCAGTTCATCTTAGGCTCCGACCCCGACGCCGACCGGGTGGCCATCCAGGTCAGGGACAGGGACGGCCAGTACGTCCAGATCTCCGGCAACCAGACGGGGGTGCTGCTGCTGGACTATCTCATCGGGGCCAAACAGCGGGCGGGAACTCTACCGGAAAAGCCGGTAGCCCTGAAATCCCTGGTGACCACCAACATGGCCCGGGCCGTGGCCGAGGCCAACGGCGTGGCCTGCTATGACACCTTCACCGGCTTTAAGTTCATGGCCGAGAAGAAGAACCAGCTGGAGGCCGCCGGCCAGGGGCAGGTCATCTTCTCCTATGAGGAGTCCATCGGCTACATGATCGGCGACTACGTCCGGGACAAGGACGCCGTCACCGCCTCCCTGCTGCTCACCGAGATGACCGCCTGGTACGCCGCCCAGGGGATGACCCTTCTGGACGCCCTCCAGGCCCTGTACAGGAAGTATGGCTACTACGGCGAGCAGACCCTGAACCTGGTCATGCCCGGCCTGGAGGGCATGGCCCAGATGAAGGCCATCATGGCCTGCCTGCGCCAGACTCCCCCCACCACCATCGGCGGCACCCCCGTGGTCAGCCAGCGGGACTACCAGACGGGGACGGAGCGCCAGGTGGCCACCGGGCAGGAGACCCAAATGGCCCTCACCGGCTCCAACGTCCTCAGCTATCCCCTGGCCGACGGCACCACCATCCTGGTGCGCCCCTCGGGCACCGAGCCCAAGATCAAGGTCTACCTCCTGGCCACCGGCGCCGACCGTGCCGCCTGCCAGGAAAAGCTGGACCGCTACGCCGCCTGGGCCTATGACCTGAAAAAGATGGCAGCAGACCAGTGACCTCCCCTTTGCCGAAAACGCTCCCCCAAGGGCAAACCCTTGGGGGAGCGTTCTTTTTTATGACAGGAATCATCCGATGCCCAAAAAGTCCACGGTGATGACCTCCACCGTCTCGTTGCCCGCCTTGTCCCGGGCGTAGAAGGTATAGTCCCCCTCCTCCTCCACCTGGAAGAGAATGGTGCCGTCCCCGGCCAGGGAGAAGCTCTGGCCCACCGTGCCTCCCTGGAACTGAGCGGCGGTCAGGCTGCCCGGGCTGTAGCGGTTCTGGCTCAGGTCCCCGTCGGCGTCGGTGATCTGCACCAGCAGGTAGTGCCGGTCGCCGCTGGTGTATTGGCGGCTGTCCACCACCGGGGCGCTGCCGGCAGACTGGCCCTGCCCCGCGGTGAGGGCTTTCATGGCCGCTCCCAGGTCCAGCGTCCCCCCGGTGACCGTCTTGCCCCGGAGGGCAGAGAGGGGCTGGACGGTGTCCAGGATGAGCTGGCGCACCTCCTGGAGGGTCACAGAGGGGTCCTGGGCGTAGAGCATGGCCGCCGCCGCCGTCACCATGGGGGAGGCCATGGAGGTCCCCGTGGAGTAGCCGTACTGGCCCTGGGGGGCGGTGCTGTAGATGGCTGTGCCCGGGGCGGCCAGGTCCACCGACACGGCCCCGTAGTTGGAGTCCACAAAGAGGGTGCCGTCGCAGGTGATGTTGGCCACGGAGATGATGTTGTTCAGGGCATAGCTGGCCGGGTAGGAGGGTTTGACATCCGTGTCCCTGCCCTCGTTGCCTGCCGCCACCACGAAGAGCATGGAGGAGGAAGCGATGGTCCGGTACAGGGCGGGGTCATTCTGGCTGCCCCCCAGGCTCAGGTTGCAGATGTCCGCCCCCCGGGCCTCGGCATACCGGATGCCCTGGATCAGGTCGAGGGTGGAGCCCAGGCCGTTGCTCCCCCCCAGGACCTTCACCGGCAGCAGCTTGACCCGGTCGCTCTGGACGATCCCCGCGATGCCGATGCCGTTGTCGGCGGCGGCCAGGATGGTCCCCGCCCCGTGGGTGCCGTGGAAGTCCTCCTGGGTGCCGCTGTAGACCTGGTTGTTGCCGTGGTAGAAGTTCCAGCCGTACACGTCGTCCATATAGCCGTTACCGTCGTCGTCGATGCCGTTGCCGGGGATCTCCCCCCCATTGACCAGGATGCTCTCCCGCAGCTCCGGGTGGGTGATGTCCACGCCGGTGTCCAGCACGGCCACGATCACATCCCGGCTGCCGTCGCCGCAGAGGGACCAGGCCTCGGCCAGGCCGATGTCCACCCCCGCCACGGCGGCGGTCTTGCCCCCCTCCCAGGTGATGGCAAAGTCCCCCTGGTTGTCCAGAGCCCACTGCTTGTTCACCAGGGCGTCGGTGGTGGAGAGGAACTGGTTTTCATAGGTATAGTTGGGCTGGACCAGACAGACCCCCTCTTCCTCCGCCAGCTCGTCCAGGGCGGCGGCCAGGGTGTCGTCGTCGGGATAGGTCCGCACCTCACAGGCGCCGTCGTCGTACATCACCAGCACCTCGTTGTTGGGGTACTCTGCCGCGTCCTGGGTGACCACCACCCCCGCCGTCTGGTCCGTACTCTGGGCGATCTGGAGGCCGGCGGGGGGTTCTTCCCCCTGGCCTGCCCCGGAACGGGCCCCGGTCAGGTCCGTGGTGAGGACGGCGTCGTGGCTGCTGGCCGCCCCGGCAGTGGTGGCCGCCAGCAGCAGGAGGGACAAAAGGAGGGATAAGAGACGTCTCATGGGTATGTTCCTTTCTATTCAGGCTGCCGGGATATTCTGAGGATACCACCCCTGCCTTAGGGGAGGTTTAGAAAAGGTCCTCTCCCCTGCATACTCCGCCCCCGGCGGGCATAACGATAGGACAGGAAACCAATCAGGAGGTCCTTCTATGAAGAAACTCTGCGCAACCATTCTCGTGCTGGTCCTGTGTGCGGGCCTCCTGCCCGCCCGGGCGGCGGGGCCGGCGGTGGAGGCCAAGGCCGTGGCCCTGATGGAAAAGACCACCGGGGAAGTCCTCTATGAGGAAAATTCCCACGAGCCCTTGGAGCCGGCCAGCGTCACCAAGGTCATGACCATGCTCCTCATCATGGAGGCCCTGGAGGGCGGCACCATCACCAAGGAGACCATGGTCCCCGTCTCCGCCACGGCGGCGGGCATGGGCGGGTCCCAGGTGTACATGAAGGAGGGGGAGGAGTTCTCCGTCCACGACATGCTCAAGGCCATCGCCGTGGCCTCGGGCAACGACGCCTGCGTGGCCATGGCGGAATACCTGGCCGGCAGCGAGGCCTCGTTTGTGGAAAGGATGAACCAGAAAGCCCAGGAGCTGGGCATGGCCGACACGGTCTTTCTCAACTGCACGGGCCTGCCCGCCGAGGGCCACGTCTCCTCGGCCTATGACATTGCCCTCATGTCCCGGGAGCTCATTCTGCACCACCCGGACATCCGCACCTACACCACCATCTGGATGGACACCCTGCGGGACGGGGCCTTCCAGCTGGCCAACACCAACAAGCTCATCCGCTTCTACGACGGGGCCACGGGCCTGAAAACCGGCTCCACGGACACCGCCCTGTACTGCCTGTCCGCCACGGCGGAGAAGGAGGGCATGGAGCTCATCGCCGTGGTCCTGGGCTCCCAGACCTCCGCCGAGCGCTTCGAGACCGCCAAGGCCCTGCTCAACTACGGCTTTGCCGGCTGGACCCTGGTCCCCGTGGCCCCCTCGGAGCCCCTCTCCCCCATCCCCGTCACCCTGGGCACTGCCCCCAGCGTCCAGCCGGTGCTGGCCCGGGACAGCCAGCTCCTGCTGCCCAAGGGGGAGGCGGCCAAGGTCACCACCACCCTCACCGTGGCCGACAGCCTCCAGGCGCCGGTGGCGGCGGGGCAGCAGGTGGGCACCCTCACCGTCCAGGTGGACGGCCAGCCCCGGCAGACCATTGACCTGGTGGCCCGGGAGGGGGTGGACCGGCTGACCCTGTGGCAGGTCTATGGCGCCATGCTCACCCGCCTGTTCTGCGGCGG
>DXEA01000179.1 GCA_019115225.1 Candidatus Evtepia faecigallinarum
TGCCAGCCGCCCGGAGGCCGGCTCGCCTTAGACGCCTGGCGCTGTGTGGGCCGCAGGCCAGTCATAGGCGGTAGAATCGCCCCCCTTCAAGTCTGTGCAGACCAGAGAAGGGGAGCGTGAGGGGAGGAACCTCCTCCCCTCACCCCCGGGGTCCAGGGGCCGCAGCCCCTGGTGCTCTTTCGTTTGGGCTTTCTCCAGAGAAAGCCCAAGCCCCCGCGGCAGCGGGCCCGCGCGGCAGCGCCCCCCGTGGGGAGCAGGCTGCTCCCCCTCCCCACCCGGTGGGCAGCCGGGGCACCCGCGGCAGCGCGCCGCGTCCGCTTCCCTACGCCCGTGGGGAAACCAAGCCCTCTGCGGCAGCGAAAAGTGCGTCTTCGTCCAGGGCAAAGCACCGGAACGAGGACGCACTTGCGTACCCTTCGTTGGGGCAGGGGAGGGCCTCAAACGGTGACAGGCTTCAAAGAGGGATTGATGATCTCTCTCCAGTCCAGGTCGCCCCGCTCCAGGCCGTGGATCAGGATCTCCGCCGTGGCGGCGTTGGTGGCGAAAGGAATGTTGTACTGGTCGCACATCTGGTTGATGTACTTCAGGTCGGGGTCCAGATCACTGGACTGCGGGTCGGAGAAAAAGAGCACCATGTCGATCTCGTTGTAGGCGATCCGTGCCCCGATCTGCTGGCTGCCCCCGTGGGCGTGGGACAGAAACAGCCGCACCGGCAGACCCGTGGCTTCCGCCACCAGACGCCCGGTGGTGTTGGTGGCGCAGACCGTGTGCTTCGAGAGCACCCCGCAGTAGGCAATGCAGAACTGTACCATCAGTTCCTTCTTGTGGTCGTGACTCATTAACGCGATATTCATTCTTGGTCATCCTTTCGCTGGGCGTGTCAGCCCGGCCGCCAAGGCCGTGCTTCACACAGAAAAATGGGGGGAGAAAGTTCAGCGGATGCGCATCAGCGGCACCTGCTCACCCATGAGACGTCTGGCGATGTTCTCATAGGCCCGCACCGCGCCCCGGTGAGCGAACTGGGCCAGAGGCCGGCCGCTGGCCGCCGCCAGGGTCACCTTGGCATCCTCCGGCACCAGCCCCAGCAGGGGCAGGCCCGCTGTGTCCATGGCATCGTCGATGGTGGCGCCCTGCCGCCGCAGCAGCCGGGGCCGCACCCGGTTGACCACCAGATGGACAATCTCCAGCCCGGCCAGCTGGGCCACCACCCGCTGGGCATCCCGCAGGGACGACGGCTCGCTCACCGCCACCACGATGGCCCGGTCTGCCCCGCACACCGCCAGCCGGAACCCCTCGCCCAGGCCGGCGGGGGAGTCGATGAGGATGTCATCATAGCTCTCTCTGGCCTGGTCCAGCAGCTGCCGGAAGGCTTCCTCGCCGGGGAAATCCCCCGGCAGGGTGATGGGTGCGGTGAGCAGGTCCAGCCCCGCCACGGTGGGGTGGGGGGCCACGGCCCGGTCCAGGGAGCAGCGGCCGGCGATCACGTCGCTGAAATCCATCAGCGCCGCGTCGGCCATGCCCAGGGTGATGTCCAGGTTGCGCAGGCCCACATCGGCATCCAGGCACAGGACCCGGCGGCCCCGGAGGGCCAGGGCGGTTCCCACCCCTCCTGTCAGAGAGGTCTTGCCCGTGCCCCCTTTGCCGGAGGTGATCACGATTACGCTGCCCACTGTCATTCCTCCTGAAACTTCTGCTCCATTGTACCATAAAGGCCCAATGGTTGCAACCATTTTTTGTGCAAAGACACTAAACTTTTGATTCCTTGATCTTGGTCCATTTTCGGGGGTAGGTACCAGGGGTAGGCTCCCCCTTAAAGACCGTCACCACCCGGTGATAGACCTGGGTGCCGGGCAGGAGATAGTCCATGACAAAGGGCTTTTCTCCCCCCAACTTTTGAATGATCCCCTCCGCGGCGGCGATCTCCTCGTCGGTCTTGTTGCTCTTCATGGCCAGAAACAGCCCCCCCGCCTTCACATAGGGCAGGCAGAGCTCGGCCAGCATGGGCAGGGAGGCCAGGGCCCGGGAGACCGCCACATCGTACTTTTCCCGGTGGGCGGGCCGCCGGGAGAGCTCCTCCGCCCGGCCCTTGAGCAGGACCACGTCAGGCAGGTCCAGCTCCCGGCACAGCTCCGTCAGCCAGTCGATGCGCTTGCCCAGGCTGTCCAGCAGGGTCAGGCGGATGGTGGGGTCCAGCAGCCGCAGCACCAGGCCGGGAAAGCCCGCCCCGGTGCCCACGTCGATGACCCGCCGTCCCCCCAGGGCCTTGGAGGGCAGCAGGGCGGCACTGTCCAGAAAGTGGAGGGTGACCACGTCCGCCGGGTCGGTGATGGCGGTGAGGTTCATCACCTGGTTCTTTTCCAGCAGCCGGTCACAGTACAGGCTCAGCTGCTCCACCGCCTGGGGGGTATAGGCCACCCCCAGCCGGTCCAGCCCTTGGCGCAGGAGCGCCTTATTTTCTTCCGTCATGGCGCCACCTCAATACTTTAGAATGATCCCCGAGGAAAAGGCATAGGTGTACATGAGCACCAGAAAGATCATAAACACAATGCCCACCCAGGCCCACAGGCGGGCCTTGCGGCTGTAAGGCTTGTAGGGGGGCTTGGGTTCCTCCTGCCGGTGAGCAGCCTCCTGCTCCCGGGGGGCCTCCTCCTGCCCCTGGGGGGCGGGGGTTTCCTCCCGGGCCGCGCCCCGGTCCTCCTCGGGTTGGGGATGGGGGGTGTGGTTGTGCTGGTTCATTGCCATTTCTCCTTGTCAGGGTTTGTTCTGCTGGCGCAGCAGGTCCCGGATCTCTGTGAGCAGCAGCTCTTCCTTGGTGGGCGCCGGGGCAGCGGCCTGCTGGGCGGCCTCCTCCTTGGCTTTCAGGGCCTCCATCCGGTCCTTGGCGGCGTTCATCCCCTTGACCACCAGGAAGATCACCAGGGCCACCAGCAGGAAGTTGATTACGGTGCCCAGGAAGGTCCCCAGGCCCAGGGTGATGGCGGGGACCACCACCGCCCCGGTCTCGTCCACCATCTCCGGGCGCAGGATGAGGTTCAGGCTGCTGCTCATGCCGCCGCTGCCCAGGAGGGGGAGGAAGATGTAATACTCGATGGCCGGCAGGATCACGTCATTGACCAGGGAGGTGGTGATCTTGCCAAAGGCGGTGGCCAGAATGACGCCCACGGCCATGTCGATGACATTGCCTCGGTTGATGAAGGTTTTGAATTCCCCCAGGAATCCTCTGGCTTTTTTGGTTGCTTTGATCTCTTTCATGGTATTTTCCTTTCCCTGTGTGGTTTGTCTCGGTCTCTCTCTCCTTGGCAAGCCGTCTCAAGCAGGGACAGGAGTCTTCCCATGAGCAGGAGAGGGGGTCATTTCTTCTCGATGACCTCCATACCGCCCAGATACTTCTGCAACACCTCAGGAACCTTGATGCTGCCGTCCTTCAGCTGATTTTGCTCCACCCCAGGCGGCAGGCCGCCTGGGGACCCCCGGTTTTGATTGCACATCCTCGGGCGAAATGAATTCGCCCTGCGGCAAGATTTCCTTCGGAAATGCTTGGTATGGTTCCACAAAATCAGCGGCGGATAACCTCCATACCGCCCAGATACTTCTGCAACACCTCAGGAACCTTAATGCTGCCGTCCTTCAGCTGATTTTGTTCCACCATGGCGGGGAAAATGCGGCTGGTGGCCAGGCCGGACCCGTTCAGGGTGTGCAGGAACTCGGGCTTGCCGGTGGACTCCCGGCGGAAGCGGATGTTGCCCCGGCGGGCCTGGTAATCCCGGGCGTTGGAGACGGAGGAGACCTCCTTATACCCCTGCATGGAGGGGATCTGGATCTCAATGTCGTAGGTCCGGGCCATGGAGGCGGAACAGTCCCCGGCGGCCAGCTTCACGGTGCGGAAGTGGAAGCCCAGGCCCTTGACCAGGTTCTCGGCCTTGGTGACCAGCTCGTCAAAGGCGGCGTCGGAGTCCTCGGGGCGGGTGAACTGGAACATCTCCACCTTATTGAACTGGTGGCCCCGGACCATGCCCCGTTCCTCGGCCCGGGCAGAGCCCGCCTCCCGGCGGAAGCAGGGGGTGTAGGCGAAGAACTTCTTGGGCAGGTCGGCCTCAGTGAGGATCTCGTCCCGGTACACGCTGGCCAGGGCGGCCTCGGCGGTGGGGAGCATGTAGTGGATCCGGTCGTCGGTGGGGTTCTGGATCTTATACACCTCGTCGGCGAACTTGGGGAACTGGCCGGCGGTCTCCCCGCACTGGTACTCCAGCATGTGGGGGGGCAGGATGAACTCATACCCGTCGGCCAGGTGGCTGTCGATGAAGTAGTTCAGCAGGGCCCACTCCAGCCGGGCGCCCAGGCCGGTGTACATCCAGAAGCCGGAACCTGCCAGCTTCACCCCCCGGGTGTAGTCGATGAGGCCCAGGTCGGTGCACAGGTCCACATGGTGCTTGGCCTCAAAGTCAAACTTGTGAGGCTCCCCGAAGTAGCGCAGAGGCTCGTTGTTCTCCTTCCCGCCGGGCTTCAGGTCGTCGTCGGGGAGGTTGGGCAGGGAGAGCATCAGGGTGCGGTACTCCGCTTCCACCCCCCGGAGGGTCTCCTCCTGGGCGGCGATCTGGCCTTTCAGCTCGCTCATTTTCTGGAAAACGGGGGCAGTGTCCTCCCCGGCCTTCTTCAGCTGGGGGATGGTCTTGGAGACCTTGTTCTGCTCCGCCTTTTTCTGTTCCATGTCGTGGATGATGTCCCGGCGTTCCTTGTCCAGGGCCAGGATCCGGTCCACCTCTTGGTCACAGTTGACTTCCTTGGCTCGGAGGCCGGCTTTCACCTTTTCCGGGTCTTCCTTGATGCGCTTGATGTCCAGCATGGTATCACCTCATAGTATGG
>DXEA01000180.1 GCA_019115225.1 Candidatus Evtepia faecigallinarum
CTGCTCACCGCCCGCCGGCTGGGCCGGCGGCAGGAGGGGGCGTGAAGGATGGAACTGTCGCAAATCCCCGCTGCCTTTCAGTCCCGCCTGCGTCTGGCGGTGGTGGCCGCCCTGCTCACGGGCCCCAAAAACTTCCGCACCCTCCAGGACCTCACCGGGGCCACCCCCGGCAATCTGGGGAAACAGTTGGAGCAGTTAGAGGGGGAGGGCTTTCTGGTCAGCAAGAAAGAATTTGTGGGCCGGCGGCCCAACACCACCTACCGCCTGCTCCCCTACGGCCGGGAGCAGTTTGCCCAGTATGTGGCCCTGCTGGAGTCCCTTCTGGCCGGGGCGGCAGAGGAAGAACCGTAACAAAACAGGGACCGCTGCGCACGGGCAGCGGTCCCTGTTTTGCCCCCAGGCGGCAGGGAAAGGGAGAGAGGGAGCCCTGCCGGCCATGGAGGGGAAGAGATCAAAGGGCAGTTTCCTCCAGCGGTTCCGACCGTTCTTTCCGCCGGGCGGCCCGGTAGGACAGGGCGATGCAGACCAGGGTCAGACCGATGAGGACAGTAAAGAGCAGATAGGCGGGGAGATAGCCCCCCAGATGGTCGGCCAGGATGCCGGGGACGCTGGCAAAGACCAGGGCCCCGCCGGCATAGATCACCTGCAGGCGCCGGACGGTCATGGGGTATTTCTCCGGCTGGGCCAGGTCGTTGGCCCACACCGAGGGCCCCATGGTGGCGATGGGATAGCCCACCCCCAGGCACAGCACGGTAAAGACGCACAGCACCACGCTCTGGGTAAAGGCCAGGCAGCACAGCACATGGCCCACCAGCAGGATGCCGCCGAAGATCAGGCAGGACCGGCAGCCCCCCAGGTGGTCGGTGACCTCCCCATAGATGAGCTTGCCCAGGGTGATCATCACCCCCGTGCCGCTGATGATGAGGGCCACCGCCGCCGGGGCATAGCCCTCGGAGTCATAGAGCACCGACAGGTGGGAGAAGCCGGGGTTGGCTACGGCCCCCATCACTAAGCTGGCGCAGCCCAGCAGCAGCCACACCCGCCGGTCCATTTGCCGCCGGTGGCCCAGGACCACGGCGGGGCCCTCCTGGCTGTGGAGGGCATCCTCCTGGCCGCAGGGGAGCAGGCCCTTTTCCGCCGGCTCGTTGCGCAGGACCAAAAAGATGACGGCGGCAAAGGCAAAGATGCCCACCCCCTCGATGCGGAAGGCGGTGCCCATGGACAGCCCCTCCACCAGGGCGGTGGTTACCGGGGGCAGGACGATGGTGGCGATGCCGCTGCCCGAGGCGCAGATGCTCAAGGCCAGGGCCCGGTGGCGGTAGAACCAGCGGTTGATGAGGATGGAGACGGGGATCATGGACCCCAGGCCGTAGCTCAGCCCGGACACCGCCGCGCCAACGCAGAAGACCTGATAGCTCTGGGCCACGCTGTACAGCCAGAAGGCCAGCCCCGCGCAGCAGGCGGCAATGGTGGTGCCCACCCGGATGGACACCCTGCGATAATACAGGCCGATGACCAGCATGGCCAAAAAGGACACCAGACACCGCAGGGTCACCAGGGAGGAGGTCTGGGCATGGGTGAGCCCCCGCTCCTCCATAATATAGGGCAGGTAGATGGAGAACCCATTGGACACCGTGCCCATGGTGACAAAGAGCAGCAGGGTGCAGCAGACACAGATCACCCAGCCGTAGTGGAATTTTTTCATGGGGCAGACGCCTCTTTCTTTCCGCAGCTCTCTCATCCCGGCAGAGCCGGCGAGAGGATCATCCCCCAGTATACTCCTCTTGACTTCTATTATAAAATACATATATAATATGACAAACCATACCGGAAAGGTATTGATATTATGGAGTTTCGCACCCTGCACTATTTTCTCACCGTGGCCCACGAGCGCAACATCACCCGGGCGGCGGAAAAGCTCCACATGGCCCAGCCCCCCCTCACCCGCCAGATCAAGCAGCTGGAGGCCGAGCTGGGGGTCACCCTCTTCCACCGGGGGGGCCGGCAGCTGCGGCTGACCGAGGAGGGGCGCTTCCTCCAGCAGCAGGGGGCGGAGGTCGTGCAGCTGCTGGAAAAGACCCAGCAGCAGCTGCGCCAGATGGGGCCGGAGGAGCACGGCACCCTCTCCCTGTGTACCACCGAGGCCACGGGGGCCACCCTGCTCTCCCGGCTCATTGGGGCCTTCCATGAGACCTCCCCCCACATCCGCTTCCAGATCTTCTCCGGCAGCGGCACCGAGAACCGGGACCGTCTGGAGAAGAACCTGGTGGACATGGGCATCTTCCGGGCGCCGGTGAACTTAGAGCCCTATGACCAGATTTTCCTCCACCGGGAGCCCTGGGGCATTCTGTGCAGCCCCCGCTCTCCCCTGGCCCGGCGGGACCCGGCCCACACCCAACTGGCCTGGCTGGGGGAGACCCCCCTCATGCTCCCCATGCGCCAGGCCCTTCAGGAGGACATTGACCAATGGCTGGGTCAGGCCCTGCCCCAGCGGAAGGTTTTCTGTCTGTACAGCTCCATCTTCTCCATCCTGGGTCTGGCCCAGCAGGGGTTAGGGGTGATCCTGGCCCCCCGGTCGGTCCAGGCCCTGGTGGACCCGGCCAAGCTGGTTTTCCGCACGCTGGTGGGGCCTGTTCACCCCTCCCACATCTATCTGGTCAAGCGGCGGTTTCAGCTCATGACCCCGGCGGCGGCCCGGTTCTGGGCCTTTGCCCAGCAATATGTGGCCCAGGGCGGGCTGGCGGAAGAGGGCGGGAAATGAAAGCGCCCGGCCTGCTTGACAAACCGGGCGGGGATGGTATAATGAGACACAGAAAGGGCGCTGTTGCGACGGTTAGCCCTAACAGATCAAACTATGATGAGCTGACCGTTCGGGTGCCCGCCGGACGGTCAGCATGCTTTTATGGTCAGTATGTAGGCCAAAACGACCAGACACACCAAAAATTTCAAGAATTGGTTCTTGAAATCTCCCATGCAGCATCACCTCCCTTCTCAGGGAAGTGGCTAACCATCGTTGTGCAGCAGCGCCTTTCTGGCCCCTTGCGGGGCAAGAACAGCATACCACAGTTTGCCAAAGCCTGTCAATTTTTCAGGCTTTGTGCAGCAGAGAAAAATGAGCCGAAAGCATCCTCCAGGGGATTGCCTTCGGCTCGTTTCTGTTTCCTTATATGTTCTCCTTCATGCGCCGGGTGATCTCCCGGACTGCCATCTCATAAAAGCCCCGGTAATCTTCTGCCGCCGGTTCCTTTACCCCCAGGGAGACGCACTTGGCGTTGTAGGCCTCCAGCAGGGCCCGCTTGGTCTCGGCAGACTTGCGCTCGGGCTCAAAGAACCACAGGTCCCCGTGGGGGGCCCGCTCCCGCTTCTTCCGGCACAGCAGCCACCACAGGTCCATCTCTGAGGTGTCAAAGCCGAAGCCCAGGGAATAGACCTCCCCCAGGATCAGATAGTCCAGCCAGCTCAGGGCGTCCATGCTCTCGCAGCCCGGCCAGAGGGGATAGCGCTGGGCCGGGGCCCGGTGGGTGAGGTATTCGTCGCAGCAGAAGAGGAGGTTACCGTAGTAATAGTGGCCCAGGATGACGGTGTTGGGGATGCGGGCCTCTCCGTGGATGTGAAAGAGGGGAAGATCGCCCCCCTCCTTGGGGATACTGTAATAGGTATGCAGCATAAACCCGTTCTCCGCCCGGGGCACCGCCGCCGTGTGGCGCAGGTAGCGCTGGGGACAGCGGAGAAAGTCGGGGATCATGGCGCACTCCACCTCATAGGTGAAGTTGGGGGTGAGCACGCAGTCAAAGGGCAGGGCCAGCAGGCGCTGGATCTGCTCGGCCAGCCAGGGGTGGACCTGGCACTGGGTCAGCTCCCGCTGCAGGTCCTGGAGGGAGACGTCCACATGGTCCTTGCTCAGCAGCACGGCCTGCATGGGGAAGGGCATGGACTTGACCTGCTCGGCGGTGAAAGAGGTACGGTTGATCTTTTCCAGCAGCCCTGCCCAGGAGGTGCCGCCATAGACCCGGTTCAGCCCGTTGCCCAGCAGCAGCACCCTGGGCCGCCGCCGGGAAGAGATGCGAAGGGGAGTGTGTTCTGCCATGGAAATTCCTCGCTCTACATTCCGTTCTATGGCAGTATTATGCGCCCATCCGGGGGAGAATGTCAAGGTGAGACCGGCGGCCTTCTCCGTTGCCCCGGCCCGGAAAACATGGTACAATGAGAAAAAACAGGAAAGGGGGCGGCCCCATGGGCAAACGACCCAGCGGAAAGCTCTGGAGTCCCGGCCTGCTGAAAAGCAGAGGCTGGACCAACGAGCTCATCCAGACCCTGCTGCCCAAACCCCAATACCGCCGCTACAACGGCCGCTCCGT
>DXEA01000181.1 GCA_019115225.1 Candidatus Evtepia faecigallinarum
GCTCCTTGCCGCCATTAAGGGCCACGCAGATCATCTTGGTGATCTCGGACCGCTTAATGTTCCGTTCGGGATGGAAAGAACCATCCTCATAACCGCCAATAATGTTCAGGGCAGAACACATGTTGACGGCCTCGGTGTTCTCGATCTGATCCTGATCCGAGAACGCCGCCCCGGCGCCCAGGACCATGACAGAGAGCATCACAGCCACACAGAGCACCAGGCTCAGAACCTTCTTCTGGGATGAGTCCTTGATTTCCAAAGAATTTTGCCGCTTTTTCCCACGGGTTTCCCACAGGGTTGCCACAAAAAACAACACACGGAACCATTTGAAAAAACACCAAAATCTCCCCTGGTCTCTGACAGACAAAGACCAAGGGCGTGTGTTTGCTCCAGGGACATTGGTGCGACACCGGGCGCACCCGGCCCCCATCCGCACCTTGATAAAACAGATACTTTCCTGCCGAAAATTGATAGGTTGACAATCCTCGCGCACAGAACCACCAAAAATCTTCCCCGTTTCTCCCGCGAAACCGGCCAAAAGGGAGGAAGGAAGAAAATCGCACGCGGCCTCTTGAAGATTATAGGGTTCCATTGTATAATACAAAAAATACAAAAAAGCCTTGGAAAAGATACAAATTTGGTTTGTTTTTGGCAAAAAGTTGACAAACAGTTTGCCTTGACCCCAAACAGACACCCACACCTTGACAATGGCTTTCTTTGTATAAAAATGAAAAGGAGAGAAACCACCATGAAAAAGAAACTGCTTTCCATGGCCCTGGCCGCTGTGATGGTCCTGGGTCTGTGCGCCTGCGGCGGTGAGACCACCGACGAGACCTCTACCGAAGGCACCGAGACCACCTCCAGCGCCCAGGGCGCCGCCTTCAAGATCGGCGGCACCGGCCCCCTCACCGGCACTGCCGCCATCTACGGCATCGCTGCCAAGAACGGCGCGCAGATCGCTGTGGACGAGATCAACGCCCTGGGCGGCGACATCCAGTTCGAGCTGCGCTATGAGGACGACGTCCACGACGCCGAGAAGGCCGTCAACGCCTACAACACCCTGAAGGACTGGGGCATGCAGCTGTCTCTGGGCTCCGTGACCTCCAAGCCCGCTGAGGCCACCTCCGTGGAGAACAACGCCGACCGCATCTTCGCCCTGACCCCCTCCGCCTCCTCTCAGGCCACCATCGATGGCAAGGACAACGTGTTCCAGATGTGCTTCATGGACCCCAACCAGGGCGCCGCTTCCGCCCAGTACATCGCTGAGCAGAGCCTGGGCACCAAGATCGCCATCATCTGGAAGAACGACGACGTGTACTCCAAGGGCATCCACGACACCTTCGTGGACGAGGCCGGCACCCGCGGCCTGGAGATCGTCAGCGACACCACCTTCGCCGACGGCAACGACACCGACTTCTCCGTCCAGCTGGCCGACGCCCAGAGCAAGGGCGCTGACCTGGTCTTCCTGCCCATGTACTATCAGCCCGCCTCCCTCATCCTGTCCCAGGCCAAGGGCATGGGCTACGCTCCCAAGTGGTTCGGCGTGGACGGCATGGACGGCATCCTGACCATGGAAGGCTTTGACGCCACCCTGGCCGAGGGCGTCATGCTGCTGACCCCCTTCAACGCCGACGCCGAGGACGAGAAGACCCAGGCTTTCGTGGCCAAGTATGAGGAGCAGTTCGGCGAGACCCCCAACCAGTTTGCCGCCGACGCCTATGACTGCGTGTATGCCTACTATCAGGCCCTGACCAACGCACAGGCTACCCCCGATATGGACGCAGCCACCCTGTGTGACCTGATGATCCAGCAGTTCACCTCCATGACCTTCGACGGCCTGACCGGCACCGGCATGACCTGGGATGCCACCGGCGCAGTGTCCAAGAGCCCCAAGGGCATGGTTATCCAGAACGGCGCATACGTGGGCCTGGACTGATCTGACCCACGGTTTGCCCGGCAGGCAGCAGCCACCGGGATCTCTCGGCTGGAGCGGCTTATTGTCCCCAATAAGCCGCTCCGGCCGTGTTCCGTCCCACAGCGCGTATCGGAAAGAGACCTCCTCCTGGCCCCTTTCCGATACGCACTGAGCCGTCGCGCAGCCTGAATCACCCGATAGAGAGAATGAGGTATCCAATATGACCTTTCTGAGTTTTTTGATCAGCGGGATCAGCTTGGGCAGCATCTACGCCATCATCGCCCTGGGCTACACCATGGTCTACGGCATCGCCAAAATGCTCAACTTCGCCCACGGCGACGTGATCATGGTGGGTGCGTACATCTGCTTCTATGCCACCTCCCGCTATGATCTGCCCCCCCTGGTGGGGGTCATCCTGGCCATGATCGTCTGTACCATTCTGGGAATCATCATCGAGCGCCTGGCCTACAAACCCCTCCGGGCCGCCCCCATCCTGGCCGTGCTCATCACCGCCATCGGTGTCAGCTACTTCCTGCAGAACGCCGCCCTGCTGCTCTGGTCCTCCAACCCCAAGGTCTTCTCCTCGGTGGTGCCGGAGGGCAGCGTCTCCCTCTTCGGCGGCCAGCTCACCATCCCCTATGTCACCCTGGTGACCATCGCCGCCTGTATCGTCATCGTGGCCGTGCTGGTGTGGTTCACCGGCAAGACCAAGAAGGGCAAGGCCATGCGGGCCTGCTCCGAGGACAAGGGGGCTGCCCAGCTCATGGGCATCAACGTCAACGGCACCATCTCCCTGACCTTCGCCATCGGCTCGGGCCTGGCTGCCATCGCCGGCGTGCTGCTGTGCTCGGCCTACCCCACCCTGGTGCCCACCACCGGCGCCATGCCCGGCATCAAGGCCTTCACCGCCGCCGTCTTTGGCGGCATCGGCTCCATCCCCGGGGCCATGCTGGGCGGCATCCTGCTGGGCATCATCGAGATCTTTGCCAAAGCCTACATCTCTACCCAGCTGTCTGACGCCATCGTCTTTGCCGTCCTCATCGTCGTGCTGGTGGTTCGGCCTGCCGGTCTGCTGGGTAAGCAGATCCGCGAGAAAGTGTGAGGTGGCAGCATGAAACAGTCTCTGAAATGGAACCGCAGCAAGACCACCCGGAATAACTTCATCACCTATGGCGTGGTCATTTTAGCCTACATCATCCTCCAGATCATGATCGGCACAGACTCCATCACCTCCACCATGGAGGGTCTGCTGGTGCCCATCTGTGCCTATGTGGTCATGGCCCTCTCCCTGAACCTCACCGTGGGCGTGCTGGGCGAGCTCTCCCTGGGCCACGCGGGCTTTATGAGCGTGGGGGCCTTCACCGGCGTCACCGCCGCGGTGGCGCTGGGGCGGAACGTCACCTCCGGCCCGGTGCTCCTCATCGTGGGCATGATCGTGGGGGCCTGCTTCGCCGCCCTGGTGGGCTTTCTCATCGGCATCCCCGTCCTTCGCCTCAAGGGCGACTACCTGGCCATCGTCACCCTGGCCTTTGGGGAGATCATCAAGGGCATCTTCAACAACCTTTATGTGGGTGTGGACGGCAGCGGCCTGCACATCAGCATCCTCAGCGACACCACCAACCTGGCCGCGGACGGCGACCTGGTCATCGGCGGCCCCATGGGTCTGAGCGGCATCCCCCGGGAGTCCACCTTTACCGCCGGTGTGATCCTCATCCTCGTCACACTCATTGTCATCTTCCACCTGGTCAACAGCCGGGCCGGCCGGGCCATCATGGCCGTCCGGGACAACCGCATCGCCGCCGAGAGCATCGGCATCAACGTCACCAAGTATAAGCTCATGGCCTTTACCGTCTCCGCTGCCCTGGCCGGCGCAGCGGGCACCCTCTTCGCCATGAACTACACCACCCTGGTGGCCAATAAGTTCGACTTCAACACCTCCATCCTCATCCTGGTCTTTGTAGTCCTGGGCGGTCTGGGCAACATGCTGGGCTCCATCATCGCCGCAGCGGCCCTGACCATCCTCCCCGAAGCCCTGCGGCAGTTCTCCGACTACCGGATGCTGGTGTACGCCATCGTGCTCATCCTGGTGATGCTGGCCACCAACAACGACACCTTCAAGGCTTTCCTGGGCCGGCTCAAGCCGGGGGCCAAGAAGAAAAAGGAGGCCGTCTGACATGGCAAAACTGGTTACCATCCCTTCCAAGAGCATGATCCCCGAGCGGGACATTGACAAGAGCCCCATCTTAGAGTGCGTCAACCTGGGCATCCAGTTCGGCGGCCTGAAGGCCGTGGACGACTTCAACCTCACCATCGGCCGCACGGAGATCGCCGGCCTCATCGGCCCCAACGGCGCGGGCAAGACCACGGTCTTTAACCTCCTGACCAAGGTATATCAGCCCACCCACGGCACCATCCTCCTGGACGGCAAGGACACCCACGGCATGAACACCATGCAGGTGAACAAGGCGGGCATCGCCCGGACCTTTCAGAACATCCGCCTCTTCGACGCCATGACCGTGGAGGACAACGTCAAAACCGGCATGGAGAACGAGATGTCCTATGGCCTGTGGAACGGCATCTTCCGCACCCCCAAGTACTGGAAGCAGGAAAAGGTGGCCCATGAGCGGGCCCTGGAGCTGCTGTCCATCTTCAACATGGAGGACATGGCGGGCATGAAGGCCGGCTCCCTGCCCTACGGCGCCCAGCGGCGGCTGGAGATCGTCCGGGCCCTGGCCACCAACCCCTCCCTGCTGCTGCTGGACGAGCCGGCAGCGGGCATGAACCCCTCGGAGACGGCGGAGCTGATGGAAAACATCCGCAAGATCCGGGACACCTTCCAGATCGCCATCCTGCTCATCGAGCACGACATGAACCTGGTCATGAACATCTGCGAGGGCCTGTGCGTGCTCAACTTCGGCAAGGTCATCGCCAAGGGCACCCCGGAGGATGTCCAGGCAAACCCCGCCGTCATCGAGGCCTATCTGGGCAAGAAGAAGGAGGCCTGAACCATGGCAACCATTTTGAAGGTCGACGACATCAACGTCTACTACGGCAGCATCCACGCCATCAAGGGCATCTCCTTCCAGGTGGAGGAGGGGGAGGTGGTCACCCTCATCGGCGCCAACGGCGCGGGCAAGTCCACCACCCTGAACACCATCTCCGGCCTGCTGCACAGCAAGACGGGCTCCATTGCCTTTTTGGGCAAAAGCCTGGCCGGCGTTCCCGCCCACAAGATCGTCTCCCAGGGCCTGGCCCTGGTGCCCGAGGGGCGGCGGATCTTTTTGCAGATGAGCGTCCAGGAGAACCTGGAGATGGGCGCCTTCACCCAGAAGGGGGGGGAGATCAAGGCCGACCTGGAAAAGGTCTACGCCCTCTTCCCCCGCCTGAAGGAGCGGTTAAAGCAGACAGCCGGGACCCTCTCCGGCGGCGAGCAGCAGATGCTGGCCATGGGGCGGGCCCTCATGAGCCACCCCAAGCTGCTGATGTTGGACGAGCCCTCCATGGGTCTGGCCCCCATCCTGGTGGAGCAGATCTTTGAGATCATCGAGAACCTGCACAAGGCGGGCACCACCATTCTCCTGGTGGAGCAGAACGCTCAGGCGGCCCTGTCGGTGGCCGACCGAGGCTATGTGCTGGAGACGGGCAAGATCGTCACCACCGGTACCGGGCAGCAGCTGCTGGAAAGCCCGGAGATCAAGAAAGCCTACCTGGGCGGCTGAGTGCCGCCGTTCCGGCAGACACGAAAACAGACCGCGAGACCGTTCCAATGGGGATGGTCTCGCGGTTGTTTTTTGCGCGGTTTGGGGTGGGGG
>DXEA01000021.1 GCA_019115225.1 Candidatus Evtepia faecigallinarum
GGACGTGCTCAACCTGGACCGGACCATCGACGAGACCTGCAACAACGCCGGCTACCTCCACCTGGAGTTCGACCGGCCCCGGACCAACGACATCAAGGTCATGGTCCTCTTCGACTCCGGCGGGTCCATGACCCCCTACGCCCGCCTGTGCAGCCAGCTCTTCCAGGCGGTCAACCGGGCCAACAACTTCAAGGATTTGAAGATCTTCTACTTCCACAACTGTTGGTACTCTGAGCTCTACACCGGCCCCCGCTGCATCTATGGCGAGTCGGTGCAGACCCAGTGGGTCATCAACAACCTCAGCCGGGACTACAAGGTCATCGTGGTGGGGGATGCCTCCATGGCCCCCTCGGAGCTGACGTGGGTGGGCGGCAGCTCCTATTACAACCGCTACAACGCCGAGACCGGCCTAACCTGGCTCAACCGCTTCCACAGCCGCTTTGAGAAGATGGTGTGGTTCAACCCCATCCCCGAGGCCATGTGGGAGTACGACTACGGCTACCAGACCATCGAGATGATCCGCAACACCGTGGACATGTACCAGCTGACCGTGGAGGGCCTGGGCCGGGGCCTGAAAAAGCTGGTCTCCGCCCGCTGATACCCGACCGAAACCGACGCCCGCCGGGGCCGGGAACCCCCTCCCGCCCCGGCGGGCGTTTGTCCCCATCCAGGAGAGAAAGGAGCCCCTTCCATGGCAAATTACCAACTGATCTTCAGCCCCACCGGGGGCACTCAGCGGGTGGCCGACCTGCTCACCTGCACCCTGTGGAACGACGCGGTGGAAATTGACCTCATGGACCGGGCCCTGGACCAGGGGGCCGCCCCCGCCTTTGCCCCCGAGGACTGCTGCCTGGTGGCGGTGCCCTCCTTCGGGGGCCGGGTGCCCGCCCCCGCCCGGCAGCGGCTGGCCCGGATGACCGGCGGCGGGGCCCGGGTGATCCTGGTGGCGGTGTATGGCAACCGGGCCTATGACGACACCCTGCTGGAGCTGCGGGACACCCTGACGGCGGCGGGCTTTCGCCCGGTGGCGGCGGTGGCCGCCGTGGCCGAGCACTCCATCCTGCGCCGGTTTGCCGCCGGCCGGCCCGACGAGGACGACGTGCTGGAGCTGGCGGGTTTTACCCAGACCATCTGGCAGCGCCTGGACAGCGGCCAGGTGCCCGATACCCTGGCGGTGCCCGGCAAGTCTCCCTACCAGCCCTACGGGGGCCTGCCCATGCACCCCCGGGGCACCGGGGCCTGCACCGGCTGCGGCCACTGCGCCAAGGTCTGCCCCGTGGGGGCCATCGACCCGGCGGCCCCCCGCCGGACCGACGGGGACAAGTGCATCACCTGCATGGCCTGCGTGGCCCGCTGCCCCCGCCGGGCCCGCCGCCTGGGGCGGCTGGTGCTCTTTGCGGCGGGAAAGAAGATGCAGAAGGTCTGCGCCGGCCGCAAGCTCAACCAGATTTTTTGATTCCGCCTAAGGGAGGTGCCCGCCGTGAAAAAGCCCGGCAGGAAACTGCAGAAGCGCACCATGGACCTGCTGCGCAACATGATGATCTTAGGGGCCAGCTTCGTGGCCCTGACGGTGGTGCTGCGCCTGGAGCTCAGCTACAACCTGCTGGTGCTCATCTACGCCCTGTCGGCGGTGGCGGTGCTGCTGTATCAGCTCATCCGCAGCCACAGCGACCGGGAAAAGCTGGACCAGGAGGTGGCTCGTGCCAACTCCCTCATGAACGCCGCCCTCCCCGGCGGGGACGTGCGCCTGTTTGAGCTGCTGCCCAGCGGGCTTATCCGGGTCCTCTCCCCAGGACAGGGCCAGGGGGACCGGCTGGCTACCTCCGTGGTCACCCCCCGCCAGCTGCTGGAGGTCTTGAACGGATCCCCCCAGTGTGAAGCCGCCCTCCAGGCTGCCCTGGAGCAGGCCGCTCTGGGCCAGGACGGGGAAGTGGAGTTCCAGACCATGGACGAGAAGGAAACCTGGATCCAGCTACGCATGGAGCCCCTGCCCAACAACGAGGACACCACCGCCATCGGCACCATCCGGGACGTGACCGAGCAGGTGCAGGAGCGCCACCGGCGGGAGGATGCCTCCAAGATCCTCAACCGCATGATGGAAAACACCATGGCCGGTCTGGAGATCGCCTTGGAGGAGGACACCTGGCGGCTGCTCTGGGGCACAGAGAGCTACCAGAACCTGCTGGCCCAGGCGGGGGAGGACAGCTCCTACGGCACGTTCATCCGGGATTTCATCGCCCCCACCATCCACCCCCGGGACCGGGAGGAATACTGTCGCTTCATGGAGCGCTCGGCCCTGCTGTCCACCTTCCTGGCGGGCAGTGAGCCGGCCATCCACGAGTACCGGGTCAAGTCGTCCCAGGCCCCCGGCTATGCCTGGCACGCGGCGGAGTTTTACTACTTCCGGGACCCAGGCAATCACCAGGCCAAGTGCAACGTCTTCATCCGCCAGGTCACCCAGGCCAAGATGCGCCAGCTGGAGGAGCAGCGGCGGCTGGAGGAGAAGGAGCATGTGCTCTTCCTCCAGGCCAAAAAGCTGGTGGAGTCGGAGGAGGAGCTGGACTTCGTCCACGTCATTGCCGAGTGCTACCAGGGCATCTATGTGGTGGACCTGCTGGAGGACCAGACCCGCAGCATCAAGGTCCCAAGATACTTTGCCCAGCTGCTGGGACGCACAGGCCAGTGCCAGAGCAAGGCCCTGGACCTGTACTGCCAGGAGCTGATGGACCCGGACTATGTCCCTGCCTTCCGGGAGGCCACGGACTATGACAACATCCGGCGAAAGATGGAAGAGCGCGGTCAGATGGAGATCCTCTACCACAAGAACAACGACACCTGGCTGCGCCTGCGCATCTTTGGCATGCCCGGCTACACCCAGGAGCGGCAGAAGACCCTGTGGGTGGTGGAGGACTACACCGCCACCGTCAAGCTGCGCCAGGAGGAGGAGAAGGCCCGGGTCACCGCCCAGGCCGCCGAGGCCGCCAGCCAGGCCAAGAGCCAGTTCCTGGCCAACATGAGCCACGACATCCGCACTCCCCTCAACGCCATCCTGGGCATGTCCGAGCTGGGCCTGCGGGAGGAGACCCTGGCCGAGAAGGACAACTGCTTCCGGGACATCCGGGGCAGCGGCCGGGTGCTCTTGGAGAACATCAACAGCATCCTGGACCTGTCCAAGATCGAGGCGGGAAAGATGGAGCTCAACCCCGAGAGCTATCAGATCCTCTCCGCCCTCCACGACACCATCACCATCCTGCGCATGCGGGCCCAGGAGAAAAAGCTGGCCTTCCACGCCCAGATCGACGAGACCATTCCCGCCACCCTCTACGGGGACGACGTGAACATCAGCCACATCCTCATGAACCTGGGCTCCAACGCCATCAAATACACCCAGGAGGGCTCCATCACCCTCACGGTGACCTGGGAGCCCCAGGCCGAGGACGGCATCCTGGTCATCCACATGGAGGACACGGGCATCGGCATCCGCCGGGAGGACCTGCCCTACATCTTCCAGAGCTACGGCCGCCTGGACCGCAAGGCCAACCGCCACATCGAGGGCACGGGGTTAGGATTGCCCATCTGCCAGCAGCTGACCGAGCTCATGGACGGCCAGCTGGGGGTGGAGAGTACCTACGGCGTGGGCAGTGACTTCTGGGTCCGCCTGCCCCAGAAGGTCATCGACCCCACCCCCTGCGGCCCCTACCGGGAGGGGGAGCGCCGGGAGACCCGCCGGGATTACAACTCCTTCACCGCTCCCGAGGCGGTGGTCCTGCTGGTGGACGACCAGCCCCTGAACCTGAAGGTCTGCCAGGGCCTGCTGGGCCCCTACGAGATGGAGGTCTACACCGCCCGCTCCGGCCCCGAGGCCCTGCGCCAGATGACCCAGGTCTGGCCCGACCTGGTGCTCATGGACCACATGATGCCCCAGATGGACGGCATCGAGACCACCATGCGCATCCGGGAGATGGGCCGCAAGGACCCCTACTTCGCCGTGGTGCCCATCATCGCCCTGACGGCCAACGCCATGAAGGGGGTGCGGGAGGAATTCCTCCGCAGCGGATTCAACGACTACGTCTCCAAGCCCATCGAGCTGGACAAGCTGGACGATGTCCTCCGGGCCTGGATCCCCGAGGACAAGCAGAAGGCCCCCGCCCTCTCCCCCGGCGCGCTGCTCTCCGAGCCCATTCCCGAGGACCTGCAGGATCTGCCGGGCATCGACGTGGCCCGGGGCATGTCCTACTGCGGCACGGGCAAGGCCTACCGCAAGACCCTCTTCCTCTTCCGGGAGCAGATCCCCGGCCGCCTGCGGCGCATCCAGCAGGCCTGGGAGGAGGCCCGGTGGGAGGACTATGTCATCGAGGTCCACAGCCTGAAAAGCGCCGCCCGCTGGATCGGGGCCATGGACCTGGGGGACCAGGCAGAGACCCTGGAGATGGCCGGCCGGGGCCGGGATTTGTCCAAGATCGCCGACAACACCGCCGACCTTCTGGAGGAGTGCCGCGCTTTGGGGGAGACCCTCTCCTTCCTCCACGAGAGTCCCTGAGGGCAAAAGGAATCAGAAAAACAGGCAGGGCCCCCTTCCGGGGCGTCCCTGCCTGTTTTTTGGCCGATTTTTATAAAGTATATCTGATAAAAACAAAAATTTCGATTGAATTGCGGCTATGGTTGTGATACCATCAAGGGCAGAAGGGAGGCTGGACCCATGATCCAACGAGAGCGCTATCTCAGCCGCATCCGGCCCTTTATCGGCAGCGACCTGGTCAAGGTCCTCACCGGCATCCGGCGCAGCGGCAAATCCGTCATGCTGGAGCTGATCAAAGAAGAATTGCAGAAAACCGGTGTCAGCAGTAGTCAGTTCATTTCCCTCAACTTTGAGAATATGAGCAACGCCCACCTCTGTACCGCCCGGGCCCTCCACGAGGAGATCCTCCGCCGGGCTGCGGAGATCCCGGGAAAGGTCTGCCTCTTTTTTGACGAGATCCAGGAGGTGGCCTCCTGGGAGAAGTGCATCAACTCCTTCCGGGTGGAGCTGGACTGCGACATCTACATCACCGGCTCCAACGCCAAGCTGCTCTCCGGGGAGCTGGCCACCTATCTGGCCGGCCGGTATGTGGAGTTTGTCATCTATCCCTTCTCCTTTGGGGAGTTTATCGCGTTGTACCGCACCGTCTTTCCCCAGGCCGACACCCGCCAGTGCTTTGACCGGTATCTGACCATGGGGGGGATGCCCTATCTGGCCAACCTGCGCTATGAGGAGGCGGCCAGCCGCCAGTACCTGCGGGACCTGTTCAACTCCGTGGAGCTGAAGGACATCGTCAAGCGCAACGGCATCCGGGATGTGGATATGCTGGAGCGGATCCTCGCCTACATCACGGCGAATATCGGCACCACCTTCTCCTCCACCGCCATCTCCAAGTACCTCAAAAGCGAGGGCCGCTCCGTATCGCCGGAGACGGTGCTCAACTACATCAGGGCCTGCACCGATGCCTTCCTGTTCTACCAGGTCAAGCGCCAGGACCTGCAGGGCAAGAAGATCCTCACCGTCAATGAGAAGTACTATGTGGCCGACCACGGGGTGCGGGAAGCGGTGTTTGGCGGCAACCGGAAGGACATCAATCTGGTGCTGGAAAACATGGTCTATCTGGAGCTGCTGCGCCGGGGCTACACCGTCACCGTGGGCAAGCTGGGGGAGAGGGAGATCGACTTTGTGTGCCAGCGGCAGGGAGAGAAATGCTATGTGCAGGTGGCCTACCTGCTGGCCACGGAGGAGACCGTGCAGCGGGAGTTCGGGGTCTATGACCATGTGCGGGACAATTTCCCCAAATATGTGGTCACGCTGGATGAATTCGACATGAGCCGTAACGGGATCAGGCACTATAACCTCCGGGACTTCCTTTTGGAACCGGAGTGGCACTGAGAGAGGAAAAAGGCCCCGCGTTCAGATCCTACGATCTGGGCGCGGGGCCTTGGGTTTCTGTTTTAAGGGCCGGGGGACATGAGCGCCTTCCCCACCCACACGCCAGCCAGGCACAAAGCCACGCTGAGGACCACATACAGGCCGAAGAGGACGGGCCGTCCGTCCTCCAGCAGCACCAGGGATTCCAGGGAGAAGGTGGAGAAGGTGGTAAAGCCCCCGCACACCCCCACCCGGAGAAAGAGCAGCACCGTGGGCGGCAGCTGGTCCCACCGCTGGCTGGCCCCCACCACCAGGCCGATGAGCACCGCCCCGGCCAGGTTGGTCAGCAGGGTGGCCAGGGGAAAGGCCCCCCGCTGGAGCACAGGCAGCAGGCTGAGGCCCCAGCGGCATATCGCCCCCAAGGCGCCCCCCGCGCCCACGGCAAGACAGTTGTAGAGCAAAACAGGTCCCTCCTTTCCCCCGCCCCAGGCCGGCGAGGGAGGGTTTTAATCGGACAGGTCCGGTTCCTTCAGTGCCAGGTTCCGCCGCAGGGGGGCGATGCCCCGCCAGGAAAAGGCCCGCTGGGCGTATTGGCGGCGGAAGGCCTTGTTGCTCAGCCCGGCCAGGTCGTCCAGGGTGAGGGAGCAGAGCAGCTCCTCCCGGAACTCCGGAAGGTTAGTCTGGGCGGCGGCCCTGTTGTGGGGGCAGGCCCGCTGGCACAGGTCGCACCCCCAGACGGTGGGGCTGCGGCGCAGCTGCTCCGCCGTGGCCGGGTCCAGCTCTCCCTTCTGCTGGCTCAGGTGGGACAGGCAGCGGTCGACATCACACCCATCCTCCCCCAAAGCCCCCGTGGGACAGGCCTTCTGACAGGCCCGGCAGTCCGGGGGACAGAGGGTGCCGCTGCCGGGTCCGGTGGAGGCCAGGGGCAAATCGGTGAGGATGGTGCCCAGAAAGACATAGGAGCCATAGGGGGGCACGATCCGCAGCCCGTGGCGGCCCCGGCGGCCCACCCCTGCCAGCTCCGCCGCCGCCAGCTCAGGTACCGGGGAGTTGTCCGCCCCGGGCACGAAGGTGTGTCCGGGGTGCTTTTTTGCCAAAGCCTCACAGACGGGGGTCAGCCGGCGCAGCAGGACCCGGTGATAGTCCTCCCCCCGGCAGTACAGGGAGAGGTTCCCCGGGGCGTCCCCGGCGTAATAGGGAAAGGCGGCCACCAGTACGGCGGCGGCGTTGGGGCACAGGGCGGCAATGGCCTGGGCGGTGTCCGGGCCCAGAAACGGCTGGAGGCCGCCCAGCGAAGCGGCACCCCATGCCGCCGCGCCAGCGGCCTTCCAGAGTTCATTCATGGTATCGTGAGAGCAATGGGCTCAGTGGTTGTTCTTCTTGGCCTTGGCGTCCCGGGCTTCCATGGCGGCGATCTCCCGCTGGGCGTCCCGCAGGGACAGGTTCACACGGCCCTTTTCGTCGATGTCGGTGACCTTCACCCACACCATGTCGCCGATGTTCACCACGTCCTCCACCTTCTCCACCCGGCGCTCGGCCAGCTTGGAGATGTGGACCATGCCGTCCTTGCCGGGGGCCAGCTCCACGAAGGCGCCGAAGTTGAGGATGCGCACCACCTTGCCGTAGTAGAGCATGCCCACCTCGGGGACAAAGACGATGGTGTCGATCATCTTCTTGGCGATGTCGCAGCAGGCGGCGTCGGGAGAGGCGATGTGGATGGTGCCGTCGTCCTCGATGTCGATCTGGGCGCCGGACTCGGCGGTGATCTTCTGGATGACAGAGCCGCCCTTGCCGATGACCTCGCGGATCTTGTCGGGGTCGATCTTCATGGTGAGCATCTTGGGGGCGTAGCGGCTGACCTCGGGCCGGGGAGCGGGGATGCAGGGGAGCATGATCTCGTCCAGAATGGCCTTGCGGGCGTCGCCGGTAATCTCCAACGCTTCCTTGATGATGGCGTGGGACAGGCCGTCGTTCTTGATGTCCATCTGGATGGCGGTGATGCCGTCCTTGGTGCCGGCCACCTTGAAGTCCATCTCGCCGTGGAAGTCCTCCACGCCCTGGATGTCGATGAAGGTGGTGAAGGAGCCGTCGTCGTCCTGGATCAGGCCGCAGGAGATGCCGGCCACAGGGGCCTTGATGGGCACGCCCGCGTCCATAAGGGCCAGGGTGGAGCCGCAGATGGAGCCCTGAGAGGTGGAGCCGTTGGAGGAGACCACCTCAGAGACCACGCGGATGGCATAGGGGAACTCGTCCACAGAGGGGATCACCGGGTCCAGGGCGCGCTCGGCCAGGGCGCCGTGGCCCTTCTCCCGGCGGTTGACGCTGCGGGCACCCCGGGCCTCGCCCACGGAGTAGGCGGGGAAGTTGTAGTGGTGCATGTAGCGCTTCTCCTCTTCCTCCCAGATGGTGTCCAGCTTCTGGCAGGCGGAGAGGGTGTTCAGGGTGGCGACGGACAGCACCTGGGTCTGGCCGCGGGTGAACAGGGCCGAGCCGTGGACCCGGGGCAGCACGCCCACCTCGGCGGCCAGGGGACGGATCTCGTTCTTCTGGCGGCCGTCCACCCGGTGGCCCTGGAGGAGCCAGGCCTTGACGATCTTCTTCTGGAACTTATAGGTGATCTCGTCCAGGTACTGGTCCATCTCGGGATACTCTTCCAGGAAGAGCTCGTGCCAGTGGTCGATGAGGGCGTTCCAGCGCTCCTCCCGGACGTTCTTGTCGTCGGTGTCCATGGCAGCCTTGGCCTGGTCCATGGTGGCCTCGACGATTTTATCAAACAGCTCCTGGTTGAAGTCAGCGTGGTCGTAGGTCATCTTTTCCTTGCCGATCTCGGCCACGATGGCGTTGATGTAGTCCACCTGGGCCTTGATCTCCTCGTGGGCCTTCACGATGGCCTCGTACATCACGTCGTCGGGGATCTGGTCGGCCCCGGCCTCGATCATGACGACTTTTGCGCCGGTGGCGGCCACGGTCAGGTCCAGCTTGGAGTTGTGCTTCTGCTCGTTGGTGGGGTTCATGACGATCTGGCCGTCCACATAGCCCACCTCCAGGCAGCCGATGGGGCCGGCCCAGGGGATGTTGGACACGGCCAGGCAGGCGGACACGCCCACCATGGCGGCAGCCTCGGGAGAGCAGTCCCGGTCCACGCTCATGACGGTGCAGGTGACCACCACGTCGTTGCGGAA
>DXEA01000182.1 GCA_019115225.1 Candidatus Evtepia faecigallinarum
GGATCAGCTCCCGCTTGGGCTTCATTTCCCGGCAGCCAAGGCATTGGCGCAGGGGGATCTTTTTCGGCACGGTGCCACCTCCTTACGGTCCGGGGGGATCAGGCCTGGGCGTCGGCTTCCGCCTCCGCCTCGGGTTGGGTATCAGGATCGGCCTGGTCCGCGGCGTCGGGAGCTTCCTCCGCCTCGTCGGCCAGTGTGCTGTCATCTTCCGGCAGGTCCAGGTCGTCGTCCGGGTCCTCTGCCTCGTCGTCCAGGGCGGCCTCAGCCAGGGCTGCTTCCTCGGCAGCCAGACGGGCGGCCTCTTCGGCGGCGGCGTCCTCCTCCTCCCACTCGTGGGCGGCGGAGACGGACTTGATGTCGATTTTATACCCGGTGAGCTTGGCGGCCAGCCGGGCGTTCTGCCCCTCCTTGCCGATGGCCAGGGAGAGCTGGTCGTCGGGGACCATTACCCGGCAGCTCTTGGTGCCCTCCAGGGGGGTCACCGAGAGGACGTCGGCAGGGGAGAGGGAGGCGGCCACATAGGCGGCGGGGTCGTCGCTGTACTTGATGATGTCGATCTTCTCGCTGCCCAGCTCAGCCACCACGTTGTTCACCCGGGACCCCTTGGGGCCCACGCAGGCGCCGATGGGGTCCACGTTTTCATCGGAGGACCAGACGGCCAGCTTGGACCGGCTGCCGGCCTCCCGGGCGATGGAGCGGATCTCCACGGTGCCGTCGTAGATTTCGGGCACCTCCAGCTCGAACAGGCGCTTGACCAGGCCGGGGTGGGTGCGGGAGAGGATGACCTGGGGGCCCCGGGTGGAGCGCCGGACCTCTACCACATAGACCTTCAGCCGGTCCCCCTCCCGGATGACCTCGCCCCGGACCTGCTCGGTGGGGGCCAGGTAGGCGTCGGTGGACTCCCCCCCCGAGGCGATGCGCAGGGTGGCCGCCCCGTTGCGGGGGTCGATGCGGGTGACGGTGCCCAGGAGCATCTCGTGCTCCTTGGAGCTGAAGAGGTCGTAGATCATGTTGTGCTCGGCCTCCCGCATGCCCTGGATGATCACCTGACGGGCAGTCTGGGCGGCGATGCGGCCAAAGTTGCGGGGCTTGATCTCAATGCGCACCACATCGCCCGTCTGGGCGGAGGGGAGGCTGCGGCGGGCGTCGTCCAGGGCGATCTCGGTAAAGGGGTTGGTGACCTCCTCCACGATCTCCTTTTTGATGAACATGCGCACGGTCTCGGCGATCTCGTTGGCCTCTACGAAGACGTTGTCGGTGATGCCCTCGTGGTCCCGCTTGTAGGCGGAGATGAGGGCCTGGGTGATCTTTTCCAGCATATAGGTCTTGGGGATGCCCTTTTCCTTTTCGATCAGGGCGATGGCGGCAAAAAATTCCTTGCCGTCCAGCTCGTTGCTCTTTGGGGTCTTGGATGATTTCTTAGCCATGGCCTTATTTTCTCCTAATCACTATTTTCTCACTGTCTCAAAGGGCAGGGGATGGCAGTACCATTAAAAGGTGATGTGCAGCCGCACCAGGGCCACCTGGTCCATGGGATAGGTGACCGTCTCCTCCCCCACCGTCAGGGTGAGGGTCTGGCCGTCGTGGCCGGCCAGCAGGCCGGTGCAGGTCTTCTGCCCGTTCTGGGGGCGGTAGAACTTCACGTCCACCGGCGCGCCCAGGAAGGCCTGGAAGTGCTCGGGGCGCTTCAGGGCCCGGTCGGCCCCGGCGGAGGAGACTTCAAAGGTATAGGGGTCCTGGATGGGGTCGGCCTCGTCCAGCAGGTCGGACAGGACCCGGCTGACGGCCTCGCAGTCGTCGATGGACACCCCGCCCTCCTTATCAATATAGACCCGCAGATACCAGCTGCCGGCCTCCTTGACGTATTCCACGTCCCAGAGGGTGCAGCCGTTTTCCTCGGCCACGGGGCGGGCCAGCTGGGCCGTCAAATCGGTGATCTTGGACATAAACAACAACCTCCCTGGGCCCGGGGCGCCTGTCGGGGCCGGGCCCCGGTGGGGGAGCCCCCGGCCTTTTCATAAAAGAAAGAGCGGGGCAAGCCCCACTCTCCAAAACTGACATCTTCAAATCATCCGCATTATACCACACCGCCGGGGAACATGCAAGGGGTTTGGACCAATTCCTTGGGAAAAAACCCCGGCAAAAGAAGACGCCCCGGAGGGAGCGAACTGTGAAGGATTTATAAATATTCTTAAAGTTGCCGGGAAAGGCTTGCCGAACCGGGGCAGATTATGTATACTGTAACCACTCGTGCGCTTTGACCGCAGGGAAACAGACGTAAAGGAGACCGGAAACTGTGCCCCCAAAGAAAAAGAAACGCAGACTGAAAAAGAAATACCGTGTCCTGCGGGCTATCTATATTACCATTGTGGTGCTGGCGGCGGCCATCGTCATCGGCTATGGCATCTTCAAGGTGGCCGTGCCCGCCCCGGAGATGAAGGACCCCGCCGCCTCCTCTGCCGGCCAGCAGACCGAGACCGTCCCCGGCATGGAGGCCGGCAGCCACACCCGGCGGGAGCAGACCTATACCTTCCTGCTGTGCTGCCCCGACCAGGTCAGCGGCAACGCCGACGCCATCATGGTGGTGACCTATGACGTGCCCAACCAGAAGATCGGCATGCTCTCGGTCCCCCGGGACACCCTGGTGGACCAGTCGGTGCCCAAAATCAACTCCTCCCTCCACGGGGGGGTGGAGAACCTGAGAGAAGTTGTGGCAGACCTGGTGGGCTTCCCCATCGACTTTACCATCAGCATCGACCTGGACGGGTTCGTGGAGCTGGTGGACGCCGTGGGCGGCGTGGACTTTGACGTGCCCGTGGAGATGTACTACCACGACCCCACCCAGGACCTGAGCATCTTCTTCCACCCCGGCATGCAGCACCTGGACGGCCAGGAGGCCATGGAGGTCTGCCGTTTTCGGAAAAACGGCGACGGCACCGGCTACCCCCTGGGGGACATCCAGCGCAGCGAGACCGTGCGCAACCTGATGGTCACCGTGGCCAAGAAGCTGGTGGCCAACATCGGCAAGCTGGACCAGTTCGTGGACATCATGCAGCGGAACATCGAGACCGACCTGTCCGCCACCGACCTGACCTGGTTTGTCACCAAGGCCGTGGGGGTGAACCTGGACACCGGCGTCACCGGCAACTCCCTGCCCGGGGACGGCAACACCAGCTACAAGGGATACAGCTACTGCTATGAGCTGGACCCGGCGGCCAGCCTGCAGATGATCAACCAGCTGGTCAACCCCTACAACGCCGACCTGACCGGCACCGACGTGAACATCTTCCAGGTCAACGACGCCAACGGCCGGGGCTACCGGGCCGAGGGCAGCGACTTTGTGGCGGAGGAGAGCACGGACAGCGGCACCACCTCCTCCAACAGCCTGGAATACGACTGAGCGGCCGTTCGGCAACTTGCCATGCACCCTTTGGGCGCCCTGCGGGGCGCCCTTCTTTTTGTGCTCTGCCGCCGCCGGAAAACCGGCAAACGGGGCAAAGGAAAAAATTTGCAAGATGACGATAAGAAACTTGCACAATAAGAAGAAAACCAGGAAAAAAAGCGCCTTTTCCGGGCCTTCGGAGCCGAAGAATGAAGGAAGAGGAGGGAATAAACATTGAAACCCTATTCATTCTGTTTACAATGTGTACATATTGTAGAGGGTTATTTT
>DXEA01000183.1 GCA_019115225.1 Candidatus Evtepia faecigallinarum
GCTGATACCGAGGACATATTTCAGACGGTGTTTCTGAACTATGTCCTCAGCTCCGTATCCTTTGAAAGCGACGAACACGAGAAGGCCTGGCTCATCCGGGTGACCATCAACGCCTGCAAGGACCTGCTCAAGAGCGTGTTCCGCCGGCGGACGGTCTCCCTGGACCAGCTGCTGGACCAGCCGGCCCCCATGCCCCCCGACCACCGGGAGGTGCTGGAGGCCGTGCTGGCGCTCCCCCAAAAATATCGGGACGTGGTCTATCTCCACTATTATGAGGGCTACACCGCCCCGGAGATCGGCAGGATTCTGGGCAAAAACCCAAACACCGTCTACACACTTCTGACCCGCGCCAAACAGCTGCTGCGGGACCGGCTGGGAGGTGAGGACCTTGAAGGATAAGTTCAAAGCCGCCCTGGACCAGGTCCGGGCAGACCAGGCCCTGAAGGAGGACACCCTGGCCTTCCTGGCCCAAGAGACCCAGGGCTTCACCGGCCGCCCGAAAGGAGCTTCCGGCACGGTGCGCCGTCTGGTGCCCGCCGCGGCCTGTCTGGTACTGGTGCTGCTGGGGGGCGGCTGGCTCTACTTCACCCCCACCGCCGCCATCAGCGTGGACATCAACCCCTCCCTGGAGCTGACGGTGAACCGCTTTGACAAGGTCCTCTCCGCCCAGGGGTTCAACGAAGAGGGACAGGCGTTGGCGGATACCCTGGACCTCTCCTTCGCCCACTACACGGACGTGGTGGAGGAGCTGCTGGCCACGGACCAGGTCACCGCCCTGCTGTCCGGGGACGCCGTGCTCACCATCACCGTGGTGGGCGGCAGCGACAGCCAGTCCGCCCGGCTCCTGTCCGGGGTGGAGACCTGCACCGCCGGCCGGGAGAACGCCTATTGCTACTGCGCCCACGGGGAGGACATGGAGGCCGCCCATGACGCAGGCCTCTCCTATGGCAAGTACCAGGCCTTCCTGGCCCTCCAGGCCCTGGACCCCTCCGTCACCGCCGAAGAGGCCCAAGGGATGACCATGAGGGAGCTCCGGGACCGGATCGCCGCCCTGGGCGGGGACCCGGAGGCCACCGGCGGCCACACCGACTCCTCCGGCCACCACGGCAATGGCAATGGCCAAAATGGCAGCGGCCAAGGAAACGGGCAAGGGCAAGGCTATGGATATGGCGGCGGGTCCGGCGGACACGGACATAACGGCTAAACCGAGAACTGCCTGGGAGCGTGCAACAGCTCCCAGGCAGTCTTTTTTGCGTCGCAGACTTCCGGCCCTCGCAAGGGCCGGAACAAATTCCAATCCATTTTTTCGCCGGCTCCGCCGGGGAAAAAATACTTCTCAGCCGCAAGTGTGAACCATGGCCGCATAGCGGCCATGGTTTGCGCGCCGTCGGCTGCATCCCCCAAATTTTGAAGCCCGGCGGGTTCAAAATTTCCCTCAAAAAAATTCCCGGCCGAGAGACTCGACCGGGAATTTTTTTCGTGTTTTCCGACGCGGGGTAGCGCGTCAAGAACAGAAGCGAATTAGTGGCCCTTGCCGGACAGAACAGCGCCAGAGATAACGATCTTCTGGATCTGGTTGGTGCCCTCGAAGATGCAGTAAGCCTTGATGTCGCGGAACAGCTTCTCCACGCAGTCTTCCTTCATGTAGCCCTTGCCGCCCATCAGCTGGATGGCGTCGGTGCAGACTTCCATGGCGCTCTGGGTAGCGAACATCTTAGCCATAGCGGCCTCCTTGGAGAAGGGCAGGCCCTTGCTCTGCAGGTCGTTGGCGTGGGAGACCAGCTGACGGGAAGCCTCGATCTTGGTGGCCATGTCAGCGATCATCCACTGGATGCCCTGTCTCTTGGAGACGGGAGCGCCGAAGGTGACTCTCTCCTTCACGAAGGCAATGGCCTCGTCCATAGCGCGGCGAGCGATACCGACAGCCAGAGCGCCGACGCAAGCACGGGACTTGTCCAGAGTCTTCATAGCGAAGCCGAAGCCCTTGCCCAGGCCAGCCTCACCACCAACCAGGTTGAAGGCGGGGACGCGGACGTTGTCGAACTTCAGGGAGCAGGTGGAGATGGTGCGGAAGCCGCTCTTGTCCTCATACTTGGTGACAGAGAAGCCGGGGGTGCTGGTGGGAACCATGAAAGCAGAGATGCCCTTGGTGCCAGCGGTGGGATCAGTGGTAGCGAACACGCAGACGATGTCGGCCTCGCCGCCGTTGGTGATGAAGCACTTCTCACCGTTGATGACCCACTCGTCGCCGTCCTTGACAGCAGTGGTCTTCACGTTGGAAGCGTCGGAACCGGACTGGGGCTCGGTCAGAGCGAAAGCAGCGTAGCCCTTACCCTCCAGGATGTGCTTGGAGAAGTACTGGACCTGCTCGGGGGTGCCGCCGATCAGAATGGGCTTCAGAGCCAGGTTGGTGGTCTGCATGACGGAAGCGAAGTTGCCGTCATAGTAGCCCATCTCCTCGTACATAACCTCAGCGGTAGCCAGGTCGACCTTGTTGCCGCCGTACTCCTTGGGGATCTCGAAGGAGTTCAGGCCCAGCTTGAAAGCCTTAGCATAGGGCTCGAAGGGGATGGCCTTGGAAGGATCCACGATCTTGTCCCAGTCCAGCATGATGGGCTCGATCTCCTTCTTGCAGAAATCGCCGATCACTTCTACCCAGTGCTTCTGTTCTTCAGTCAGTAACCGCATGATAATCTACCTCCATAAAATAAAGTTTCGCTGACAAAGATCGCCCGCCCCTTGCAGGGCAAGCTAAAACATTGCCCCGGTCCCAGACCTGCCAGGTCAAGGCAACTGTTCTCATATTATATAGGTAATCCAACGGCCCCCGCCGTCTTTTCCCGGAGAAAAAACCTGGTTTCTCCCCCTTCCAGACATACCGGACCCATTCAATTACATACTAATGATACTTCCTAATTTCAACAAAATAAATCGGACTGATTAACTAAATTCTCGTTTTTTATACTGCACTTTTCTACTGCATCCTCCCGGCGTCTCCCGGGACCCTCAGTAGTGGTAATCCTCGTCTGCCAGGGGCCGGATCACCCGCAGGTAAGCCCGGCGCAGATAGTAGGCCGCCAGCAGCCCCGCCAGCACCTCCGCCACCGGGAAGGACCACCAGACCATGTTCAGATTCCCCGTCAGGGAGAACAGATAGGCCAGGGGGAGCACCAGCACCAGCTGGCGGAAGACGGAGATGGACATGCTCAGCAGCCCCCGGCCCAGGGCCTGGAAGACCGACGAGGAGACGATGGTAAAGCCGCCGATGATGAAGCACAGGCTCAGGGTGCGCAGGGCGGGCACGCCGATGGCCAGCATCTCCGGCGAGGCCTGGAAGAAGCCCAGCAGCTGGGCGGCAAAGACCTGAAAGACGATCACCGCCACCACCATGATGACCACCGCATAGGTGATGGACAGCTTGATGGTCTGCAAAATGCGCTCGGGCTTTTTCGCCCCGTAGTTGTAGGCGATGATGGGCACCATACCATTGTTCATGCCGATGATGGGCAGGAAGGCAAAGCCCTGGAGCTTGAAGTAAACGCCGTAGACGGCGGTGGCCGTCTCGGAAAAGGCCACCAGGATCTGGTTCAGGCCGAAGATGAGCAGGGAGGAGACCGTCTGCAGCAGGATGGACGGCACGCCCACCCCGTAGATCCGGGCGATGATGGGGCCGCTGGGGCGCAGCTGGTTCCAGGCAAACTGGATTTCTGGGTTTTTCCGCAGGTTATAGTACAGCCCCAGCAGGGTGCCCACGATCTGGCTGACCACCGTGGCCAGGGCCGCGCCGGCCACCCCCATGGCGGGGAAGCCCACAAGGCCAAAGATCATGATGGGGTCCAGGATGATGTTCAGGCCCGCGCCCACCATCTGGATGACCATGCTGTAAAAGGTCTTGCCCGTGGACTGGAGCAGCCGGGAGAGGAGGACCTGCCCGAAACAGCCGATGGACAGGACCATGATGACGGACAGGTAGTCCTGGCCCATCTGAATGATCTCCGGGTCGGTGACCTGGAGGGTAAAGTAGATCCGGGAGCCAAAGAGCCCCACCAGAGCAAAGACCACATAGCTCACCAGCCCCAGGAAGATGGCGTTGCCCGCGGTGCGGTTGACCATGGGGAAGTTCTTCTCCCCCAGATTCCGGGACAGCAGGGCGTTGATGCCCACGCCGGTGCCGGTGGCCACGGCGATCATCAGGTTCTGCATGGGGTAGGCCAGGGAGACCGCCGTCAGGGCAGCTTCGCTGATGTAGGAGACGAACATGCTGTCCACCACGTTGTACAGAGCCTGGATGAGCATGGAGATCATCATGGGCCCCGACATGGTCAGCAGCAGACGGCCGATGGGCATGACGCCCATCTTGTTCTCCTGGGGCGGCTGCGGACGCTCCTTCACCGGTCAGTCCCTCCCTCCCGGGAAGGACTCCGCCGCGTGCTTGAGGACCTCTACGGCAAAGTCTACCCCGTAGACACTGCTGACGGCCAGGTGATAGTGGCGGGCATCCCCCCACTTGTTCTGGGAGAAGTAGTTGTAAAAAGCGGCCCGCTTCTTGTCTTTCTTCCGCACAAAGTCCTCGATGTTGCCCGCCTCCTTCTCATAGACGGTCTTGGCCCGCTGGGCCCGGAAGGACAGGGGGGCGTGGATGAAGACGCTGAGCAGGTCCTTCCGCTCCCGCAGGACATAGTCGGCGCACCGGCCCACGATGACGCAGGGGCCCTCCTCGGCCACCTGGCGGATGATCTTGCTCTGGACCAAAAAGATCTGGTCGTTCATGGGCAGCTGCTGGGCCCCCATGTACAGGCCGTAGAGGAAGCTGGTGGACTTCATCTGCTCGGTCTTTTTGATATACTCCTCGGAAAGGCCGCTCTCCTTGGCGGCCATGAGGATGAGCTCCTTGTTGTAAAAGGGGATCCCCAGCTCCTTGGCCAGCCGCTCGCCGATGGCCCGGCCGCCGGAGCCGTACTCTCTGGAAATGGTGATCACAGGCATGGTACTCATAGTGTTCCTCCTTCAATTCAAGAGAAAAAAGGATTTTCAAAAAGCCCACAGGGCTCTGCCGGGGCAGAGACCCCATGGGCCTTTTGAACTGCTTTTTTCAGCCGCAAGTAAGCCTGTAAGCCGGGTTCTGTATTCGACAGCCATCTATCTAGGCGTACCGTTGCCGGTACGCTCCAGCCACCTCCCCGGGGAGACCGGGCCGGTCCTCTTCCCCTCCACGGTGTTGCTCCGGATAGAGTTTACAGCACCGGACACTTCCGCGCCGGCGGGTGAGCTCTTACCTCACCTTTCCACCCTTACCCGATCCAAGTCGGGCGGTATCTCTCTGTTGCACTTGTCCTGAAGTCGCCTTCGGCGGGCGTTACCCGTTATCCTTGCCCTATGGAGCCCGGACTTTCCTCACGGACGGCCTTTCGGCCTGTCCCCGCGGCTGTCCAGCTTGCTTGCAGGTTTTATTTTACTCAATTCCGCCCCCCTTGTCAATTATGCCAAAGGGCCCCGGAAGAGAATTTTTTCTCTCCCGGGGCCCCTTACAAGGGCGGGAAACTACGCGCTCCCCTCCCCCGTCTGGCTGCCCGCGCCCTCCGGCGGGGTGGGGGGCGCTGTTGTGCTGCCGCCGGTCTGGGCGCCGGTGTCCGTCCCCTGGGCCGGGGGACTCTCGCCGGACGCCGGCGCTTCCCCGTCCGCCGGGGGCTCTGTCTCCTGGGCAGGCATTTCCCCGTCAGCGGGGGCCTGGCCGTCCGGAGGGAAGGACCCCTCCCCCATGGCAAAGCCGCCGCCGGGCATGCCGCCGCCCATGGCGTCCATACTGCCGCCGTTCATGGTGCCCATGTCGGAGATGCTCAGGTGGGAGGCATCCACCAGGGCAGCGCTGTCGGCCTGCTGGCCGTCGCTGGTGGCGGGGATGGTCCCGTCCAGCTGGCCCCGGATGCTCTCGGCCCGCAGCTGGCAGAACTCCTTCAGCGTGGCCGTGCCGGTCTGGAACTCCTCATAGGTGCAGAACTTGGTGGGGTCCTTTTCCACATAGGGAGAGATGAGCTCCACCACCCGGTCAAACTCGGCGGCGAAGGTGCCGCTGTCAAAGTACTCGGTGAGGAACTGGGCAAACAGGTCGTGGTACTGCTGGGTGTAGGTCTCGTCGTTGAAAATCCAGGCGATCATGGGCCGGTCGTCGGTGCTGCCGCCGGAGACGGGGGTGTCGATGGGATAGTTGACCATGCTGGTGGCATCGCTGCCCCCCTGGAAGCCCCCAAAGGCCAGGTTGTAGTCCCAGGGGATCATGGACAGGACCCCGTCCTCCTCATAGAGGTAGTAGTTGTGGATCATGGCGCCGGTGTAGCTGTCAAAGTTACACAGAAAGTTGTGGACCACAAAGTAGCGCATGACCTCGTCCACATCCACCACGGAGGCGATGTCCTCCCCCTCGTTGAGGGTTTTCAGGGACTGGATGAGCCGGTCCTTGTCGGCGTCGGTGATGTCGGTCTTGGCGTTGTCAAAGATGTTGGAATAGCTGTCATAGTCATCGTCGGTGTAGACGAGCTTCACATCGTCCGAGCCCATGCCGCCGCCCATCCCGCCGCCGCCGCGGCCGCCCATGGCGTCCTCGCCGGCCTGGGTGGGGTCAAAGTCCTCGGGCAGGTCCCCGAAATCGGGCCGCTGGCCGCCCCCCATGCCACCCCGGTCCTGGGTGGACTGCTGGTCACCGGCCGGCGCTTCGGTCTGGGTCTCCGTCTGACCCTCTGTCTGGGCTGTCTCTGTGTCTGTCTGAGCCTGCTCCTGTGCCGGCGGCTGGGCGTCTGTCTGGTCCTGGGCGGCGGGGTCTGTGCCGTCCTCTGCCTGCCCGGACGGGAAGTTTTCGGTGAAATCGAAATCCTCGGGCATTTCAAAGTTCTCCCCGGCCCCCCGGCCGCCGCCCATGCTCATGCTGTCGGGCTTGTAGAGTTCTCCTGCGTCCGCGCCGTAGTTGCGCTCCAGGAAGCTCTCCTCCACCGCCTCCACGGCCAGGTACAGGCCCCAGTCCTCCCCGTTGACGGTGAGATAGATGTAGCTGCACAGGGGGGTGTCCACCCCAAAGGCCTCCATCATCTGATAGGACAGGTAGTCCTTCATGTAGGTGTTGTCCTGGATGATGTTGTTCAGGCTCAGCTTATCCAGGCCCTGGTAGTTGATGCCGTCCTGGTAGTGGTCAAACTCCAGCTTGAAGCTGTAGCGGTCGTTGCCGTAGCTTTGGACCATGGACAGGGAGGTGTTGCCTTTGGCCCGGATGCCTACGCTCTGCACGGTCTCCCCGTCGATGGTGACGTCGCACATGACGTACTCCTCGTTCTCGCACTCGGCCAGAAAGCCATCCCAGTCGTCGATGGTGATGTCCAGGGTGTGAACCCGCGAGGTATCGAACAGGCCGGTCTCGTAGTCCTTTGTCAGCCCTTCCTCCCCGCTGCCGGTCCCGCCGGCCATGGCGAACAGGCTCGTCACACCGGCCAGGATGGCCAGGATGAGGATGATACACAGCAGGTCCACATGCTTATGGGTCGACATAGGCCACCCTCCTTATCCCATGTAGTCGCCGTTGTAGCTGACCAGCACCGCGCTGGTGACCCCGGGATGGCTGGCCAGTTGGTTGAGAAAATCCGTTTCCTCGCTGCGCAGGCGGACCTCCAGGTTGAGCTCCACGCTCCCCGCCTGGACGGTCTTGCTCTTGACCACGCAGCGCTGGACGTGGGCTTTGAGATAGTCCACCGCCGCCTGCTCACTCTCCGGCCCGTCGCACTGGAGCACCGCGATGTAGGGCCGCACATGGGGCTTGCGGTTGGCAAAGAGGATAAGGATGACCCCGATGACCGCGCTGCCGATGAGGCCCAGGGGGAGCATCCCCGCCGCCAGCACGATGCCCACGGCGATGGCCCAGAAGAGGAAGGCGATGTCCAGGGGCTCCTTGATGGCCGTGCGGAAACGGACGATGGACAAAGCGCCCACCATGCCCAGGGAGAGGACCACGTTGGAGGTCACCGCCAGCATGACCACGGTGGTGATCATGGTCAGGGCCAGCAGGGTCACCCCAAAGCCGGAGGAGTACATCACCCCGGCATAGGTCTTTTTGTAGATGAGGAAAATGAACATCCCCAGGGCAAAGGCCAGGGCCAGGGAGATGCAGATGTCCGGGATGCTCACGCTGGACAGGTTTTCTAAAAAGCTGGATTTGAAGATATCCTGAAAGGTCATGGTATTGCTGTCTCCTTTCGCGTCCGCTCAGTCATACATCCGGCAGACGGCATATTTGGAAAAGGCCGCCGCCCGGCGGCCGGGGATCTGGACGGCGTCCCGGATGATGTCCGGCAAAAACGCGTCCCACTTCACCTCCAGGATCACCGGGGCGTCCCGGGCGGAGATGGTGACACAGTGGGGGTCCAGGAAGTCCACACACCGCAGGCCGGTGCGCAGGTCGTAGTCCAGGGTCACCCGCACGTTGCCGGGGGCGTAGATGAAGGGCTCCCGGATGTAATCCACAATGGTCCGGGGGCGCAGGCCCTGGACCTTCATCTTCCAGTACAGCTCCTGGAGCAGGGGCTGGCCGCTGGCCACCATCCATCCCAGGTCTCCCTCCACCGTGGCCCGGACCTGAGCGGGGGTGAGCAGGGCCTTTTCCTTACAGCCCAGGCCGTCCCGCTTGCGTTTCTTTTCCAGATGGATCAGGGAGGTGTCGCCGTTGTAGCAGCGGATGCGGAACTTTTCCCGGTCGTTGACCCCGTCCAGCTTTTCCCTCAGCGCCTTGTCGCCGGGGGTGTCAAAATAGAGGCTGCGGATCTGATAGCGCCCTCCCACAGCGTGGGGGTCGGGCTTGGCCACCAGCCGCAGGCGCTGGCGCAGGATGGGCAGGTCTGCCGGGGACAGGCGGTGCTTCCACTCATGGCGCAGGTTCATGGCCCCATCTCCTTTCCAAGATTTTACCTGGATTTTACCCAAGCACCCTTAGATTTAACTTAGAAAAAACGCTTTCAAGAATGAACATTCTTGAAAGCGTTTTTGAACAGCGTATGGGATTGGTCAAAAGGTGACCGTAAAGACCAGCGTGTCCTCCCCTTCTGCCCGGACCCCAATGGTCCCCTGCCAGGCCTGGACGATGGCCTGGGCGGCGGACAGGCCGATGCCATAGCCCCCCGTCCGCTGGCTGCGGGCGGGGTCCCCCCGGCAGAAGCGGTCGAAGAGCCGGGACAGATCCCCTTCCGGCACCTGGGTGGGGCCGTTGCGGACCTGCAGGCGGACGGTGTTCCCCTCCCTGGTCAGGGTCAGCCGGATGCTGCCCCCTTCCTCGGTATACTTCACCCCGTTGTCCAGGAGCACTGACAGGAGCTGGACCATGTGCTCCCGGCTGGTCTGGAGGATAATGCCGGGGGCGATCTGTCCGGTGAGGGTGAGCTGCCGGGCCCCGGCGGCCTCCTGAAAGGCCTGCACGCTCTCCCGGGCCGTGCCGCTCAGGTCCACCGGCTGGGCCGGGGGGAGCCTGGCCTCGTCCATCCGGGCCAGGGTGAGGAGGTTTTCCATAAGCCCCGTCAGGCGGGCGGTCTGGGCCCGGATGTTTCTGGTCCACTTACTCTCCCCCTGGTGGAGCTCCAGCGCCTCGGTGTTCACCTGGATGATGGCCAGGGGGGTCTTGATCTCATGGCCGGCGTTGGTGACAAACTGCCGCTGCTTCTCCATCCCCCGCACCACCGGGGCGATGGCCCGCCGGGAGAGGAGGACCACCAGGAGGAAGCTCCCCAGCCAGCACAGCAGCCCCACCCCGCCGGACAGGGCCAGCACCGTGAGGATGGACCGGCGGCTGGTGGAGGTGTCCAGAAAGAGCAGGACCTCCCCCTGGCCGTCCTGGGTGGCCGCCCGGCGGAAGCGGAAGCGGTCGATGGACCCCTCCTGCTGGCCCTGGCATCGCTGGGCGTAGTCCAGGGCCTCCTCCTCGCTGACGGTGGCGATCTGCCCCACGTCCACCCAGACCACCTGGCCGGCCTGGTCATAAAAGACCTGGAAGAACCGGGCCGCCCCCCGGGTGTCGGCGTTCAGGGGCGGCAGGAAGCGGCCGGGGTCCCGGGGCAGCATGTCTTCGGGGGGGAGCTCCTCCTGGAGGAGGAAGGAGAGCATCCGGTCGGTCTGGACCTCCACCTGCCACCAGTTGGCAAAATTGATGGTCCCCAACAGCACCACCAGCAGGGCGGTCACCGCCACCATGGCCGTGCGGATGAACTTCCGCTGCAGGGCCCCCTTCACGGGATCACCTCCAGGGTGTACCCCACCCCCCGGCGGCCCCGGATGGCCACATGGGCCCCCAGCTTGGCCAGCCGCTTGCGCAGGTAGGACAGGTAGACCCACACCACCCCCAGTTCGGCCTCGGCGTCATAGCCCCAGACCTTGACCAGCAGGTCCTCTGAGGAGAGGTAGATGCCCTGGCTGTCCATGAGCACCTCCATGAGCCGGTACTCCAGCTTGGGCAGGGTCACCGCCTGGTCCCCCCGGCCCAGCTGGAAGTTGGCGGGGTTCAGGGTCACATCCCCGCACCGGCGCACTTCCGGGGTGAACTCCTCCCGCCGCCGGAGCATGGCCCGCACCCGGGCCAGCAGCTCCCCCATGGCAAAGGGCTTTGGCAGATAGTCATCTGCCCCCAGGTCCAGGCCGGTGATCCGGTCCTCCACCTCCCCCTTGGCGGTGAGCAGGAGGACGGGCACCCGGCTGCCCTCCCGGCGCAGCTGGGTCAGCACCGCCAGCCCGTCCAGCTTGGGCATCATGATGTCCAGAATGATCCCGTCATAGTCCCCGGTCCGGGCGTAGTCCAGGGCCTCCGCCCCGTCGGCCACCCGGTCCACCAGGTAGTGATGATAGGTGAGGATGTCCTCCACGGCCTCGGCCATGGCGGGCTCGTCCTCAGCATAGAGCAGCTTCATGGTCTGCCTCCTTCCCGGGTAAAAGAAAAAGGGGCGGGCCCCGCCGACTGGAAACGGCAGGGGCCCGCAGCCCTGTAAAACCCAAAATACACTTGTCTGCACAGGGGCCGCAGACTGCCTTACTCCTCGCCGTAGCGCAGAGGGTTGCGGCGCTTGTGGGCGCTGCGGGCGTGGTAGCGGTCGATGATGGCCTTGTCGTGGTCGGTGGCCTGGCCGGTGGCAATGTAGTGGTCGATGGCCGCGTAGGTCACGCCCATGTCCTCCTCGTCGGTCTGTCCCTCAAACAGGCCGGCGGAGGGGGCCTTGGTGATGATGGCCTCGGGGGCCTTGAGATAGCGCAGGAACTCAAAGATCTCCGTGGCCGTCAAGTCAGCGATGGGGTTGAGGTCATAGGCCCCGTCCCCCCATTTGGTAAAGTAGCCCATGTAATACTCACTGGCGTTGCCGGTGCCGGCCACAAGCCGGTTCTCACTGGCCCCGATGGCATACAGGGTCATCATCCGCAGCCGGGGGGCAATGTTGCCGATGGCTGCCTGGGAGAGGGTGGCCACCTGGGAGATGGTCTCCATGGCCAGCTCCTTCTGGGCGGTCAGGTCGACCACCCGGGTCTTGATGCCGAACTGGTCGGCCACGGCCATGCCGTCGTCCTTGTCGATGGTGAAGTTGCGCTTGGAGCTGCAGGGCAGGATGACGCCCTCGGTGTTCTCACAGGCCATCTTGCACAGGATGCCCACCAGGGCAGAGTCCTTGCCGCCGCTGTTGCCAAAGATGATGCCGTCGGCGTGGGCATCGGCCACCGCCTGCCGAATGAAGGCGATGCGCTTTTCCGTCTCTTCCGCGTAGTTTCGCACGTTGGCTCACTCCTTTTTATTCTACCGTGACAGACTTTGCCAGGTTCTTGGGCTTGTCGATGTCGCAGCCGTTGGCTTTGGCCACATAGTAGGCAAACAGCTGCAGGGGGACCACCTCCGGCAGGGTGTTGAACAGAGGCTCCGTGCGGGGCACGAAGATCACGTCATCGGCCTCGGCAAAGATCTGCCGGTTGCCCTCCAGCACCACCGCCAGCACCTGAGCGCCCCGGGCCTTGACCTCCTTGATGTTGCTCATCATCTTGTCAAAGAGGGCCTCGTAGCAGGCCAGGGCGATCACCGGCCGGTCCTTTTCGATGAGGGCGATGGTGCCGTGCTTGAGCTCTCCGGCGGCGTAGGCCTCCGAGTGGAGGTAGGAAATTTCCTTCAGCTTCAAAGAGCCCTCCATGCTGGCCCCGTAGTCTAAGTTGCGGCCGATGAAGAAGATGTCGTTGTGGCCGTGGTACTTCTCCGCCAGGGCGGGCAGGTTGGGGTTGAGGTCGATGGCCTGCTGGACCAGGCTGGGGAAGGACTGGATGGCCTCCACCAGCTCCCGGTACCGCCCATCGTCCAGCCGCCCCAGACGGCGGGCCAGATAGACCGCCAGCAGGTCCATCACCGCCACCTGGGTGGTGTAGCCCTTGGTGGTGGCCACGGCGATCTCGGGGCCGGCCCAGGTGTAGATCACGTCGTCGGCCAGCTTGGCGATGGTGCTGCCCACCACGTTCACAATGGCCAGCACCCGGGCGCCCCGGGCCTTGCACTCCTTCATGGCGGCGATGGTGTCCGCCGTCTCCCCGGACTGGGAGACCACCACCAGCAGGGTGTGCTCATCCACCAGGGGGTTGCGGTAGCGCAGCTCTGAAGCCAGGTCGGCCTCCACGGGGATGCGGCAGAGCTCCTCGATGACATACTTGCCCACGCTGCCGGCATAGAAGGCCGAGCCGCAGGCGGTGATCATGACCTTGTTGATCTGCTGGATCTCCTCGTCGCTCAGGGAGAAGTCGTCCAGCACCACCTCCCCGTTCTGGATGCGGGGCTCGATGGTGGACTTGATGGCGTTGGGCTGCTCCATGATCTCCTTGAGCATGAAGTGGTCATAGCCGCCCTTTTCCGCCGCGGCGATGTCCCAGGCGATGCGGGTGATCTCCTTCCGAATCTCCTTGCCGGCGTGGTCATAGACGGTGATGCCCTGGGGGGTGATGTCGGCGATCTCCCCGTCCTCTAAGTAGATCACGTCCTTGGTGTAGGCCACCAGGGCGGTCACGTCGGAGGCGAAATAGTTCTCCCCCTTCCCCACCCCCACGATCAGGGGGGCGGCGTGGCGGGCGGCGATGAGCCGGCCGCCGGCCTCAGCGCACAGGACCCCCAGGGCATAGGCCCCCTCCAGCCGGGCCACGGTTTTCAGGACCGCTGCCTTCAGGTCCCCCTCGTAGTACATGGCCAGCAGGTGGACGATGACCTCGGTGTCGGTCTCGCTTTTGAACTGAAAGCCCTTGTCCTTCAGCTCCTGGCGCAGCTGGGCATAGTTTTCAATGATGCCGTTGTGGACGATGGCAAATTTCTCGTCGTTGCTCATGTGGGGGTGGGCGTTGACATCCGTGGGCTCCCCGTGGGTGGCCCAGCGGGTGTGGCCGATGCCTGCCAGACCCGGCAGGGCCGCGCCCCCCTGGGTCTTGCTGTCCAGGTTGCGGATCATGCCGCTGGCCTTGGCCAGCTGGATGCCGTCCCCGCCCAGCACCGCCATGCCGGCGGAGTCATAGCCGCGGTATTCCAACTTCTTCAGCCCATCCAGCAGGATGGGCGCTGCGTTCTGGCTGCCGGTAAAGCCGACGATTCCACACATGGGTGTATCCTCCTTATTTCCGTGTGCCGGAGCACACCTGTCAATGGGCGGCCTGCGCCCGGGTTGGTTAAGATGTCTTGCCCGTCAGGCGGCGCATGACCTCCTGATAGGCGTCCTCCACCTGCCCCAGGTCCCGGCGGAAGCGGTCCTTGTCCAGCTTCTCGTTGGTGTCCTTGTCCCACAGGCGGCAGGTGTCGGGGGAGATCTCGTCGGCCAGGATGATGGTACCGTCGCTGGTACGGCCGAACTCCAGCTTGAAGTCCACCAGCCGGATACCCACGGTCAGGAAGAACTCCTTGAGCAGGTCGTTGACCCGGAAGGCCAGGCGGACGATGGTGTCGATCTCCTCCCGGGTGGCCAGCTTCAGGGCCCGGGCGTGGTAGGAGTTGATGAGGGGGTCGCCCAGGTCGTCGTTCTTGTAGGAGAACTCGATGGTGGGCTCGTCAAAGACGATCCCCTCCTCCACGCCGTAGTTCTGGGCGAAATGGCCGGCGGAGACGTTGCGGATGATGACCTCCAGGGGCACGATGGTCACCTTTTTCACCACCGTCTCCCGGTCGCTGAGCTCCTGGACGAAGTGGGTGGGCACCCCGTTCTCCTCCAGCATCTGCATGAGCAGGTTGGTCATGCGGTTGTTCACCGCACCCTTGCCCAGGATGGTCCCCTTCTTCTGGCCGTTGAATGCGGTGGCGTCGTCCTTGTACTCCACGATAAAGCGCTCAGGATCGTCGGTCCGATAGACCTTTTTGGCTTTTCCTTCGTAAATCTGCTCCAACTTTGTCATATTCATCGACCTTTCTGTCTGATTCCTCGGGGGCGGGGGACCGGTGGTCCTGGGCCCTTCTGGCTTGCATACTCGTTCATTTTCCCACAAACCCACGGAATTTGCAATGGGTTCTTGGGGCTTTCTTCCATGATTTTATCATTTTTCACCATGCCAACCGGGCCGGGCGGTGGTTTCCCCGCCATCCTGTCCAAATCCTATCATTTCTATGAACAGGAAACCTTTTCTGGTGACTTTTTCCTTGACAGGCCCCCGCCGGGATACTATACTCTAAGCGAGCGGACGAGCGCTTCGGACAGCGAAGCTTACTGGTCCTTTTTTCGTGTGAAAGGGGAACTGATCTATGAGCAAATATACCAAGGAAGACATCATTCGCCTGGTAGAAGAGGAAGGCATCGACTTTATCCGTATGCAGTTTACCGACATGTTCGGTCAGGCCAAAAACGTGGCCATCACCCCCTCCCAGATCCAAAAGGCCGTCAACAACCAGATCTCCATCGACGGCAGCTCCATCGAGGGCTTTACCCGCATTCACGAATCCGACCAGTACCTCTATCCCGATCTGGATACCTTTACCGTTCTCTCCTGGTATGAGCAGCAGGGCAAGGTGGCCCGCCTGCTGTGCGACGTGTACAACCCCGACGGCACCCCCTTCATCGGCGACCCCCGGGGCGCCCTGAAGCGGGTCCTCAAGCGGGCGGCAGAGATGGGCTATACCTTCAACGTGGGCCCCGAGTGCGAGTTCTTCCTCTTTGAGATGGACAAGGACGGCAAGCCCACCACCAAGACCGGCGACGAGGCCGGCTACTTCGACCTGGGCCCCATCGACCACGGCGACCACACCCGGCGGGAAATCTGCCTGGCCCTGGAGGCCCTGGGCTTTGAGATCGAGGCCTCCCACCACGAGTGCGCCGCCGGCCAGCACGAGATCGACTTCAAATACGCCGAGGCCCTGTCTGCCGCCGACAGCATCATCACCTTCAAGCAGACGGTGAAGAAGATCGCCTACGCCAACGGCCTGCACGCCACCTTCATGCCCAAGCCCATCTACGGCACCGCCGGCTCGGGCATGCACATCAACATGTCCCTGTTCCAGGACGGCAAGAACGTCTTTTACGATCCCGACGGGGAGCGGGGGCTTTCCAAAAAAGCCTACCACTTCATCGCCGGCCTGCTCAAGCACGTCAAGGGCATGTGCGCCATCACCAACCCCCTGGTCAACTCCTACAAGCGTCTGGTGCCCGGCTATGAGGCCCCCTGCTACCTGGCCTGGTCGGCCTCCAACCGCTCCGCCCTCATCCGCATCCCCGCCGCCCGCGGCCAGTCCACCCGGGTGGAGCTGCGCAACCCCGACCCCTCCTGCAACCCCTATCTGGCCCTGGCCGTGTGCCTGGCCGCCGGCCTGGACGGCATCGAGAACGAGCTCATGCCCCCGGAGGAGATCACCGAGAACATCTTTGAGATGGACGCCGCCGAGCGGGCCGCCAACGGCATCGAGGACCTGCCGGACTCCCTGGAGCACGCCCTGTTTGCCTTCCAGGACGACCCCCTCATGGCACGGGTCCTGGGCCCCCACATCTATGCCCAGTATATCTCCGGCAAGGAGAAGGAGTGCGAGGAGTATCGCACCCGGGTGTCCAGCTGGGAGCTCGCCAAGTATATGGTCCTGTATTGACCCCTGCGCCCCACACCGGGAGAAACCGCCTTCGGTTTCCCCCGGTTTTTTGCGGCGAGTTGGATATTTATTCGCATATATTCCGTTTTATTCACTTTTCCCCGTCACCTTTACCAAAAACCATGGAAATTTACCCACATAGTTTTTTCGTCACCGGAGCAGTTCCACATTGACGGACGTGGGATTTTCCGGTATACTTGACTGTTAGAAAATTACGTTTTTCCCCAAACTTTTTGACGCGAGCAACCGTTTGATTCCTGAAGATGGATGGAGGGACACGATGAAAAAAGCATATCTCTATTTGGAAAACGGTCAGGTCCTGGAGGGGCAGAGTTTTGGCGCCTTCGGCACCGCCACGGGCGAGCTGGTCTTCACCACCGGCATGACCGGCTGTGTGGAAAGCCTGACCGACCCCAGCTACTACGGCCAGCTGGTGGTGTACACCTTCCCCCAATTTGGCAACTACGGCATCTGTCACGAGGACAAGGAGAGCCCCCGCTGCCAAATGGGCGGCGTAGTGGTGCGGGAATATTGCCAGAACCCCTCCAACTTCCGCTGTGAAGAGACCGTGGACGCCTTTTTGAAAGCCCAAAACGTGGTGGGCATCGCCGGGGTGGACACCCGGATGCTCACCCAGCTGCTGCGGGACGGGGGCGTGATGAACGCGGTGATCACCACCGAGGAGACCAAGCCCGACCTGGAAGCCCTGAAGGCCTATCGGGTCACCCAGTCGGTGGAGAACACCAGCTGCACCGAGCTGGAGACCCGCCTGCCCCAGGGGGAGGCGAAGTTCTCCGTGGCCCTGCTGGACTACGGCGCCAAGGAGAGCATCTGCAGCTCCCTGCTGGCCCGGGGCTGCAAGGTCACCGTCTATCCCTACAACACCCCCGCCGAGGACATCCTGGCCGGCGGGTATGACGGGGTGATGCTCTCCAACGGCCCCGGGGACCCGGCGGACAACCCCTTCTGCATCCAGCAGATCCAAAAGCTCTTTGGTAAGCTGCCCATGTTCGGCATCTGCCTGGGCCACCAGATGATGGCACTGGCTGCCGGGGCCAAGACCAAGAAGCTCAAGTTCGGCCACCGGGGGGCCAACCAGCCCGCTCTGGACCTGGAGACCGGCGAGGTGGTCATCACCAGCCAGAACCACGGCTACGCCGTGGACGAGGCCACCTTGGAGGGCACCGAAGGGAAGCTGCGGTTCGTCAACGTCAACGACGGCACCTGCGAAGGGGTGGACTACCCCGCCTACCGGGCCTTCTCCCTGCAGTTCCACCCTGAGGCCCACGGCGGTCCCCTGGACACCCTGACCGCTTTTGACCGCTTTACCGATGTGATGAAGGAGGGCTTGTAATGCCGAAGGATACATCTATCAAAAAGGTTCTTGTGATCGGTTCCGGCCCCATCGTCATCGGCCAGGCCGCAGAGTTTGACTACGCCGGCACCCAGGCCTGCCGCGCCCTGAAGGAGGAGGGGCTGGAGGTGGTGCTGGTCAACTCCAATCCCGCCACCATCATGACCGATAAGGCCATGGCCG
>DXEA01000184.1 GCA_019115225.1 Candidatus Evtepia faecigallinarum
TGGTATGGCCCGGCGGTGCTGGACCTGTACCAAAAAAAGCTCCTTCAGGGGGTGGCGCCCCATCGGTTTGCCCCTGACAGCCCCGCCCTCCGGGAGGAAGTGGTGGCCTTGCTCTACCGCATGGCTGGGTCCCCGGCGGTGTCCGGCGCGTCTGGGTTTGCCGACGTCCCCGCCGGGGCCTGGTATGCCGCCCCCCTCCGCTGGGCGGAGGAGAAGGGCATCGCCCAGGGGACCGGGGAGGGGACCTTCGCCCCCGGCCGCCCCGTCACCCGGCAGGAGCTGGCGGTGTTCCTCTACCGCTATGCCCAGGCCCAGGGGGAGGACGTCAGCCGCCAGGCCTCCCTGGCGGGATACCGGGACAGCGCCGCCGTGGCGCCCTGGGCCCGTGAAGCCGTCCAGTGGGCGGTGGGGGAGGGCATCCTCCAAGGGACCCAGGCAAACACCCTGGACCCGGAGGGGACCGCCACCCGGGCCCAGCTGGCGGTGATGGCCGACCGCTTCCTGACCCTGCGCCCTGCCGCCTGATCCCATGAGAAAGACGCCCTGGAAGCCATGGCTTCCAGGGCGTCGGTTCCGTGTCTTTTTCGGGTTCTGTGTCTCAGCGCTTGTTATAGGCGGCGATACCCTTGGCCAGCAGGTCCATGGCCCGTTCCAGGTCGGCCTGCTTCAGGACGTAGGCGATGCGGACCTCGTTCTTTCCCTTGCCAGGGGTGGCATAGAAGGGCTCGCCGGGGGCGAACATCACGGTGTCGCCGTTGTCCTCGAATTCCTCCAACAGCCATTGCTGGAACTTGTCGGCATCGTCCACCGGCAGGGCAGCCATGAGGTAGAAGGCACCCTTGGGGCACTCACAGATGACGCCGGGGATCTGGGCCAGCTTGGCCACCACGGTATCCCGGCGGCGCTTGTACTCCTCGCGCACGGCGGCAAAGTACTCCGGACCCACCTGATACAGGGCAGCGGAAGCCACTTGGTCCAGGGTCGCCACGGAGAGGCGGGCCTGGCAGTATTTCATGGCCTCGCCCAGCAGCTCATGGTTGCGGCTGAGGATGCAGCCCACTCGGGCGCCGCAGGCGGAGAACCGCTTGGAGACGGTGTCGATGACGATGATGTTTTCCGCAGCATCGGCATACTCCCCGAAGGACTGCAGGGGCTCGCCGGCGTAGACGAACTCCCGGTAAGCCTCGTCCCCGATGAGGAAGAGGTTGTGCTCCTTGGCGATGTCGCACATCAGGCGCTGCTCCTCAGGGGTGAGGACCACGCCGGTGGGGTTGCCGGGATTGGTGCACACAATGGCCCGGGTGTGTTCGTTGATCTGGGCCTCGATCTTGGCCCGGTCGGCATACCGGTACCCCTCTTCCGGAGAGGTGGGGATGGGGTGGATGCTGGCGCCGGTGGTGTACACCATGGTGCTGTAGTTGGGGTAGAAGGGCTCGGGGATCAGAACCTCGTCCCCGTCGTCCAAGATGCACTGGAAGACGATGGACAGTGCCTCCGAACCACCGGTGGTGATGAGGATCTCATCCTTTTCAAAGTGCATGTTCAGTTTATCATAATAGGACTGGATGGCGTCGATCAGTTCCGGTACCCCAGGGGAAGGGGCGTACTCCAGGACAGGGGCCTGGAAGTTACGCACTGCCTCAAAGAACTGAGGCGGGGTCTCCACGTCGGGCTGGCCGATGTTCAGATGATAGATCTTGCGGCCCTTGGCTTCCGCTGCGACTGCGTAGGGGTGGAACTTCCGCATAGGGGACAGACCGCACTTCTTTACTTTGCTAGAAAACTTCATGTCCATACCTCCGGTTTTTCCTATTTGCGCGTAGAGTCGGGGATTGCGTTGACACTATTGTACGTCTGTATGGACGAAAAGTCAATTAGGTTTCTTTACAAAGGCATAATCATAAATCACAACAAAAACCGAGCCAGCCTACACTAAAACGTCGCTGTTTCTTTGTGAAAAGCGACGTTTTTTTATGGCCTGGTTTTGGAAAGGAGTGGTGCTGATTTCAAATTGAAAATGAAAGGGGGAGTTATTTTTGCTGGCCAGGCCGGGAGGTCTGGCCCTTTTTCATTCCATCAAAAAGGAGGTTAGCAAATGGCCGATGAAAAAGTGAACATGGGCCCGGAGGAGAATAAGCCCCCGGAAACCCTATCCCCGCCCGGCCAGGGTAATCTGCCACCGCTGGAGGAAAATAATGCTCCTGCTGTTTCTGGTGAAGATAAAGCGGCTCCCGATCATGTGGAGCCCGATCCACCGTCTGCCGACAAGCACACACAGCGGACTGTTCTTCCCGGCATGGGCGAAGATACACCCGCCCCGTCCGGCAAGGTGATCAACCTCTCGGACATCCAGGCCGCTGATAAGGGCGGCAAGGAGGCTTCTACTACCGCCCCTGAAAAGAAAGCGCCGGAGGCGGATCAGCCGAAAAAGCGCCGGGGCCGTCCCCCGAAAGAGCAGGCTGCGGTGTCTGCGGGGAAAAAGGAGAAAGCGGCGGAGCCCCGCACAGGCCGCCCGTCTAAGGTTGACAAGG
>DXEA01000185.1 GCA_019115225.1 Candidatus Evtepia faecigallinarum
GGCGTAGCCCAGATGGACCTCCAGCACCTGGCCGATGTTCATACGGGAGGGCACGCCCAGGGGGTTCAGCACGATGTCCAGGGGGGTGCCGTCGGGCAGGAAGGGCATGTCCTCCTGGGGCAGAATACGAGAGACGACGCCCTTGTTGCCGTGGCGGCCGGCCATCTTGTCGCCCACGGAGATCTTCCGCTTCTGGGCGATGTAGACCCGGACCACCTCGTTGACGCCGGGCCCCAGCTCGTCGCCGGCCTCCCGGGTGAACACCTTGGCGTCCACCACGATGCCGCTCTCGCCGTGGGGCACCTTCAGGGAGGTGTCCCGGACCTCTCTGGCCTTCTCACCAAAGATGGCTCGCAGCAGGCGTTCCTCGGCGGTCAGGTCGGTCTCCCCCTTGGGGGTGACCTTGCCCACCAGGATGTCCCCGGCGTGGACCTCGGCGCCCACCCGGATGATGCCCCGCTCGTCCAGATCCTTCAGGGCGTCGTCGCCCACGTTGGGGATATCGCGGGTGATTTCCTCGGGGCCCAGCTTGGTGTCCCGGGCCTCGGTCTCATACTCCTCGATGTGGATGGAGGTAAAGACGTCGTCCTTGACCATCCGCTCGTTGAGGAGGATGGCGTCCTCGTAGTTATAACCTTCCCAGGTCATAAAGCCCATGAGGATGTTCTTGCCCAGGGAGATCTCCCCCTGGTTGGTGGAGGGACCGTCGGCGATGACGTCCCCCTTCTTCACCCGGTCCCGCAGGGAGACGATGGGCTTTTGGTTGATGCAGGTGCCGTGGTTGGAGCGCAGGAACTTGATGAGGGGATAGTCCACCACTTCCCCGCTGTCATAGCGCACGGTGATGCTGGTGGCGGAGACCCGGGTGACCTCGCCGTCGCCCTCGGCCAGGACGGCGATCTCAGAGTCGATGCAGTTCTTGTGCTCCATGCCCGTGGCCACGATGGGGGCCTGGGTGGTGAGCAGGGGCACGGCCTGGCGCTGCATGTTGGCGCCCATGAGAGCACGGTTGGCGTCGTCGTTTTCCAGGAAGGGGATCATGGCCGTGGCGATGGAGACCATCATCTTGGGGGAGACGTCGATGTAGTCCACCTTCTCCCGGTCCACCTCCACGATCTCGTTGCGGTGGCGGCAGGTGATACGCTTGTTGGCCAGGCAGCCGTTCTCGTCCACAGGCTCTGTGGCCTGGCCCACCATGTACTCGTCCTCGATGTCGGCGGTCATGTACTCCACCTCGTCGGTGAGGAAGCCCGTGGCCTTGTCCACCTTCCGGTAGGGGGCCTCGATGAAGCCGTAGCGGTTGATGCGGGCATAGGTGGCCAGATAGGAGATCAGGCCGATGTTGGGACCTTCGGGGGTCTCGATGGGGCACATACGGCCGTAGTGGCTGTAGTGAACGTCACGGACGTCGAAGGAGGCCCGGTCACGGGAAAGGCCGCCGGGGCCCAGAGCGGACATACGGCGCTTGTGGGTGAGCTCAGCCAGGGGGTTGGTCTGGTCCATGAACTGGCTCAGGGGGGAGGAGCCGAAGAACTCCTTGATGGCGGCGGTCACCGGCCGGATGTTGATGAGGGACTGGGGGGTGACGATGTCCAGGTCCTGGATGGTCATGCGCTCCCGGATGACCCGCTCCATGCGGCTGAAGCCGATGCGGAACTGGTTCTGCAGCAGCTCGCCCACGCAGCGCAGGCGGCGGTTGCCCAGGTGGTCGATGTCGTCGGGGGTGCCCACCCCGTGGGACAGGGAGCAGAGGTAGTTGATGGAGGCCATGATGTCATCGACGATGATGTGCTTGGGCACCAGGTCGTCCTTGTGCTCGATGACGGCGTCCTTCAGGGCTTCCTCATCCCCGGCGCACTGGTCCAGCAGCTGGCAGAGGACCTCGAAGCGGACCTTTTCGGTGATGCCGCACGCCTCAGGGTCGAAGGAGACGAAGGGGGCCATGTCCACCATGCGGTTGGAGAAGATCTTCACCACCTGGCCGTCCACGTCCACCAGGGCCTCCCCTACCCCCCGGGCCTCCAGGTCCTGGGCCTGGGCGCGGGTGAGGGTCTGGCCGGCCTCGGCGATGATCTCGCCGGTGCGGGGGTCGGCCACGGGGGCAGCCAGCTTCTGGCCGGACAGACGGGGCCAGAGGGAGAGCTTTTTGTTGAACTTATAGCGGCCCACGGCGGACAGGTCATACCGGCGGGGGTCGAAGAAGAGGCCGTTGATGAGGGTCTCGGCGGAGTCCAGGGTGGGGGGCTCACCGGGGCGGAGCTTGCGGTAGATCTCCAGCATGGACTCTTCCCGGGTCTTACAGGTGTCCTTTTCCAGGGTGCTCACCAGCAGGGGCTCCTCGCCGAAGAGCTCTAAGATCTCGGCGTCGGTCTGGGGCCCCACGGCACGGATGAGGCAGGTGACGGGGAGCTTACGGTTCTTGTCGATGCGGACGTTGAAGATGTCGGACAGGTCGGTCTCATACTCCAGCCAGGCGCCCCGGTAGGGGATGACCGTGACGGCGTAGGTGATGTTGTCGGCCTTATCCGCGTTGCGGGCGTAGTAGACGCCGGGGGAGCGGACGATCTGGGAGACGATGACACGCTCGGCGCCATTGATGACGAAGGTGCCGCCCTTGGTCATCAGGGGGAAGTCGCCCATGAAGATCTCCTGCTCCTTGATCTCCTCGGTCTCCTTGTTGCGCAGGCGGACCCGCACCTTCAGGGGGGCGGCATAGGTGGCGTCCCGGGCCTTGCATTCCTCCACGGAATACTTGGGCTTTTCGTCCATGGTGAAGTCGATGAAGGACAGCTCCAGGTTGCCGTTGTAGTCCCCGATGGCGGCCACATCCCGGAAGACCTCCTGCAGGCCGGTGTCCAGGAACCACTGGTAGGATTCCTTTTGGATCTCCAGCAGGTTGGGCATCTCCAGCACTTCCTCATGGCGGGCAAAGCTCTTGCGCAGAGTTTTGCCAAAGTATACATCCTTTACCATTGCTCTTGACCAGTCCTTTCGTTGAAAAGGTGTCGTATCCTGTTGCTTGCGATCACGCGGCGGCGTGGAAAAAAGTTTTCAGAAGCGGTTGTCTTTTTCGCTGATTTCTGCTATACTGTCTCCAGACTGGGAGGAAATCCCTTCCAACTCCGCAGATAATATCAAGGTATTTTACCACTCCGCCCCGGGAAAGTCAATGCTTTCTGCGGGCTTTTTTCTTTTTCCCGAAAAAGAAACCGGGCCCCGGCAGCGATCCCTGCTGCCGGGGCCCGGTGGGCTTTTCTCAGGCCTTCTTCATGGCGTATTGAATGATGATCTCCGCGCAGGCCTCCTTGCCGATGGGGCTGCTGTTGAGGGTGAGGTGATAGTTTTTCAGATCCCCCCACTTGCGCCGGGTGAGATAGTGGTAATAGGACTCCCGGGCCGCGTCGTTCTGGCGCACCCGCCGGGCGGCCTGCTCGGGGCTGTCCCCGCAGGTGTCCATGGCGTACTGGAGCTTGTCCTTGCGCTCGGCATACAGAAAGACGTTGACGATGTTGGGCAGGTCCCGGAGGATGTAGTCCGCCCCCCGGCCCACGATGACGCAGGGCCCGTCCTGGGCGATGCGCCGGATGGTCTGAGCCTGGGCCAGGATGGCCCGGTCATAGGTGGGGATGCTGCCGCTGGGGAAGAACCAGCTGAGCAGGCTGCGGCCGGTGTCGTGCTCCTCGGTGCCCTGGATCATCTCCTCGGTCAGGCCGGACTTTTCGGCGGCCAGGGTGATGATCTCCTTGTCGTAATAGGGGATCTTCAGCACATCGGAGATGCGTCGGGCCACGGTCCTGCCCCCGGCGCCGTACTCCCGGCCGATGGTGATGATGTGCTTGCAGGTGGTCACGGTGATGCCTCCCTCCGGTTCTTACTTCCAGCTGCGAATGGCCTCCCGGACCCGCTGTTCCGCCTTTTCCAGCTCTTCCTCCACGGGATAGCCGATCACGTCGGTGCACTCGGCCCCCACCCAGTCCAGCTTGGTAAAGCCCATCATGTTGGACAGAAGGGTCTTGAGGTAGTCAAAGCCGCAGTTCCGGTCCAGAATGGGACCGCCGGCGGTGGTGATGTAGAGCATCCGGTCCCCCTGGCACAGGCCGTGGGGCCGGCCATCCTCGCCATAGGCAAAGGTGACGCCGCTGACGGAGATGTGCTCGATGTAGCAGCGCAGCAGGGAGGGGAACTGATACTCCCAATAGGGGGCCCCCACCAGGATCACATCCGCCCCGGCAAACTGGCGGGCATAGCGGAACATGGGATGGTCAAACTTCCCGGCCACCTCCAGCGCATGGCGCTGGGCCAGGGTGCCGCTGTGCAAAGGCAGCAGCTCTTCCTTGTCCAGACACACCTCCTCCACCTGTGCCTGGGGGAAGCAGGCCGCAATCTCATCCAGCGCCGCCCGGCACAGCCGCAGCGTCCGGGACTCCTCCCCACGGATGCAGCAATTGACAAACAAAATCTTCATTCTCGCCCTTCCTTTCTCCACATGGATATCTCCCTGCATTGTACCATACAACCCGCCCCCTTGCAACTCACCCCCCCAAGTACAAAAAAAGCGACCCCCTCCCCACCCCCCAAAAAGGCGAAAAAAGCGTCGCAGACTTCCGGCTCTCGCAAGAGCCGGAACAAAATCAAATAAATTTTTTCCCCGGCTCTGCCGGTGAAAAAATACTTCTCAGCCGCAAGTGTGCGGGCCCTCCGGGCCCGTGCGCGCAGTCGGCTGCATCCCCTCAAATTTTGGAGCCCAGCGCAGCGGGTCCAAAATTTCAGCCCCCAAGTGTGAACACCCGGTCGCCTACGGCGACCGGGTGTTTGCGCGCAGGGGGCTGCATCCCCCAATTTTTGGAGCCCAGCGCAGCGGGTCCAAAAATTCTTATACGAGCTGGATAATGGCCATCTCGGCCGCATCCCCACGACGGGGGCCCATGCGGACGATCCGGGTGTAGCCGCCATCACGGCTCATGTACTTCTGGTTCATCTCGGTGAACAGCTTGTGAGCCACGTCCTCCTTGGTGATGAAGGCCAGAGCCTGACGATAAGCAGCCAGGTCGTTCTTCTTGGACAGCGTGATCATCTTCTCGGCCAGAGGAGCCACCTCCTTGGCACGGGCCAGAGTGGTCTTGATCTGACCGTTCTCCAGCAGATAGGTCACCATGGCGCGGAGCATGGCTCGGCGCTGATCGGTCCGCTTGCCAAGCTTGCGATTACCGGACATGTTGGTTCAACTCCCTTCGTTTTCTGGGTTCGGCAGGTGCCGAACCTGGGGTCAATTCTCGTCACTGGCCAGGGACAGACCCATCATGGCCAGTTTGTTGATAACTTCTTCCAGAGACTTCCGGCCCAGATTGCGCACCTTCATCATCTCATCCTCCGTCTTGGAGATCAGGTCCTCCACGGTGTTGATGTTGGCCCGCTTGAGGCAGTTGAAGCTTCTGACGGACAGATCCAGCTCCTCAATGGTCATCTCCAACACCTTGTCGCGGATGTCGGGAGACTTCTCCACCACCGTGGACTTGTTGCCCATGGTCTCGCTGAGATCTGTAAAGAGCATAAAGTGGTCACAGAGGATCCGTGCGCCCAGAGACACCGCGTCCCGGGCCGCAATGGTCCCGTTGGTCCAGACCTCCAGGGTGAGCTTGTCAAAGTCGGTCAGGTCCTTCACGCGGGTGTTCTCCACGGTATAGTTGACCTTTTTGACAGGGGTATACACCGAGTCGACGGGGATCACCCCGATGACGGTCTGGGGGGTCTTGTTGCGGTCGGCGGGCACATAACCCCGGCCATGGGACAGGGTCAGCTCCATGTTCAGTACGGCCTCGGGGCCCAGGGTGGCGATGGGGTGGTCGGGGTTGAGGATCTCCACCTCACTGTCGGCCTTGATGTCACCGGCGGTGACCACCCCCTCCCCGGAGGCTTCGATATAGACTGTCTTGGTGCCCTCGCTGTACAGCTTGGCGATGATGCCCTTGACGTTCAGGACGATCTCGGTCACGTCCTCTTTCACACCGGGGATCGAGCTGAACTCATGCTGCACCCCGGCGATCTTGATGCTGGTGACTGCAGTGCCGGGCAGAGAGGACAGCAGAATCCGGCGAAGAGAGTTGCCTAACGTGGTGCCATAGCCGCGCTCCAAAGGCTCGACGACGCACTTGCCATAGGAGTTGTCTCCCGGTTTCTCGATGCATTCGATGCGCGGCTTTTCGATTTCTACCATTTGTTACCCTCCTTCTTACGTCAGCGGGCCGGCGGCCCGCCGTATCGTCATTCCGTTTTCCTGCCGAGGGTAGCGTATTACTTGGAGTACAACTCGACGATGAGGTGCTCCTCGATGGGCATATCGATGTCCTCCCGGGCGGGCATCTTGGCCACGGTGCCCTTGAGGGTGTTCTTCTCCCGCTCCAGCCACTGGGGCAGGGTGACCATGACGGCATCCTCGCCGGTGAGTCTCTTGAACTTCACGGAGGCGCGGCTCTTCTCCGCCACCTCGATCACGTCGCCGGGCTTGACCAGGAAGGAGGGGATGTTCACCCGCTTGCCGTTGACGGTGAAGTGACCGTGGTTGACCAGCTGACGGGCCTCCCGGCGGGTCATGGCGAAGCCCAAACGGTAAACCACGTTGTCCAGGCGGCGCTCCACCAGCACCAGCAGGTTCTCACCGGTCTTGCCGGGCATCCGGGAAGCCTTCTCATAGTAAGCGCGGAACTGCTTCTCCAGGATGCCATAGACGAACTTGACCTTCTGCTTCTCGGTCAGCTGCATGGCATATTCGCTCTTCTTCTTTCTCATCTGGCCGCCGGGGTTACGGTTGGTCTCCTTCTTGCTGTAACCCATGACGGTAGGAGAAATGCCCAGTGCCTTGCAGCGCTTGGCGATCGGCTGTGTATTCTTTGCCATAGTTGATGTTCTCCTTTCCTTCGCTCAGACGCGGCGTCTCTTGGGGGGACGGCATCCGTTGTGAGGAATGGGAGTCACGTCCTTGATCATGGTGACTTCCAGCCCCACGGCCTGCAGGGCGCGGATGGCGGCTTCCCGGCCGGAGCCGGGGCCCTTGACAAAGACCTCCACGCTCTTCAGGCCACAGGCCTCGATGGCTGCCTTGGCAGCGGTCTCGGCAGCGGTCTGGGCAGCGTAGGGGGTGGACTTTCTGGAGCCGCGGAAGCCCAGGCCGCCGGCAGAGGCCCAGGAGAGGGCGTTGCCGTTGGTGTCAGTCACGGTGACCATGGTGTTGTTGAAGGAAGAGCGGATATGGACGGCGCCCTTCTCGATGTTCTTGCGCTCGCGGCGTCTTCTGACGACCTTCTTCTTGGGGTTAGCCATAGCGTATCTTCCCTCCCTTACTTCTTCTTATTGGCAACGGTGCGCTTGGGGCCCTTCCGGGTGCGCGCGTTGGTCTTGGAGCGCTGGCCACGCACGGGCAGACCCTTGCGGTGGCGCAGGCCACGGTAGCAGCCGATCTCGGTCAGCCGCTTGATGTCCATGGCCACGTTGCGGCGCAGGTCGCCTTCGACCATGTACTCGTGGCTGATGACCTCACGCAGGGCGGCCTCGTCCTGCTCGGTCAGGTCCTTGACCCGGGTGTCGGGGTTGATGCCGGTAGCGGCCAGGATCTTGTTGGCGCTGGTGCGGCCGATCCCGTAGATATAGGTCAGGGCAATCTCGATTCTCTTATTCTTCGGCAGGTCAACGCCGGAAATTCTTGCCATACTTCTTCCGCGCCTCCTTCTTAACCTTGTCTCTGCTTATGCTTCGGGTTTTCGCAAATGACCATAACTTTGCCCTTGCGCTTGATGATCTTGCACTTTTCGCACATGGGCTTGACGGACGGTCTGACTTTCATAACTTTTTACCTCCTGTAAGCCTGTTGCTTTACTTGGTGGATTTGCTTCGCCAGGTGATCCGACCCCGTGTCAGATCGTACGGGGAGATCTGGACCGTTACCTTGTCACCCGGCAGAATACGGATGAAATTCATCCTGAGCTTTCCGGAAATGTGAGCCAGAATGATGTGGTCGTTTCCGATGTCGACCCGGAACGTGGTGTTGGGCAGGGCCTCCACCACGGTCCCCTCCAGCTCGATCATGTCGCTTTTTGCCAAGCGTCATTCCTCCTTCATCTCACTGAACCTTATTCCGAAAGGCGGCCAGCGCCTTTCTGATCTCACTGTCCAGCACCGGCTCGCCGTCTTTCAGGCGGCCGGCGACCGGGTGCGTCCAGACCCCCGCGGAAACAACATGCTTGCGCCGTTTTTTCTTGGGAGCCTCAAGTTTTCTGCGCTTTCCGTCGGCCAGCCACACAAAGTCGCCCTCTTCCCGCAGCACCAGGAAGAGCTCTCCCCTGTCGTGGCCGGCCGCGGAGCGTACCACGTCTCCTTGCTGGAACGTCATACGCGCAGATCCCCCACCTGGGTGAGGATCTCAGGCTCACCCTTCGTGATGAGGATCGAGTTCTCATAGTGGGCGGAGAGGGAGCCGTCGGCGGTCCTTACGGTCCAGCCGTCCTTCGTCACCTTGATCCGCCAGTCCCCTTGGTTGACCATGGGTTCCACCGCCAGGGTCATCCCGGGAGCAAGCCGGGGACCGTGGCCGGGTTTGCCATAGTTGGGCACCTCGGGGGCTTCGTGGAGGTTGGCCCCTACGCCGTGTCCGACGTAGTCCCGCACCACGGAGAAGCCGTTGTCTTCCACGTACTTCTGCACGGCATGAGAGATATCCGAGACCCGGTAACCAAAGCGGGCGAACTTCATCCCTTCCCAGAAGGACTGCTCCGTGACGGCAATGAGTCTTGCCGCCTCGTCGCTGACCTTGCCGCAGGGGAAGGTGGCCGCGCAGTCACCGTGAAAGCCCCCGATATAGGCCCCCACATCCACACTGACGATGTCGCCTTCCTTCAGGACCTGATTGCTGGGGATCCCGTGGATGACTTCATCGTTGACCGAAATACAGGCAGCGCCCGGGAAGTTCCGCACCCCCGGAGGACCCGGGAAGTTCAGGAACGAGGGGATCGCCCCCTGCCCTTCGATGAATTTGCGCACTGCGGTATCGATTTCCAGAGTGGTCACGCCAGGACGTACCATTTTTCCCGCCAGTGCGCGGGCCGCCGCGGTAATTTGTCCTGCTCGGCGCATCCCCTCAATATCTCTGGGAGATTTTAATGAGATCATACGGTCAAATCCCCAGTGCGGAAAGAATCACAGTGGTCGTCTCAGCCACGGTGGGCTGATTGTCTACGGTCTTGAGCAAGTTTCTGGCCGCATAGAAATCCTTCAGCGGGGCGGTCTGTTTGTGATAGACGTTCAGTCTGTCACGGACCACCTCAGGCTTGTCGTCCGCCCGGGCCTCCAGCTTTCCGCCGCAGGCATCGCACACGCCCTCCACCTTGGGGGGCATGTTCTTGACGTGATAGGGGGCGCCGCAGGCGGTGCACACCCGGCGGCCGCCCATGCGCTCGACGATCTCGTCGTCAGAGATCTCGATGGACACCACCGCGTCAAAGGCGATGCCGGCCTTCTCCAGGGCTTCCGCCTGGGGAATGGTCCGGGGCACGCCGTCCAGGATAAAGCCGTTCTGGCAGTCAGCCTCCGCCAGGCGCTCGGAGATGACCCCGATGATGACCTCATCGGGCACCAGCTTCCCGGCGTCCATATACTCCTTGGCCTTCAGGCCGATGGGGGTGCCGTTCTTCACAGCAGCCCGCAGGATGTTGCCGGTGGAGATGGTGGGAATGCCCAGCTTTTTATTGAGGATCTCTGCCTGGGTGCCTTTGCCGGCGCCCGGAGGGCCTAAAAGGATCAGTTTCATCTTACATTACCTCTCATTCCAGGAAGCCCTTGTAGTGGCGCATCAGCGTCTGAGCCTCGATCATCTTCACGGTCTCCAGGGCCACGCCCACCACAATGATGACGGACGTGCCGCCGATGGACATGTTCTGGATGCCAGTGACATTTTCCGCAATGATGGGCAGGATCGCGACAATACCCAGGTAGATGGCGCCGAAGAAGGTCAGGCGGGAGAGCACCTTGGCCAGGAACTCCGCCGTGGGACGGCCGGGCCGGAAGCCGGGGATGAAGCCGCCGTTCTTCTTCAGGTTATTGGCGACCTCCACAGGGTTAAACTGGATGGTCGCATAGAAGTAGCTGAACATGATGATCAGCAGGAAGTAGATCACCGCGTACAGCACGCTCGTGGAGTTGAAGACCGACAGGAAGGTGTTCCAGGCGGTCCCCTCCTGCTGGGAGGAGGGCACGAACATGCCGATGGTTGCGGGGATCATGGCAATGGACTGGGCGAAGATGATGGGCAGCACGCCGCTGAGGTTGACCTTGATGGGGATGTGGGTGGACTGACCACCATACATCTTCCGGCCCACCACGCGCTTGGCGTACTGAACAGGGATCTTGCGCTCAGAGTTGGTGATAAAGACGATAAAGACCACCAGGGCCAGCATGCCCACCACCAGCAGCACGGCGATGGCGGGGTTCATGACCACGACGCTCTGGATCTGCTCCTCGCTCCAGCCGGACATGTCCAGGTTGGCAGCCCAGTTCTTCACGCCGCTCACCAGCACCATGATCATGTGCGGCAGGCGGGAGACGATACCGGTAAAGAGGATGATGGAGATACCGTTGCCCACACCGAACTCGGTGATCTGCTCGCCCAGCCACATGAGGAAGACCGCACCGGCGGTGAAGGAGACCACGATGACCACGGCCGCCCAGATGCCCTCGTTGGTCAGCAGGCCGTAGCTCTTGATGAGGGTGTAGTACCCCCAGCCCTGGAGCAGGCCGATGACCAGCGTGGTGTAGCGGGTGATGGACTGGATCTTCTTCTTCCCCTCTTCGCCGCCGTCCTTGGCCAGACGCTCCAGGGCCGGGATGGCGATGGTGAGCAGCTGGATGATGATGGAGGCGTTGATGTAGGGCTGGATGGACAGGGCAAACAACGTCGCCTGGGACAGTGCCGAACCACTCAGGGTGTTCAGCAGCCCGAAGATGGTCCCGGAGTTGGCCGCAATATAGTTCTGCAGGTATTCGGTGTTGATATAAGGCACCGGGATCGCTGCACCGACCCGGAAGATCAGCAATGCAAAGACCACGAACAGAAGCTTGCGGCGCAGCTCCGGCAGCTTCCATGCATTGCGGATGGTCTTAAACATCAGACCACCTCGGCCTTCCCGCCTGCCTCTTCAATTTTTGCCTTCGCGGAGGCGGAGAAAGCGCTGGCCTGAACGGTCAGCTTCTTGCTGAGGCTGCCTTCGCCAAGGATCTTCACGCCGTACTGGCACTTGGAGAGGATGCCCTTCTCCAGCAGGGCCTCGGCGTTGACCACGGCGCCGTCCTCGAACTTCTCCAGCACGGAGACGTTCACGGCTTCCAGGGGCTTGGCAAAGATGTTGTTAAAGCCTCTCTTGGGCAGACGGCGGGCCAGAGGCATCTGGCCGCCTTCAAAGCCCACACGGACACCGCCGCCGGAACGGGCCCACTGGCCCTTCTGCCCGCGGCCGGCGGTCTTGCCGTTCCCGGAACCGTTGCCGCGGCCCTTGCGATAGGCCTTGGGGTTGGAGCCGGGAACGGGAGAAAGTTCATGCAGTTTCATCGCGCGTACCTCCTTACTGCTGCTCGGTGACCTGGATCAGGTAACCGATGTGGGCGATCTTGCCCCGGGTGGCCGCGTTGTCGGGCTGCACGGTGGTGTCGCCGATCTTCCGCAGGCCGAGGGCTTCCGCGGTGGCCTTATGCTTTGCAATGCGGCCGTTGAGGCTCTTGACGAGCTTGATGTTCAGATTCGCCATGATATCAGCCCTCCTTAGCCCACGATCTCTTCCACGCTCTTGCCACGGATCCGGGCCACAGCCTCAGGACCGCGCAGGGACTTCAGACCCTCCATGGTGGCGGAAACCACGTTCTGGGGGTTGTTGGAGCGCAGGCACTTGGTACGAATGTCTTTGATGCCGGCCGCTTCCAGAACGGCACGGACAGGACCGCCGGCGATAACGCCGGTACCGGGGGCGGCGGGCTTCATGAGCACGCGGCCGGCGCCGAACTCACCGATCACCTCGTGGGGGATGGTGGTGCCGGACAGGGTGATGGTGAACATGTTCTTCTTGGCGGCTTCCAGGCCCTTGCGGATGGCTTCGGGGACCTCAGCGGCCTTACCCAGGCCAAAGCCCACCTTACCCTTCTCGTCGCCGACCACCACCAGGGCGGAGAACTTCATCACGCGGCCGCCCTTGACGGTCTTGGAGACACGGTTCAGGGAAACGACTTTTTCCACGAACTCGCTGGGTTCTCTTTCAAATCTAGGCATTTTCGTTTCCTCCTCCCATTAAAATTCCAGGCCGGCCTTGCGGGCGCCCTCGGCCAGGGCCTTCACCCGGCCGTGGTACAGGTAGCCACCACGGTCAAAGACCACGGTGTCGATGCCCTTGTCTTTGGCGCGCTGGCCAATGGCCTCGCCCACCTTGGCAGCGGCCTCGCAGTTGTTGCCGCGGCCCTCGAATCCCTTCTCCAGGGAGGAAGCGGAGACCAGAGTGGTGCCGGTCACATCGTCGATGATCTGGGCATAGATGTTGGTCCCGCTGCGGAACACGTTCAGACGGGGTCTCTCGGATGTGCCGGAGACTTTCCCGCGAACGCGGGTATGGCGCTTTTGACGCTGCGCGTTGGTATCGGGTCTCTTAATCATTTAGGCACACCTCTTTCTTACTTCTTCACGCCGGTCTTGCCTTCCTTGCGGCGGATGACCTCGTCAGTATATTTGATGCCCTTGCCCTTGTAGGGTTCCGGGGGTCTCTTCCCTCTGACCTCAGCGGCAAACTGGCCGACCTTCTGCTTGTCGATGCCGTTGATGATGATCTTGTTGGGGCTGGGGACCTCGATGGTGATGCCATCGATCTCCTCCATGACCACGGGGTGGGAGTAGCCGATGTTCATGTTCAGCTTCTTGCCTTCCTTGGCCACACGGTAGCCGACGCCGTTGACGTCCAGCTCCTTCTTGTAGCCCTCGGTGACACCCACCACCATGTTGTTGATCAGGGTACGGGTCAGGCCGTGCAGGGCACGATTTTCTTTCTCATCGTTGGGGCGGGTCACCAGCAGGGTGTTCTCCTCACGGGTGAGGGTCATCTTCTCGCTGACCTTCTGGGTCAGGGTGCCCTTGGGGCCCTTGACGGTGACGACATTGCCTTCGCCCACAGTCACTTCCACATTGCTGGGCAGAGAGATGGGCATTCTACCGATTCTCGACATAGTACCTCTCCTCCTTACCACACAAATGCCAGGACTTCACCGCCGACGTGAGCAGCGCGGGCTGCCTTGTCGGTCATGATGCCCTTGGAAGTGGACACGATCGCAACACCCAGGCCGCGCAGGACGCGGGGCAGCTCGTCAGCGCCGGCATACACACGCAGGCCGGGCTTGGAGACCCGACGCAGGCCGGTGATGACCTTTTCCTTGCCGGGGTTGTTGTACTTCAGGGTCACATGGATCACGCCCTGGGCACCGTCCTCCACCAGCTGGAAGGCCTTGATGTAACCCTCGTCCAGCAGGATCTGGGCAATGGCCTTCTTCATGTTGGAAGCGGGGATGTCGACGGTGTCGTGCTTGGCGTTGTTCGCGTTGCGGATGCGGGTGAGCATATCCGCAATGGGATCTGTAATGTGCATAGGGTAATACCTCCTATAAGATTACAGGCAGCGCCTGTATCGGCGGCAAGGTATCGGGTCTCACAGGAACCGACCTATTGCCGCTGGCCGGGGACGTGGCGTCCGGCCGGGGGCCGGGCGCCGTGTATGGGAAAGCCGACCGGATGGTTGGGGCATCCGGTCCGGCCATTCCATCGGGATTGGGTTACCAGGAAGCCTTCCGCACGCCGGGGATCTGACCCTTGTGGGCCAGCTCCCGGAAGCAGATCCGGCAGATGCCGTAGTCACGCAGGTAAGCGTGGGGACGGCCGCAGATCTTGCACCGGTTGTAACGGCGGGTGGAAAACTTGGGCTCAGCCTGCTGCTTGAGCTTCATGGATAATTTCGCCATTGATCGTTCTCCTCCTAACTCACTTGCCGAAGGGAGCGCCGATCAGGGTCAGCAGCTCTCTTGCCTCTTCGTCGGTCTGGGCGGTGGTGCAGATAACGATGTCCATACCGCGGATCTTGTCGATCTTGTCGTACTCGATCTCGGGGAAGATCAGCTGCTCCTTGATGCCCAGGGCATAGTTGCCGCGGCCGTCGAAGGAGTTGGCGCTGATGCCGCGGAAGTCACGCACGCGGGGCAGGGCCACGTTGAACAGGCGGTCCAGGAACTCCCACATCTTGTCCTGACGCAGGGTGACCTTGGCGCCGATGGGCATGCCCTCACGGACCTTGAAGTTGGCCACGGACTTCTTTGCCTTGGTCACGATGGCCTTCTGGCCGGTGATGACGCCCAGGTCGCGCACCACGGCGTCGAGGACCTTGGCGTTGTCACGGGCCTCGCCGCAGCCCACGTTCACGACGATCTTGTCGATGCGGGGGATCTGCATGGGGCTCTTGTAGTTGAACTTCTGCATGAGAGCAGGAGCAACTTCTTCTCTGTATTTTGCTTTCAGGTTGGGCATATCAGCCATGTTTGACTCCTCCTCTCTCAGATCTCAGCGCCGCAGTGCTTGCACACGCGCACCTTCTTGCCGTCCACCATCTTGCTGGCGGCGCGGGTGGGCTTGTCGCACTTGGGGCACACGCGCATCACCTTGCAGGCGTACAGGGGGGCTTCCTTCTGGATGATGCCGCCCTCGTCCCCCTGCTTGCGGGGCTTGGTGTGGCGGGAGACCATGTTGATCTTCTCCACCACCACCTTCCCCTCCTTGGGGATGACCTTGAGGACCTTACCGCGCTGGCCCTTGTCCTTGCCGGTGATGACCACCACGGTGTCGTCCTTCTTAATGCTCATTTTATTCATCATCTTTGTACCCTCCCTTACAGTACTTCGGGAGCCAGGGACAGGATCTTCATGTAATCCTTGTCACGCAGCTCACGGGCGACAGGGCCAAAGATACGGGTGCCTCTGGGGTTCTTGTCGTCCTTGATGAGGACGGCCGCGTTCTCGTCGAAGCGGACATAGCTGCCGTCAGCCCGACGCACGCCCTTGGCGGACCGGACCACCACGGCGCGGACCACGTCGCCCTTCTTCACAGTGCCGCCGGGAGCGGCCTTGCGCACAGAGGCCACGATCACATCGCCGATGTTGGCGTATTTGCGGGAGGAGCCTCCCAGCACACGGATGGTCTTGATTTCCTTGGCGCCGGTATTGTCCGCCACCTTCAGATAGGTTTCCTGCTGGATCATTTACGGCACCTCCTTACTTCGCCTTTTCGATGATCTCCACCACGCGCCATCTCTTATCCTTGGACAGGGGGCGGGTCTCCATGACCTTCACTCTGTCGCCGATGCCGCAGGTGTTGTTCTCGTCATGGGCCTTGAGCTTGTAGGTCCGCTTGACGATCTTCTTGTACAGGGGATGGGCCACACGGTCGGCAATGGCCACCACCACGGTCTTATCCATCTTGTCCGAAACCACCAGGCCGACTCTGGTCTTACGGGAAGAAGTTCTGTTCTCAGGCATGATTCCGTTCCTCCTTACTGGCCAGCGAGCTGCTGCTCACGGATGATGGT
>DXEA01000186.1 GCA_019115225.1 Candidatus Evtepia faecigallinarum
ACCAGGGCCAGGAAGAGGCGGAAGGTGAGCACGGCGAACTCCTCGTACAGGGGATCTCCCTGACCGAAGATCGCCACCACTCCCTGGGGCCAGAACTGGAAGAGCAGGGTGGCGGCCACGCCCACCACTACGGTGACAGCCAGAATGAGGCGATAGGTCTGGCGCACCCGGTCATACTTTCCCGCGCCGTAGTTGTAGCCCAGGATGGGCTGGCCGCCCAGCACCACGCCGACCACGATGTTGATGACGATGGTATAGACCTTGGTCTCGATGCTGATGACCGAGATGGGAATGTCAGGTCCATAGACGGACAGGCTGCCGTAGTGAAAGAGCATCACATTGCACACCAGGGAGACCACCACAATGGAGATCTGGGTGATGAAGGTGGAGATGCCCAGCTGGACCGCCCGCCCAAAGACCCGCCAGTGGGGCCGGAAGGAGGCGGGGGTGAGGCGAAAGGTCTTGGGCCGGAGCAGGTAGACGAAGTTGAGGACAAAGGAGAGCAGCTGCCCCAGCACCGTGGCCCAGGCCGCCCCCTGGATACCCCAGTGCAGGCCGAAGATGAACACCGGGTCCAGGATGATGTTGACGATGGCCCCGGCCACGGTGGCGGCCATGGCGAAGCGGGGACTGCCGTCGGCCCGGATGACCCCACCCGCCATATTGGAGAGCATGTACAGGGGGAAGACCCAGAGCAGGATGGTGAAGTAATCCACGGCCAGGGGGAGGGTGGCATCGGAGGCCCCGAACAGCCGCAGCAGGGGCTCCTGCCAAATGAGGCACACGGCGGCCAGCACCACGCCCAGCAGAAAGAGCACCGTGATGCCGCTGCCCACGCACTGGTGGGAGCGCTGGGTATCCCCCTGCCCCTGGCAGAGGCTGAGGTAGGCGGCGCAGCCGTCGCCGATCATCAGGGCCAGGGCCAGGGCGATGATGGTGATGGGAAAGACCACGTTGGTGGCCCCGTTGCCCAGGTAGCCCACACCCCAGCCGATGAAGATCTGGTCGACGATGTTATACAGGGACGAGACCAGCAGGGACAGGGTGCAGGGCACGGCAAACTTGAGTATCAGCGGCCCGATGGGCGCTTGGGCCAAATAGCGGTTGGAACGTTCTTCCATAGCAAAAAACCTCCTAAACGACGAAATATGGCGGCAACCTGAGGGGAGGGGCGTGGCTCTCACACTCAGGTTACCGCCAATGAAATTCTGGCGTTATTATAGCAGAAATTTTTCCGCCGCTGTAATAGTCCAATTCCCACAAACCTTCGGGGGCTTTTCCCGGCTGTCCTGTGCGTCCTGCTTCAGATGTCCTCCTCCACCAGGGTCAGGGTGAGGGGACGGCCGGTGTCGTCCCGGTCCAGGTGATAGCAGTTGGTGCGGCCATAGGGGCGGAAATAGAACCAGGTGCCGTCGGTGGTCAGGCTGCTGCCCTGGATGTTTTCCCCCAGGGTTACGGTCTCGCCGGTGATCGGATTCATGGCCTGAAAATACTCCTCCGTTTTGGTCATGGTCTCATTCTGGACCACCGTCTTGCGGTTCTGGTAATACAGCCAGCCGTCAAAATAGGCCAGGTAGGTGTGGTCCTCATCCGCCGGCGGGGCGGGGAGGACAAGGGTCTCGTCCTCGGTGAGCAGGAGGTAGTCGGTGGGATATCCCAGGTAGTGGCGCTCCGCGTCATAGCGCCCCTGCCACTTACAATAGCCCACCACCAGGGCCCCGGAGATGGCATGGGCGTTTCCCATGCTGTCCGGGGGCAGGATGGATTGGCCGTTCTCCTGCACGTCCGTCCAGTAGAAGTCGTTGAGTTCCACGTCTTGCTCCCAGCCGGGATAGGTGAAGCCCTCGGGGTAGTCCATGCGCACATTCTGAATCTTCCGGTCCCCTATGGTCAGGTAGGTGCTCTCGTAGTCCCGTTCCCCCTCCAGCCGCTGCTCCAGGACCTCCCCCGTCCGGCTGTCCACGGTGATGGCATAGCTGGTCATGCCGTCGCTGGCCCGGTAGGAGAAGCACACCTGATCCTCTGTCACCCAGTTCATAAACAGGGCCACGCCGTAGTCCAGCACCGGCTCTTCCCCGGTCAGCAGACTGGTGATCAATCCGCTCAGTTCGCTCTCCGGCATCTGCTGTCCCTCGATGGCCTCCGGGGCGGTGTAGAGGACCGTTTCCTCGCCGGTCACCAGGTCCTGCCGCCGGAGCTGGTCGGTTTTCATGTCCAGATAATACAGGCCGTGGCTGTTGACCCCCCAGCAGGGGAAGAGGACGTCCATGGGGTGTTCCTCGGCGGAGACCAGCAGTTCCTTCCCCTGGCCGGGCACATAGCGCACGATGCCCTGGGGCACCCGGGCCTCAACCATCGACACGCCGCTGCCGGCGTAGACGTAATAGGCCCCGTCCCGGATGCACCCCTCCGTGTCCCCCACCCTGTCCGAGGGGAAGAGGGCCGGAACGCTGGAGCAGAACCAGAAGAGGACGAGGATGCCCACCACGATGCCCAGGATGGCCAGACGCCGCCGCCAGGTCTTTCGCTTGACCTCTGCCGACTCGAGCACCAGGTTGTCGTCCAGCAGGTCCAGCATTTCATAAAACTTCTCGCCGCGCATCACACCAACCCCCTTTCCTCCAGGTAGCGCCGCAGCCGCTGGCGGGTCCGGAAAAGCTGGGATTTGATCTTACTCTCGCTGCTGCGGAAGGTCACCGTCAGCTCCCCGATGGAGTCCCCCCAGAAGTAGCGCCGCAGGAAGAGCTGCCGCTCGTCGGGCTTGGCCTTCCGGCGGAGAAAGTCGTTGATGGCCGCCATGATCTCCCGCTGGGCCACCTCGTCCTCCACAGCGTCCTCACCGGGCAGGACCTCCGCCAGCTCGTCCAGCAGCAGGTCAAAGCGGCTGTCCCGTTTCTGGGCCCGGTCGTGCTCCAGCCGTTTCAGGGCGATGTTGCGGGTGGTTTTGGCCAGATAGGCCAGCAGGCTCTGGGGGGCAGCCTGGGGGACCGCGTTCCACACGGCCAGATAGGCGTCGTTGACGCACTCCTCCGCGTCGTGGTGGTCGGCCAGGATGTTGTAGGCCACGGTGTAGCAGTAGCTGCCGTACTTCTCCGCCATGGCGGTCAGGGCCTGCTGCTGGCGGGCCTGGCACAGGGCCAGGATCTCTTTTTCACTCAGTACCATCCCCGTCACGCTCCTTTCCCGTCCCACGGTGGGGGTCGTTTCATCCTGATAGACCGGTTCTTCTCCGTTCCGGTTGCACAAAAAGAAGATTTTTTGCGGAAAGGAAGGACCTGCTGCAAACCAGTTCCCTGTCTGCTCACCGGCAAAGACAGGCGGAGCTGCCGACGGCGGGCGCAGTCCGTTCCCCTTGCGCGCTCACTGGCTCGGCCGGCCTTGCCATCTATTCGTCATCCAAAAAGAAAATTTCATCCACATGAAGGTTTAGGCCTTGTTTGAAAAATCAGGAGTTTTGTTCTAAATCAACAGGATAGCAATAGCGGCAAGGTAAACAAAGGCGAGGAAAGATTCATCGAGTTTGTCATACCTGGTGGCAATTCTGCGGAACCACTTGATTTTCTGAAAGAAACACTCGACCAGATGCCGCTCCTTGTACAGATACCAATCCACCGGCCAAGGCTCGGAAACATTGCTTTGGGGTGGTATCACATAGCTGGCCCCATGCTCTGAGATATATTCCCGTATCGTCCGAGCACCGTAAGCACGATCTGCCAGTACATTGCTCCCGCAGATCTGGACCTTTTCCAACAGTTCCATGGCATGAACAGAATCATGGTCATTTCCGGCCGAGAGAAGGAACTCCACTGGGTTCCCCAGACCATCCACGACAGCGTGAATCTTTGTGTTCAGCCCGCCTCTGGTACGCCCAACTGCCTTATCCGCCGTTTTTTCCCCCACCATTGGCGCTTCCGTGTACCTTGACGCAGGTGGAGTCTATGCTCAGGTTTTCCATATCAGCATTCTCGGACAGCGCGTGAAACACGGTTTCCAGTGTGCCGTCGTCCCGCCACTTGGCGAATCGGGCATACACTGACTGCCAGGGGCCGTAGACCTCCGGCAGCTCCCGCCACTGGGCGCCGCTTCGGGCAATCCAGAGCATCCCGTTCAGCATCGCCCGGTTATCTGCGGGCAGCGTCGCTTTCCCGTTTCTTCCGGCGGCAGAAGCGGTCTGACTCGCTCCCACTGTTCTTTTGTTAATTCATAGCGTTTCATGCCTCTAGTTTCGCATTTCCGCTTCTATTGTGCAACTTTTATT
>DXEA01000187.1 GCA_019115225.1 Candidatus Evtepia faecigallinarum
GCGGCGGCCTCCAGGTCACGGAAGTCGGAGGAGACGCCGGAAATGCCCAGCATGCCGGACTCCTTGTTCAGGGCGCTCTCCACGCGCTTGCCGGAGTAGCCCCGCTGGTCCACGATGTACTCGGTGATGGCGGCGTCGATGGCGCCGGCACGGGTGCCCATGGGCAGGCCGTCCTGGGGGGTGAAGCCCATGGAGGTGTCGATGGACTTGCCGAACTTCACCGAGCAGGTGGAAGCGCCGTTGCCCAGGTGGCAGGTGGCGATGCGCAGCTCCTCAATGGGGCGGCCCATCAGGTCGGCAGCCCGCTGGGAGACATACTGGTGAGAGGTGCCGTGGAAGCCGTAGCGGCGGACCTTATTCTCGGTGTACCAACGGTAGGGCACGGCGTAGATGTAGGCCTTGGGGGGCATGGTCTGGTGGAAGGCGGTGTCGAAGACGGCCACCATGGGGGTGTTGGGCATAACCTCCTTGCAGGCCTCGATGCCGGTGATGTTGGCGGGGTTGTGGAGGGGGGCCAGGGGGATGCACTCCCGGATGCCGTTCATGACCTTGCGGTCGATGATGACGGAGTGGGTGAACTCCTCGCCGCCGTGGACCACACGGTGGCCGACGGCATCGATCTCGGACATGTCCTTGATGACGCCATAGTGGTTGTGGGTCAGCACCTCCATGACCAGCTTGATGGCGGCCTCGTGGTCGGGCATGTAGCGGTCGGCGTCATAGACGTCCTTGCCGGTGGGGGTGTGCTTGATGTGGCCGTCGATGCCGATGCGCTCGCACAGGCCCTTGGCCAGAACTTCCTTGGTATCGGGGTCCAGCAGCTGATACTTCAGGGAAGAGCTGCCTGCGTTGATGACCAGAACTTTCATGGTAATTTCCACTCCTTATTCATTCATCGTATCCATGATGCTTGCTTATCTGCCCCCATTGGGGGTAAAATAGTTCATACACACTTATATTAGCCCATTTCGGGCAAAAGGACAACAGTTTTTTCCCCAAATTTCAAACTTTTTGGAAAGCGAGGTTGGGCTATGCGTACAATCGGCATTGTCACCGAATATGACCCCTTTCACAGCGGACACGGGGAGCAGATCCGCACCCTGCGCCGGACCTTCGGGCCGGACTGCGCCATCGTGTGCGCCATGAGCGGCAACTGGGTCCAGCGGGGCCAGGCGGCCCTGGCGGACAAGTGGACCCGGGCCCGGCTGGCCCTGGACGGGGGGGCGGATCTGGTGCTGGAGATCCCCACCCTGTGGGCGGCATCCTCGGCGGAGACCTTCGCCCGGGGGGGCGTGGGGGTGCTGGCGGCCACGGGGGTGGTGGACACCCTGAGCTTTGGCAGCGAGGCGGGGGACCTGGCCCCCCTGGTCCAGGCAGCGGACTGCCTGCACACCCCTGCCTGGCAGGAGGCCCTCCACCGGTGGCTGGACCGGGGCCTCTCCTTCCCTGCCGCCCGGCAGCGGGCGGTGGCCGACGTGGCGGGAGAGGCCGTGGCGGCCTGTCTGGACAGCCCCAACAACAACCTGGGGGTGGAGTATCTGCTGGCCCTGGAGGCCCTGGGCTCTGAGATCACCCCCCACACCATCCGGCGCAGGGGAACGGGCCATGACCAGGACCCGGAGGAGGGGGCAGACCATGTGTCGGCCTCCTGGCTGCGGCAGAGGATCCTGGCAGAAGAGCCGGCGCCCCTTGTCCCCTACCTGAGCTTTCAGGCAGAGCGCACCCTGCGCCGGGACCCGGCCAGCCTGGCCTATGGCACCCGGGGGGTGCTGGCCCGGCTGCGGACTATGACAGAGGCCGACTTTGCCCGCCTGCCCGACAGCGGCGAGGGTCTCAGCCACCGGCTGTTCCGGGCCGTCCAGGAGACAAACAGCCTGGAGGACCTCTATGCCCAGGTGCGGGCCAAGCGCTATCCCCTGGCCCGGGTGCGGCGGCTGGTGCTGTGGGCCTTCCTGGGTCTGGAGGCCCAGGACCGGCCAGAATCCCTCCCCTACCTGCGGGTACTGGGCTTCACAGGCCAGGGGCAGGAGGTGCTGCGGCAAATGAAAACCACCGCCACCCTGCCCATCCTGGTCAAACCCGCCCACGCCGCCCGCCTGTCCCCGGAAGCCCAGAAACTCTTTGCCTTAGAAGCCCGCTGCACCGCCCTGTACGACCTGTGCCGCAAAGAATTCGGCCACACCCCCGGTCCCAACGAATACACCGAAGGCCCCATCCGCCTCTAACCCCAACTCCCACCACCCCCATCAACCAAAATCATCACACCCTCCCCCTGCCGCCTCCGGCGGCAAAAAGCGTCGCAGACTTCCGGCGCCCGCAGGCGCCGGAACCAATTCCAATGCATTTTTTCCCCGGCTCCGCCGGGGAAAAAATACTTCTCAGCCCACAAGTGTGAACACCCCGGCCGCCAAAGGCGGCCGGGGTGTTTGCGCGCAGGGGGCTGCAATCTCTCACTTTGGAAGCCCAGCGCAGCGGGTTCCAAAGTGGCCCCCGCCAGGGGGCTGCAATCTCTCAATTTTTGGAGCCCAGCGCAGCGGGTCCAAAAATTCTTAAAACAGTCCCGTGATCTTGCCGTTCTCGTCCACGTCGATTTTTTCGGCGGAGGGGACCTTGGGCAGGCCGGGCATGGTCAGGATGTCGCCGGTGAGGGCCACCAGGAAGCCGGCGCCGGCAGAGACCTTCACGTTGCGCACCGTGACCACAAAGTCCTCCGGAGCCCCCAGCAGGGAGGCGTCGTCGGAGAAGCTGTACTGGGTCTTGGCCATGCAGATGGGATAGTTGCCAAAGCCCTGGTCGGTGAGCTGCTTGACCTGCTTCTTGGCCGCCGGGGTGAGGACCACGTCCCGGCCGCGATAGATGCGGGTGACGATGGCCCGGAGCTTTTCCTCAATGGTGGTGTCCATCTCATAGGTGGGGGTGTAGCTGCTGGGCTGCTCGCACAGACGGACCACTTCCTCCGCCAGGGCACGGCCGCCTTCGCCGCCCTTGCCCCAGACCTCGGACAGGGCCACGTTGACCCCCAGCTCCTTGCACTTGGTCTCGATGAGGGCCAGCTCTGCCTCGGTGTCCATGGGGAAGCGGTTGATGGCCACCACGCAGGGCAGGCCAAAGACCTTGGTGATGTTCTCCACATGGCGCAGCAGGTTGGGCAGGCCCTTCTCCAGGGCCTCCAGGTTCTCGTTGCCCAGGTCGGCCTTGGCCACGCCGCCGTGATGCTTCAGGGCGCGGACGGTGGCCACCACCACCACGGCATTGGGCTTGAGCCCTGCCATGCGGCACTTGATGTCCAGGAACTTCTCT
>DXEA01000188.1 GCA_019115225.1 Candidatus Evtepia faecigallinarum
CTACCGCCTCAACGCCACCACCGCCGCCCTGGCGGACATCAAGGCCGTCACCGCCGACGTGGGGACCCTGCTGGCCCCGGAGGGGGTGGTGCTGTATCTGGACGAGATCCAGTATTTTAACAAAAAGCAGCAGCAGTCCCTGCTGGAGTTTATGGAAAAGGGGAAGCTCACCCTCATCGCCTCCACCACGGAGAACCCCTACTTCTATGTCTACAACGCCGTGCTCAGCCGGTCCACCATCTTTGAGTTCAAGCCCCTGGCCCCGGAGGAGGTGCTGCCGGTGATCGTCCGGGGCATGGAGACCCTGGGACAGGACCGGGGCACCCCCGTCCGCTGGGAGGACGGGGTCCCGGAGTACATCGCCCGGGGCTGCGGCGGGGACGTGCGCAAATCCCTCAACGCCGTGGAGGCCCTCTTTGCCGCCCACGCCCAGGACATGGGGGAGGTTTTCCTCACCATGGAGGAGACCGCCGCCCTGGCCCAGCGCTCTGCCAACCGGTACGACCGGGACGGGGACGTCCACTACGACCTGCTGTCGGCCTTTCAGAAATCCATCCGGGGCTCAGACCCCGACGCCGCCGTGCACTACCTGGCCCGGCTCTTGGAGGCGGGGGACCTCATCTCCCCCTGCCGGCGGCTGCTGGTCATGGCCAGCGAGGACGTGGGCCTGGCCCATCCCCAGGCGGTGGCGGTGGTGAAGGCCTGCGTGGACAGCGCCAACATGCTGGGGCTGCCGGAGGCCCAGCTCCCCCTGGCCCAGGCGGCCATTTTCCTGGCCACCTGCCCCAAGTCCAACAGCGCCACCTTAGCCATCGCGGCGGCCCGGGAGGACCTGGCCCGGGGCGCGGCAGGCCAGGTGCCCGCCCACCTGCGGGACAGCCACTACGGCGGCGCGGCCCAGCTGGGCCACGGCCAGGGCTACCGCTACGCCCACGACTATCCCCACCACTATGTCAGGCAGCAGTATCTGCCCGATGCCCTGAAGGACCGGGTTTATTACCACTATGGGGAGAACAAGACCGAGCAGGCCGCCCGGGCCTATTGGGCGCGGATCAAAGGGGACGGCTGACCGGGGCGGCATAGTCCCACGCTGCCAGCTGGCCGTCGGTGATGAAATAGGAAAAGGGGGCCGGCTGCATGGCCTCCGGCAGCTTTTCCAAAACAGTCAGCTTGATCTTCCGCCGGGTGGGCTGGATGGCTTTGACATACACGCTCACCCGGTCATCCTCGGCCAGGCCCTCTGTCTGGTCGGCCAGGCCCGTCAGGTTGGGGGCCAGCTCCACGAAGGTGCCGTAAGGTTTCACCCCCCGCACCCAGCCGGCCACGGTCATGCCGGAGGCAAAGGCGGCGGCGTTCTCCGCCCAGGTGCCCAGCAGCTCCTTGTGGGAGAGATACAGCCGCCCCAGGTCCCGGTCCCGGCCGGTGAGGAGGGCATAGATGGCCTGCCCCGGCACGAAGCGCCGGTCCGGGTGGGCGATGCGGGAGACCGAGCAATTCTCAATGCCGATCAGGGACGTGACCCCGCACCCCACGTCCACAAAGGCCCCAAAGCCCTCTAAGTGGGTGACCACCGCCGGCAGGACGGTGCCCGCCGGCAGGGCCATGAGCGCCGTCAAGGCCAGCTCCTGGGCCCGGCGGCGGGAGAGGAGGACTTCCCCCTCCTCCCCCACCCCTGTCACCGTGCAGGCCACGGGCTTTCCCACCCGGGAGAGGATGGCGATCTCCCGCACGGTCCCCTCCCGGATGCCCAGGGCGGCCTCCTGGCGGGGGATGGTGCCGGTGAAGGGACCCAGGCGGACCACCAGGTCATGGCCGGGGGTACACAGCACCGCCCGGCCCTCCACCACGGTCTCCTCTGCCCGGCAGGCGGCCAGGGCGGCCAGGGTGGCGGTGGCGGTGCGGTTGGCGGGGGTATGGAGCAAGCCCCCTTCCGGGGGGTAGCGATGAGACATAGGCGCGCTTCCTTTCTTCTCCCCGCAGGGAGGTTGCAGTCTGCCACAATCCTATGTACCAAAAGGCGGAAACTTGCCCGCCGTTTCTCGATCAGGGAGGGATCACCATGGACATTCAGCCCGGCGACGTGCTGGAGATGAAAAAGGAACACCCCTGCGGCGCCCGGCGCTGGCAGGTGCTGCGGGTGGGCATGGACTTCCGCCTCAAGTGTACCGGCTGCGGCCGGGAGGTCCTGCTGCCCCGGAAGAAGGCCGAAAAGGCCCTGAAGAAGATCATTTCCCCGGCCGACGCGGCCGAGTGAGACAGGAGGAATTTTATGCGATACGAAGGTCAGATCTACCGTCCCCCCGGGGAGTGGCGCAGCTATCTGCTGCAATGCACCGTGGGCTGCACCCACAACAAGTGTACCTTCTGCGGGATGTACAAGACGAAAAAGTTCCATGTGCGCCCCATGAAGGAGATCATGGAGGACATCGCCATGGCCCGGGAATACTACGGCCCGGAGAACGTGGACAAGGTCTTTCTGTGCGACGGGGACGCCATTGTCATGCGCCAGGAGCAGCTGTTGCAGATTTTAGAGGCCCTGTACGCCGCCTTCCCCCACCTGCGCCAGGTGACGGTGTACGCCGGCACCCGCAGCACCATGACCAAGAGCCAGGAGCAGCTGAACCAGCTGCGCAAAGCCGGCCTCACCCGGGCCTATCTGGGGGTGGAGACCGGCTGGGATGACCTGCTCAAGAAGGTCAACAAGGGGGTCACCTCTGCCCAGATGCTCCAGGCCACCAGCATGATCCAGAAGGCGGGCATCGACCTGTGGGTGATGGTCATTCTGGGCCTGGCAGGGCCGGGAGAGCCCTCCAAGCGGCACATCGAAGAGACCATCCGGGTGCTCAACGAGATGAAGGCCAACCACGTCTCCTGCCTGTCCTACATGCCCGAGCCCCACTCGCCCATGTACAAGGACGTGCAGGAGGGGCGCTTCCAGCTCATCTCCCCCCGGGAGTATCTGGAAGAAACCCGGGCCCTGGTGGCGGGGCTGAACTATGGGCCCTTCCACTTCACCAGCAACCACGCCTCCAACTATGTGCCCCTGAAGGGGACGCTGCCGGACGACCGGGAAAAATTCCTGGCCATGATCGACAGCGCCCTGGGGGGCAAGAGCAAGATCCGTAGCGAGTTTTACCGGGCACTGTGAGTGCCCCCCATAGAAAAGAGACAGCCCACGGCAGCAGGCCGTGGGCTGTTTTTTTGGCTGCGGGAGGGACCCGCGGGGTGTTTGGGGTGTCCCCCCAAGGCTGTGGGGGGTGCGGCACGCTGCCGCGGGGGGCCGGGTCCCCACCGGGTGGGGAAGGCCGTGGAGGGTGGCACCCTCCGGGGGCCCGCTGCCGCGGGGGCCTGGGCTTTCTCTGGGGTGAATTGTCAAGTGGAGTGCAACACTTCTTCTGGCGTGGAAAAGTCGAGACACTTTCTGGGTCTATTGTTGAGCATCTGCATCACTTCTTCCACTTCTTGGGGAGAGATCTCATGGAAGTTGGTCCCTCTCGGGAAGAATT
>DXEA01000022.1 GCA_019115225.1 Candidatus Evtepia faecigallinarum
CTCATTGCGCCCTTTTCCTATGAGAGTGGGAAATTTCGTTGGGAATACAATTGAGAAAGCCGCTGTTTTGCCTATTTCAATACCTCCCCGAAAGAAATATCTGGTTTATTCACTGTTTACCCAAGGGGAAGCCATAAGAAGCGATAAAAAGGCCCGCTGCAGAGAATCCATTCTGCAGCGGGCTTCTTTACAGGACGTCTGTCGGATTAGGGAAGGGTATCAATGTCCACCAGGATATTGTCAGTGCCATTCTCCTCAAACTCGTTGATGTAGGCCTCGATCCGGTGGGTCAGCTCGGCGTAGTTGCTCTCGTCGATGGGGGCGTCGTTCATGTCCCGGCGGGCCAGATCCTCGGCCAGGATATCAAAGAAGACGTTGTTTTCATATTCCATAATGGCTTCATGGATGCCACCTTCCACAAACGCCCGGGAGGGAACGGTCTCCCCCCGATAGGTCTCGGCCAGGATGCCCATGCCCTCCTGGCGGGCCCGTTCAAACAGCAGGCTCTCTACGCGGTCGTAGTCCTGGAAGCGGTCCTCCCCCCGGGTGGAGTTGAGGATCCAGTTGCCGATATAGGCCATATCCAACAGACGTCGGAATTCCTTTTTGCTCAGTTCCAGCTGCATACCATGACCTCCTCGCTGAGAAGTGAAACAATATGGGTCCCGTTCTTATGAGCCCAGGACGGGGGATAAAGTGCCCCATCCTGCCCCTATTATAGTGTTCCCCGGCCGGATTGTCAAAGGAGGAAAGGGGGAAATGTCCACGAATTCTGTCCCCCGGCCCGGGGAATTCTTGGCGGCAGGGGGGAAAGGGGCCCTTGGGAAGGCTTTACATTTGGGAAGGAATCGGGTATAATAATAGCCATTTGAGCAGACTTCTAAAAAAAGGAATGGGCATCGTCATGGAAAAACCAGTGATCATATCTATCCGCGGGGTCCAGGCCACGGAACCCGGCGACGAGGACATCATGGAATTGGTGACCCAGGGGGTCCTGCGCCAAGAGGAGGGGGAGGGCTTCTCCCTGACCTATCTGGAGAGTGAGCTGACCGGCCTGGAGGGGACCACCACCACCTTCCAGGTGGCCCCCGACCGCATCACCCTGCGGCGGGAGGGGACCCTGAACTCCGAGATGATCTTTCAGGAGGGGCAGAAGCACGTCTCCCTGTACGAGACCCCTTACGGCGGCCTGATGCTGGGGGTGAATACCCACCGGGCCAAGGCCAGCCTGGGCGAGCAGGGGGGGAAGCTGTCCATCCGCTACGCCCTGGAGGTGGACAGCCAGCCCATTGGGGAAAACTCCTTTGAGATCCAGATCAGCGAGCCTCCCCGCCCCACCCAGCATCTGGGCCAGTGACCCCATAACAAAGAGAAAAAAGGTGACAGAAGCACTATGGCAAATTTGATTCAGCTTGCAAAAGACCAGGTCAGTCAGCTGACCGACCGGGCCTATCAGGCCGCTGCCGCTGCCGGGGTCCTGCCGGCAGGGGTGACGGTGAAGGGATCGGTGGAGATCCCGAAAGACCCCCAGAACGGGGACTATGCCTCCTCCTTCGCCATGGCCGGGGCCAAGGCCATGAAGATGGCCCCCCGGGCCATCGCCCAGGCGGTGGCCGACCACATGGACCTGACCGGCACCATCTTCGCCTCGGTGGAGATCGCCGGCCCCGGCTTTCTCAACTTCCGCCTGGGCCCCAAGTGGTACGGGGACGTGCTGGCGGAGATCGAGGCCGAAGGCCCCCTCTATGGCCGCAGTGACGAGGGCCACGGCAAGAAGGTGATGGTGGAGTTCGTCTCCGCCAACCCCACCGGCCCCATGCACATGGGCAACGCCCGGGGCGGCGTGCTGGGGGACACCCTGGCCAACGTCCTGCGCCGGGACGGCTGGGACACCTGGAAGGAGTTTTACGTCAACGACGCCGGCAACCAGATCCACAAGTTCGCCGTGTCCATCCAGGCCCGCTACCTGCAGATCCTGCTGGGGGAGGACGCGGTGGAATTCCCCGAGGACGGCTACCACGGGGAGGACATCAAGGAGCTGGCCCGGGGCTTTTATGAGGCCCACGGGGACAGCTATCGTGACACCCCCGAGGAGGAACGGCTGGAGGCCCTGGCGGCCTTTGGCCTGAAAAACAACATCCCCCGGATGCAGGCCGACCTGCGCCGGTACGGCATCGAGTACGACCAGTGGTTCTATGAGTCCTCCCTCCACCAGTCGGGCTATGTGGCCGAGACCGTCCAGCTGCTCACCGACAAGGGCTGGACCTATGAGAAGGACGGGGCCCTGTGGCTGCACACCGCCCAGCTGCTGCGCCGGAAGTACCTGGCCGAGGGCAAGAGCGAGAAGCAGGTGGACAAGCTGGACCTGAAGGACGACGTGCTGCGCCGGGCCAATGGCTTTTACACCTACTTTGCCGCCGACATCGCCTACCACCGCAACAAGCTGGCGGTGCGGGGCTTTGACCTGACCATCGACGTGTGGGGGGCCGACCACCACGGCCATGTGGCCCGCCTCCAGGCCGCCCTGGACGGCTTGGGCCTGGACGGCTCCCACCGGCTGGTGGTGGTGCTCATGCAGCTGGTGAACCTGCTGCAGGACGGCCAGCCGGTGCGCATGTCCAAGCGTTCGGGCAAGGCCATCGCCCTGCACGACCTGCTGGACGAGGTGAGCGTGGACGCCGCCCGGTATTTCTTCAACTCCCGCTCCGCCACCAGCCCCGTGGACTTTGACTTAGGGCTGGCCGTGCGGGAGGACAGCGAGAACCCCGTCTACTATGTCCAGTACGCCCACGCCCGCATCTGCACCCTGGTGGCCCGGCTGGCCGGGGAGGGGGACCCGGTGCCCGAGGCATCGGCCATCCGCTCCGACCTGCTGGATAGCGAGGAGGAGACCGCCCTCATCCGCACCCTGGCCCGGTTCCCCGAGGAGATCCACGCCGCCGCCCGGGACTTTGACCCCTCCCGCATCAACCGCTACCTGGTAGAGCTGGCCGGCCAGTTCCACCGCTTCTACGGCGCCTGCCGCATCAAGGGCGAGGAGCCCGACCTGCTCCGGGCCCGGCTGAAGCTGGCCGACAGCGTCCGGGCAGTGCTGGCCAACGGCCTGGGCCTGCTGGGCGTCACCGCACCGGAGAAGATGTGATGACGGCGAAACACACCCGGACGGAGCAGTCCGCAGGAAAGGGGCGGCTGGCATGAGGAAAAAAATGTGGGACAGCCTGATCATCGGCTTTGCCCTGTTCTCCATGTTCTTCGGGGCGGGGAACGTGATCTTCCCGCCCTACCTGGGCCTGGGCTCCGGCAGCCAGTGGCCCCTGGGCTTTTTGGGCTACTACATCGCCGACGTGGGCCTGGCCCTGCTGTCCATGTTCGCCATCCTCCGCCAGGGCAGCCCCACGGGGGTCACCGCCCGCATCGGCAAGGTGCCGGCGGTGCTGCTCATGTGTGCCATCGTGCTGTGCATCGGCCCCATGCTGGCCATCCCCCGCACGGCGGCCACCACCTATGAGACCTCCATCCTGCCCCTGACCTCCTCGGTCAGCCCGGTGCTCTTTTCCGTGATCTTTTTCCTGCTGGTGCTGGTGCTGTGCCTGCGGGAGAGCGCCGTGGTGGACATCGTGGGCAAGATCCTCACGCCGGTGCTGCTGGCGGGCCTGCTGGTGCTCATTGTGGTGGGGGTGGTCCATCCCCTGGGCCCGGTGTCCCCCCAGCCCCTGGTGGACAATGTGGGGGCCACCGGTGTGGAGGCCGGCTACCAGACCATGGACGTGCTGGCTACCCTGATCTTTGGTTACATCATCCTGAAAAGCGCCTGGAAGAAGGGGCACACCGAGTGGAAGGACCAGGCCCGGGTGGTGGCCGGGGCCAGTGTGGTGGCCGGTCTGGGCCTGCTGGTGGTCTACCTGGGTCTGACCTATCTGGGGGCCACCACCGGCAGCTTCTTCGACCTGTCTGTGGACCGGACCCAGCTGGTGCTGTCCATCGTCCAGGCCCTGCTGGGCAAGGGGGGGATGATCCTCTTTGCGGTGGTGGTGGCCCTGGCCTGCTTGACCACGTCGGTGGGGCTGGTGAGCGCCTGTTCGGACTACTTCTCGGGGCTGACCAGCGGACGCCTGCCCTACAAGGTGCTGGTGTGCGTGATCTGCGTGTTCAGTGCCGTCATCTCCAACTTCGGCCTCAACGAGATCATCGCCATCGCCGCCCCCATCCTCAGTGTGGTCTATCCGCCCACCCTGGTGCTCATCGTGCTGGCCATGACGGGCAACCGGCTGAAGAACAAGTGGATCTTCCGCCTGGCTGCCCTGGGGGCCCTGGTGGTGAGCCTGGTGGGGACCGTGGGCCCGATAGTAGGGCTGAACGTGGACTTCCTGTCCTATCTGCCCCTGTCTGGCCTGGGCTTCGGCTGGGTCCTGCCCGCCGCCCTGTGCGCCATTGTGGGGGCCCTGATCCCCCGGAAGCGGGGGGCCAGAGAGGCGCCATAACATTTCGGAATCCCTCAAACCGGCAGCGGAGGAAGTGCCCCCGCTGCCGTTTTTTTCAAAACATCCGGGCAGGATGGAACCGCAGCAGAGAGGAGGAGAGAGCAGTGAAGATCCGACAGGAGACCGCCGCCGACCACGGGCAGGTCTCTGCGCTCATCGCATCAGCATTTGCCGGGGCAGAGCACGCCGACGGCAATGAGCAGGGGCTGGTCACGGCCCTGCGGCAGGGGGACGCCTTCGTGCCGGAGCTGTCCCTGGTGGCAGAGGAGGCGGGGGAGATCGTGGGCCACATCCTCTTCACCAAGGCGATGGTGGGGCAGACGGAGGTCCTGGCGCTGGCCCCGCTGTCGGTCCTGCCGTCCCGGCAGGGGCAGGGGATCGGCCTGGCGCTGATGGAGGCGGGCCACCGCATTGCCCGAAAGCTGGGCTATCCCTACGCCCTGGTGCTGGGCAGTGAAACCTACTATCCCAAAGCCGGCTATGGCCCGGCAGTGGCCCTGGGGGTGGAGGTCCCGCCGGGGATGCCCCGGGAGAATTTCATGGCCATCCGGCTGCGGCAGGGGGCAGACCCCCTCCGGGGCCCGGTGGTCTATGCCAGGGAGTTCGGGCTGTGACAGACCGGAGACCATTGTGAAGAGAGACGCCGTGGGGCGGACAGGTACGATGCCTGTCCGCCCCACGGCGTCATTTTGGAGGAGTATTAGGAAAGATATCGCTCCAGCCGGCTGCCAAGCCGGCTGAGGATCTCGTTGGAGAGGGTGCCGCTCTGGCGGGCCAGGTCCAGGGCGGTGATGGTCTGCCCCCCGTCGGTGCCCATGAGGGTGGCGATGTCCCCCGCCGCCACCGGGGGCAGGTCGGTGACATCCACAAAGGTCAGGTCCATGCAGATGCGCCCCACAATGGGGGCCAGGCGGCCGTGGAGGAGGACGTGGCCGCCGGTGAGACAGCGGGGCAGGCCGTCGGCATAGCCGATGGTGACCACCGCCAGCTTGGTGGGCCGCCGGGCGGTGAAGGCCAAACCATAGCCCGCCGCCGCCCCCTGGGGCAGCTCCCGGACCAGGGCCACCCGGGCCTGGAGAGAGAGGACGGGGCGCAGATCGGGGGCAGCTTCGTTGCGGTCCTCCGGGGTGCTGAGCAGGCCGTAGAGGGCGATGCCTGCCCTGGCCCAGTCCCCGCCGGCCTCCGGGCAGTTGAGCAGGCCGTGGCTGGCCAGCAGGTGGACCTTGGGCAGGGGGATGCCCCGGTTGCGCAGCTCCTCCAGCACCTGGCGGAAGGTCTCCCGCTGCCGCTGGGCATAGCCCCGGCCGGCGGGGTCGGTGCTGTCGGCGGTGCAGAGATGGGAGTAAATCCCCGTCACCCGCAGATGGGGCAGGGCAAAGACGGCCGCCAGGTCCTCCAGGCGGGCGGCGGGGATGCCCAGCCGGTGCATCCCCGTGTCCACGGCCAGGTGGACGGAGAGGGGCTTGCCAAAGGCGGCCAGCTGCTGGGCGTAGGCAAAGTCCACCACCGTCTGGGTCAGCCGGTACCGGCGCAGCAGGGGGAAGTGCCGGGGCTGGGTGGGGCCCAGCAGGAGGATCGCCCCCCGGATGCCCCCCTTGCGCAGCTGGATGCCCTCGGACAGGCAGGCCACGCAGAAGGCGTCCACCCCCAGCCGGGCCAGCGCCCGGGCCACCGGCAGGGCCCCGTGGCCGTAGGCGTTGGCCTTGAGGGCGGGCATGAGCCGGCAGCCAGGGGGGAGCAGGGCCTGAAGGGCGGCCACGTTGTGGGCCAGGGCGGCCCGGTCCAGGGTGAGCCAGGCCCGCTCCCGCCGGGGCGGCGGGGGGAAGAGGCGGCCCTTGACCCGGACGATGGCCCAGGCGGCCAGGAAGGACAGGGTACACACGGCCAGATAGTGGACCAGGCTGTTGGCCACCAAAAGGCCGGCCAGATCGAAAGCCTTGGCCATTCCCCGGACGGCGACGATCATGGCCGGGTGAAGGATGTACACCCCGGTGGCCACCGAGGACAGCCCGGCGGGGACCGCCGGGGACCAGGAGAGCAGGAGGCGATAGAGAAAGAAGACCACCAGGGGCAGCAGCAGATACATGCTGTCGTGGCGGGGGAAGGAGAGGTTGCACAGGGCAAAGGCCTCCCCGGTCATGAGGGTGAAGGAGAGGAGGAAGCCCAGCCCGTAAAAGACGGGGGCCCTGTGCCCGGGAGACCGGCCCAGCAGGGCCCCCAGCAGCAGGAAGAGGGGGGCCATGAGCAGGCCGTTGCGGGTGTAGGAAAAGACCTGGAAGGCCAGGTCATAGACGGCGGCCAGGGAGGGCAGGCAGGCCGTCAGGCCGTAATAGCTGTCCCCCAGCAGGGCGGCCAGGTACAGCAGGCCCGTCACCGCCAGCAGCCCCTTGGGTTTCAGGAACCGGCTGAGCAGCCACAGGATGCCCAACCCCATGGCGCAGGCGGGGAAGTACCACAGGTGGTAAAAGGTCCCGTCAAACAGGACCAGCCGCAGCAGCCCCAGGGGGCCTAACTGCTGATAGTGGCCGGCATACAGGCCGATGGGCAGATAGAGGAGGATGGCGGCAGCATAGAGCAGCAGGAGCTTTTGGATCTGCCGCCACACCCGCCCCGCCCCGCCCGCCAAAACGGGCCCCAGGACGAAGTGGCCGGTGACCATGAAGAAGAAGGGCACCGCCAGCCGCCCCAGCACCCGGGTGAGGAAGAAGTCCCCCAAAGGGGCCAGCTCGGCCAGGGGAGAGGTGTGGATGGCCACCACCAGCAGGGCAGCCAGGAGCTTGCAGGCATCCAGTCCCCCCTGGCGCTTGGCCTCATCCATGGCCCTCCCCCCATTCTGTCAGCAGAAAGCCGTCCACGTTGTTGCCCGACAGAGCGCAGGCCATCCGGTTCGGGCGGTGGGCCCTGGTGGGGGCCCGGGGAACGGCGGGGAGGAAGGAGAGAAAGGTATCCTGACACCGGAGGCGACGGCTTCCGTAGGGAAACGACCGCAGCCAGGAGATATACTCTTCTAAGGTAAGGCCCCGCTCCGCCATGAGGGCGGCGTGGGGGGTGCCGACATAGCGGAAGTGCCAGGGCTCGTGGCCGATGCCCGTGATGGCCTCCTTCCCCGCCGGGTAGCGCTGGATGAAGCCGTAGCGGGCCATCTCCCGGCGGAAGTCCTGGGCGATGCCCTGGTAGGGGAAGTGGGGGCGGATAAAGTCGATGTGGTCCTGGCGCAGCCCCAGGTCGATGGCAAGGCCCGTCTGGTGCTCGCTGCAGCCGGGGCGGGCCACATAGGTGCGGGTGAAGTCCGGACCGTTCTCCTGGAGGGAGTCGTCCCAGATGGCCTGCTGCTCATCCTGAGACCGCCAGCCGCTCACCGGCGCGATGGCCTCCCAGCCGCCGATGGCGGCCATGAGCCGGTCCAGGGCCTGGGCGGCCCGGCGCTCCAGGAGCACCTCCGTGCCCGCCACACTGACCAGGTCGGTCCGGGGGGCGGGATGGCAGGGGTGGTAGGCGTTGACCAGGATCAGGTCGCCCTGGTGGACCGCCTCGGGCAGAAGGAGCAGGAGGTTCACGACGCGCTCACCTGCCCGATGATGGTGTCCAGGATCTCCGGGAAGGTATAGCCGGCGGCCTTCATCATGCCGGGGAAGCGGCTGTGCTCGGTGAAGCCGGGGATGGTGTTGATCTCGTTGAAGACGATGCGCCCCTCGGGGGTGAGGAACATGTCCACCCGGGCAAAGCCCGAGCAGCCCAGGGCCTGGTAGAGGATCTTGGCGGTCTCCTGCACCCGGCGGGCGGTGTTCCGGTCCACCCGGGCGGGGACGTGGATGGCGGAGGTCTTTAAGGTGTATTTTTCCGTAAAGTCAAAGAAGCCGCCGGAGAGCTCGATCTCGTCGATCTCCCCCACAATGAGCTCCCGGCCGCCGATGACGGCGCAGCCCACCTCGAAGCCGGGGATGGTCTCCTCCAAAATCACCTGGTCGTCATACTGCCGGGCCAGGTCCAGGGCGGGCAGGAGCTCCTCCTCCCGGTGGATCTGGGAGATGCCGTAGGAGGAGCCCGCCTTGACGGGCTTGACAAAGAGGGGGTAGCCGGTCTGGCGGGCGAAGTCCACCGCCTTCTGGGGGTCCTCGCCGGGCTCCAGCACCAGGGAGGCGGGGATGGAGACCCCGGCCAGGAAGGCCAGCTTGTGGGCCCGGTCCTTGTCCATGCACAGGGCGGAGGCCAGGGCCCCGCAGCCGATGACCGGGATGCCCGCCAGCTGGAACAGGCCCTGGACGGTGCCGTCCTCCCCGTTTTTCCCATGGAGGATGGGCAGGGCGTAGTCCACCGCCAGGGGCTGGGGACCCTGGGGATGGAGGGCCAGCAGGCCGTGGACCCTCCGGTCCTGGGACACCACCACGGGGGTGAGATTGGCGGCATCCTCATGCCAGGTGTCCTGGGCCACGGCCTCATAGGGGCCGGTGTAGGCAAACCACGCGCCTGTGCGGGTGATGCCCACAGGCAGGACGGTGTATTTCTCAGAACTCAGATTGCTCAGCACGGCATAGGCCGACTGGAGCGAGACGGAGTACTCCGGGGAGCGCCCCCCGAAAAGAACGGCGATGGTAGGTCTGGTCATGGTCATTTCCTCCTGTTGCACGCAGGCTGCCGGGGGCAGCCGGAAGGGTTGGATGCTTCCTCGCAGGTTCGGGGGAGCCTTCTAAAAAACTGAAATCAGTATAGCAGAAGAAAATGATGGCCGTTTTAAGGGGGCATTGCGCCTTTCTTATAAAAGGATTGCACTTTTCTTAAGAGAAATTAAGAAAGAATGAATCCTCGCCCGGCGGGGCGGGGGGATAGGTAAAAATGAACAAAAAGAGAATATTTTCCTTCCACTTGTTGACAAAAGGGGGCAAGTGGGGTATATATAGCAAAAGTAATCAGTGATTACTTATTTGCAAAATAAAGACACATGGAGGTCATTACAATGGTATTTGAAGCGATCGCAGAACTGGTGGCAGAGCGCGTGGAAAAGGACGTGTCCGAGATCACCATGGAGAGCAACTTCCGCGACCTGGGCATCGACTCCCTGGACACCGTGGAGCTGCTGATGAATCTGGAGGACAAGCTGGATATGGAGATCGAGCTGGACCAGAAGGTGGAGACCGTGGGCGACCTGGTGGCCTTCATCGAGAGCAAGCGGGCATGATCCACACACCTTTGTGCGACCTGCTGGGCATCGAGTATCCGGTGTTCCAGGGGGGCATGGCATGGATCGCCGACGGCAAGCTGGCCGCGGCGGTGTCTGAAGGGGGCGGCCTGGGCATCATTGCTGCGGGCAACGCCCCCGCAGACTATGTGCAGGAGCAGATCCGCATCGCCAAGGGGCTGACCGACCGGCCCTTTGGGGTGAACATCATGCTCATGAGCCCCTTTGCAGACGACGTGGCCCAGGTGGTGGCCCAGGAGAAGGTGGCGGTGGTGACCACCGGCGCCGGCAACCCCGCCAAGTACATGAAGCTGTGGCAGGAGGCGGGCATCCGGGTCATCCCGGTGGTGGCCTCGGTGGCCATGGCCAAGCTCATGACCCGGCAGGGGGCCTCCGCCCTCATCGCCGAGGGCGGCGAGAGCGGCGGCCACGTGGGGGAGCTGACCACCATGGTCCTGGTGCCCCAGATCTGTGACGCCACCGACCTGCCCGTCATCGCCGCCGGCGGCATTGCCGACGGCCGGGGGGTGGCAGCGGCCTTCATGCTGGGGGCCTGCGGGGTGCAGATGGGTACCCGGTTCCTCAGCGCCGAGGAGTGCTCCATCCACCCCGCCTACAAAGAGCGCATCCTCAAGGCCAACGACCTGTGCACCATGGTCACCGGCAAGCGCCTGGGCCATCCCGTGCGCAGCCTGCGCACCGCCTTTGCCCGCAACTATGCCAAGGCAGAGTACGGCGGCGTGGACGACGAGACCCTGGAGGCCATGGGCACCGGCGCCCTGCGCAAGGCCGTGGAGAACGGCGACCTGGAGGAAGGGTGCTTCCTGTCCGGCCAGGTGGCCGCTATGGTCCATGAGATCCAGCCGGCGGCCCAGATCGTCCGGGAGGTCATCGAGGGGGCCGAGCCTGTGCTGAAAGGAGCCACGAAATGGGTAAAGTAGCCTTTGTATTCGCCGGCCAGGGGGCCCAGTTCCCCGGCATGGGCCAGGAGCTGGCCCAGTGCTCCCCGGCTGCGGCGAAGGTATTTGCCGACCTGGACGCCCTGCGTCCGGGCACCTCCCAGCAGTGCTTTGCCGGCACCGAGGAGGAGCTGAAGGAGACCAAGAACACCCAGCCCTGCATGTTCGCCGTGGAGCTGGCCTCTGCCGCCGCCCTGGCGGAGGGGGGGCTGCAGGCGGACATGGCCGCCGGGTTCTCCCTGGGGGAGATCGCCGCCCTGACCTACAGCGGGGCGGTGGATTTGCCCACCGGCTTCCACCTGGTCTGCCGCCGGGGGGAGCTGATGCAGGCAGCTGCCGAGGAGCAGCCCACCGCCATGGCAGCGGTGCTGAAGCTGTCCAACGAGGACGTGGAGAAGGTCTGCGCCCAGTTTGACCAGGTCTATCCCGTCAACTACAACTGCCCCGGCCAGGTGTCCGTGGCCTGTGCCAAGGAACAGCTGGCCCCCTTCTCCGCCGCGGTGAAGGCCGCCGGCGGCCGGGCCCTTCCTCTGAAGGTCCGGGGCGGGTTCCACTCTCCCTTCATGGCCTCTGCCGCCCAGGGCTTTGCCCAGGTGCTGGCCGGGTGCACCGTGGAGGAGCCCAAGCTGCCCCTGTACGCCAACCGCACCGGCCAGGTCTATGCCGGGGACCCCAAGCAGCTGCTCAGCCAGCAGATCGCCTCCCCCGTGCGCTGGGAGACCATCGTGCGCAACATGATCGCCGCCGGGGCGGACACCTTCATCGAGCTGGGGCCGGGCAAGACCCTGTGCGGCCTGATCCAGAAGATCGACAAGAACGTAAAGACCTACGCCCTGTCCGGCAAGGAGGACTTGGAGACGATTTTGAAGGAGGTCCGGGGATGCTGACAGGTAAGACGGCCCTGGTCACCGGGGGTTCCCGGGGGATCGGGGCGGCCATCGTGGAAAAGCTGGCCTCTCAGGGGGCCAACGTGGCGGTGGTCTATGCCGGCAGCCGGGAGGCTGCCGAGGCCCTGTGCGCCAAGTGCGGGGCGGAGTTTTCCGTAAAAGCCCTGGCCTACCAGTGCGACGTGGCGGACTTTGCCGCCGTGAAGGACCTGGTGGCCCAGGTGAAAAAGGACTTTGGCTCCGTGGATATCCTGGTCAACAACGCCGGGGTGACCCAGGACGGCCTGCTGGCCATGATGAAGGAAGAGAGCTTTGACCGGGTGTTGGATGTGGACCTGAAGGGAGCTTTCAACTGCATCCGCCACTGTGCCGGCCTCTTTTTGCGTCAAAAGGCGGGGGCCATTGTGAATGTAAGCTCGGTTTCGGGCATGATGGGCAACGCCGGCCAGGCCAACTATTCCGCGGCCAAGGCGGGCCTCATCGGCCTGACCAAGGCGGTGGCCAAGGAGCTGGCCCCCAAGGGGATCACCTGCAACGCGGTGGCTCCCGGCTTCATCGCCACCGATATGACCAAAGACCTGTCCGGCCAGGACAACGGGCTGCTGGCGGCCATCCCCCTGGGGCGGATCGGCCAGCCCCAGGAGGTGGCCGAGGCAGTGGCCTTTCTGGCCTGCGCCCCCTACATCACCGGTGAGGTGCTGCGGGTGGACGGCGGACTTGCCATGTAATGGAGGAACAGAAACCAATGGAACAGAAACTGCGCAGAGTGGTGGTCACCGGCCTGGGGGTCATCAGCCCCGTGGGCAACAACGTGGAGACTTGCTGGAACAACCTGAAAAACGGCATCCACGGCATCGGCCCCATCACCCTTTTTGACACAACCGACTATAAGACCAAGATTGCCGCCGAGGTGAAGGACTTCGACCCCCGGGCCTATATGGACAAGACCGAGGTCCTCCGCAGCGACACCTTCTCCCAGTACGGCGTGGCCGCAGCCTGCCAGGCCGTGGAGGAGAGCGGCGTCATCGGCACCCTGCCCCCCGAGCGGGTGGCGGTGTACTTCGGCTCCGGCATCGGCGGCATCCGCACCTTTACCGAGGAGCACAACAAGCTGCTCAACCGGGGGCCCAAGCGGGTCTCCCCCTACTTCATCCCCATGCTCATCGCCAACATGGCCGCGGGCATGATCGCCATTCGCTTTGACTGCCGGGGGGCTGCCATGCCCGCCGTTACCGCCTGTGCCTCTGGCACCAACGCCATCGGCGAGGCCCTGCGGGCCATCCGCCACGGCTATGCCGACGCGGTGATTACCGGCGGCTCCGAGGCGGCCATCTCCGAGTGCGGCGTGGCGGGCTTTATCAACATGCAGGCCCTGTCCACCGCCGAGGACCCCAACGCCGCCTGCCTGCCCTTTGACAAACGCCGGGGCGGCTTCGTCATCGGCGAGGGCGGCGCTGCCCTGGTGCTGGAGGAGTATGAGCATGCGGTCAAGCGCGGGGCCAAGATCTATGGCGAGCTGTGCGGCTACGGCGCCACCTGCGACGCCTTCCACATCACCGCCCCCCGGCCCGACGGCACCGCCGGCGCCGCCGCCATCCGCCAGGCCATGGAGGAGGCGGGGTACCAGGCCGGCGAGCGGGTCTACATCAACGCCCACGGCACCGGCACCCCCATGAACGACTCCCTGGAGACCAAGGTGGTCAAGCTGGCCCTGGGCGAGGAAGAGGCCAAGCGGGGCTATATGAGCTCCACCAAGTCCATGACCGGCCACATGCTGGGCGCCGCCGGCGCCATCGAGGCCATCGCCTGCCTGAAGGCCCTGGAGGAGGGCATCCTGCCCCCCACCATCAACCTGCTGGAGCCCGACCCCGAGTGCGACCTGAACTATGTGCCCAACCAGGCCATCCGGACCCAGGTGGACCTGGTGCTGTCCAACTCCCTGGGCTTTGGCGGCCACAACGCCTGCATTGCCTTCCGGAAGGTGAAGTGACATGAACGACGCGGACATTAGAAAATACGCCAATTTGATGAGTGAACTGGGGCTGACCGGCCTGGAGATCACCGAGAACGACCGGGTGGTCCGCTTGGAGCGGGCCCCCGCCCCGGTGGCCCCCGTCCGGGAGACCGTGACCCTGCCCGCCTCCGCCCCGGCGGCTGCCCCCGCTTCCCCCGCCGCCCCCGCGGCGGAGGGGGTGGAGGTGACCTCCCCCATGGTGGGGGTCTTTTACGCCGCCCCGGCAGAGAACGCCGAGCCCTTTGTGAAGGTGGGCGACCACGTCAAGCGCGGCCAGACCCTGTGTATCGTGGAGGCCATGAAGCTCATGAACGAGATCATGGCCGAGATGGACGGGGAGATCGTGGCCGTGTGCGCCGAGAACGGCCAGGTGGTGGACTTCGGCTGTCCCCTCTTCCGCATCAAGGCGCTGTAAAGAGGAGGCAGCCATGCAGCAAGAAGAGATCAAAAAGATCCTGCCCCACCGGGACAACATGCTCCTGCTGGACCAGCTGGACAAGGAGGGGGAGTTCGCCCACGGCCAGTACAAGGTCCGGGGGGACGAGTGGTTCCTCCAGGGGCACTTCCCCGACGCCCCGGTGGTGCCGGGGGTCATCCTGTGTGAGATCCTGGCCCAGTCGGCGGCCATCCTCATGGAGGGCTCTTTGACCCCGGAGACCATCCCCATGTACACCAGCATGAAGGAGGTCCGCTTCCGGGCCCCGGTGCTCCCCGGCGACCTGTTTGAGACCAAGTGCCGGATCACCCGGGCCAAGGGCCCCTTCTACTTCATCCAGGCGGAGGGATATGTGGGGGATACCCTGTGCGTGAAGGGGGAGTTCTCCTTCGGCATCACGGAGAAATCGGTATGTTTTCAAAGATCCTGATCGCCAACCGGGGGGAGATCGCCGTCCGGGTCATCCGGGCCTGTAAGGAGATGGGCATCGCCACGGTGGCCATCTACTCCCAGGCCGACCGGGACGCCTTGCATGTGGCCCTGGCCGACGAGAGCTACTGCGTGGGCGGGCCCTCCCCCGCCGACAGCTATCTCAACCAGGAGCGGGTGGTCTCTGCCGCCCTGGCCTCCGGGGCCCAGGCCATCCACCCGGGCTACGGCTTCCTGTCGGAAAACGCCTCCTTTGCCGCCCTGTGCCGGCGAAACGGCTTAGTTTTCATCGGCCCCACCCCCGAGAGCATGGAGGAGCTGAGCGACAAGGCGGCCATCAAGCAGATCATGCAGGAAAACGGTCTGGAGGTCATCCCCGGCACCCAGGCCCTGCCCGACGTTCAGGCGGCCCTCACCGCCGGGGCGGAGATCGGCTATCCGGTCATGCTCAAGGCCAGCGCCGGGGGCGGCGGCCGGGGCATCCGGCTGGTCAGCGCCCCCAATGAGATGACCCAGGCCTACGCCCTGGCCGTGGCCGAGGGAGAGGCCTCCTTCGGGGACGGCTCGGTCTATATGGAAAAATTCGTCCACCCTGCCCGGCACATCGAGGTCCAGATCCTGGCCGACGAGGCGGGCAACGTGGTCTGCCTGGGGGAGCGGGACTGCTCCGTCCAGCGCCACCACCAGAAGCTCATTGAGGAGTCCCCCTCCCCGGCCGTCAGCCGGCCCCAGCGGAAAAAGCTCATGGACCAGTGCGCCAAGGCCGTCCAGGCCATCGGCTATGTGGGGGTGGGTACCCTGGAATTCCTCCTGGACCGGGACGGCCGGTTCTGGTTCATGGAGATGAACCTGCGTCTGCAGGTGGAGCACGGGGTCACCGAGACCCTCACGGGCATCGACCTGGTCAAGTGGCAGATCCGGGTGGCCGCCGGGGTCCCCCTGAACTTCCGCCAGCAGAACGTGGACCTCACCGGCGCCTGTGTGGAGTGCCGCATCAACGCGGTGCGCCCGGGCAAGTTAGGCATGCTCCATGTGCCCGGCGGGCCCTTCGTCCGTTTTGACACCTATCTGGTCAGCGGCATCACCGTCTCGCCCTATTACGACTCCCTGCTGGGTAAGCTCATCGTCTACGCCGGCACCCGGGAGGAGGCCATGCGCAAGATGAAGGCCGCCCTGTGCGAGCTGGTGGTAGAGGGCATCGAGACCAACATCGAGGAACAGCTGACCCTGGTCAGCGACCCCCGGTTCATGACCGGGGCCTATGACTTAACCTTTCTGGAAGGCAGGTGACACCGTTGCCCTTTCTGCACTTTAGTCACAAACCGAAAAATGAGCTGGAAAAAGGGGGCCGCACGGCGGCCCTGGTCCAGGAGGACGCCAGCGAACCGGAAAAGACCTGTCCCAACTGCCACAAGTCCATTCCCATCAGCCGCCTGTGGGCCAACTGGAACACCTGTCCCTGCGGCCATCACTTCCGCATGGGCGGGCGGCAGCGGCTGCGGCTGCTGGTGGATAAGGACTCCTTTGAAGAGCTCTTCGCTGGCATGACCGGGGGCGACCCCTTGGCCTTCCCCGGGTATCAGGAAAAGCTGGATGCCGTGCGCACAGCCAGCCGGGAGAGCGAGGCGGTGCTGTGCGGCACCGCCAAAATCGGCGGCCAGCCCTGCTGCCTGTTCATCATGGAGCCCTATTTCATGATGGGCAGTATGGGCACCGTGGTGGGGGAGAAGATCACCAGCCTCTTTGAGTACGCCACCAAATACAGCCTGCCGGTGGTGGGCTACACCGTCTCCGGCGGGGCCCGGATGCAGGAGGGGCTGCTGTCTCTCATGCAGATGGCCAAAACCAGCGGGGCGGTCAAGCGCCACAGCGACGCGGGGCTGTTCTACTGCGTGGTCCTCACCGACCCCACCACCGGGGGGGTCACCGCCAGCTTTGCCATGGAGGGGGACATCATCCTGGCCGAGCCCGGGGCCACCGTGGGCTTTGCCGGGGCCCGGGTGGTGGAGCAGACCACCCGCAAGGCCCTGCCCAAGGGGTTCCAGACGGCGGAGTTTCTGCAAAAGCACGGCTTTGTGGACGCCATCGTGCCCCGGCAGGAGCAGCAGCAGGTGCTCGCCTTCCTGCTTGATCTTCACCAGAGGGGGACGACGCGATGAGTACCCAAGCCTATGACATTGTCAAACTGGCCCGGGCCAACAAGCGGCCCACGGGCATGGATTACATCCAGAATTTGTGCGCCGACTTCCTGGAGCTCCACGGCGACCGGCGCTATGCCGACGACGGGGCCGTGGTGGGGGGCGTGGGCCACTTCCGGGGCATCCCGGTGACCATGGTGGCCATCGAAAAGGGCCACAGCGCCAAGGAGCGTCTGGCCCGCACCTTCGGTGCCCCCCATCCCGAGGGCTACCGCAAGGCCCTGCGGCTGATGAAGCAGGCGGAAAAATTCCACCGGCCTGTGCTGTGCTTCGTGGACACCTCCGGCGCCTACTGCGGCATCGGGGCCGAGGAGCGGGGCCAGGGCCAGGCCATTGCGGAAAACCTCATGGAGATGATGACCCTGAACACCCCGGTGATCACCGTGCTCATCGGGGAGGGGGGCAGCGGCGGGGCCCTGGCCCTGTCTGTGGCCGACCGGGTGTGGATGCTGGAGAACGCCGTCTATTCGGTCATCTCCCCCGAGGGGTGCGCCAGCATCCTGTGGAAGGATGCCTCCAAGGCCGACGAGGCCGCCCAGCGCCTCAAGCTCACCGCCCGGGACGCCCTGCGCCTGGGGATCATCGAGGGCATCGTGCCCGAACGGGAGCTGGGCCAGAGCGGCTTTTATACCCTCCTGGCCGACCGGCTGGAGAAGGAGCTCCACCTGCTCATGGGGCAGAAGGATCTGCTCCAGCGGCGCTACCAGCGCTTCCGGGCAATTGGCAGACCCGCCGCACCGACGGCAGAATAAGGGGGAGAGTCCATGAATCTTTATCAGAATTTCTGTCGGGAGACCTTTGACGGCAAGGGCCGGCTGAGCCGCTTTGCCCTGGACTATCCCGAGAACTTTAACTTTGGCTACGACGTGGTGGACGCCATGGCAGACCAGGCCCCGGACCAGCGGGCCCTGGTCTGGTGCGACGGGGAAGGGCGGCAGGCCACGTTTACCTTTCAGGACCTGCGCCGGCGCAGCAACCAGGCCGCCCAGGTCTTTCTCCAGGCGGGCATCCGCCGGGGGGACCATGTGATGGTGGCCCTCAAGCGCCACTACGAATACTGGTTCGTCACCGTGGCCCTGCACAAGATCGGGGCCATTCTCATTCCCGTCACCCACATGCTCACCCAGAAGGACATCCTCTACCGCCTCCAGAGCGCCCCCATCCGGGCCATCGTCTGCACGCCCCAGAACGACGTGCCGGAGAAGATGGCCGGGGCGGTGGCGGAGGCTGGCGCCAACTGCCTGCTGTGGACGGTGCAGGAGACGGTGCCGGGCTTTCAGAACTTCTCTCAGGCCATGGAGGGGGCTCCGGACACCCTGGAGCGTCAGCCCACCCTGGCCACCGACCCCATGATCCTCTACTTTACCTCCGGCACCACCGGCCAGCCCAAAGGGGTGGTCCACGACTACACCTATCCCCTGGCCCACATCCTCACCGCCAAGTACTGGCAGCAGGCCCAGGACGGCGGCCTCCACTTCACCGTGGCCGAGACCGGCTGGGGCAAGGCCTCCTGGGGCAAGATCTATGGCCAGTGGCTGGTGGGCAGCGCCGTGATGGTCTTTGACTTTGACAACTTCGACCCCAAGCGCCTGGTGGCCATCATCAACCAGTATGGGGTGACCTCCTTCTGCGCGCCCCCCACCATCTACCGCTACCTGGTGAAAAAGGACCTGCCCCCCATGCCCACCCTGCGCTATGCCACCACGGCAGGGGAGCAGCTCAACCCCGAGGTCTTCCGGCAGTTCACCCAGGCCACCGGCCTGCCCCTCATGGAGGGCTATGGCCAGACCGAGACCACCCTGCTGCTGGCCACCTTTGCCGGCTGGGACGTGGTGCCCGGGGCCATGGGCGTGCCCTCCCCCCTCTACCGCATCCGGCTGAAGAACTCCGACGGCAGCCCCACCCCTGTGGGGGAAGTGGGGGAGATCGTGGTCCTGCCCCAGGACGAGGACCGGCCGGTGGGCCTGTTCTCCCAGTACCTCCAGGACCCGGAGCGCTACGAGCAGGTCTGGGCCGGGGGCGTGTACCACACCGGGGATGCCGCCTGGCAGGATGAAAAGGGCTACTTCTGGTTCCACGGCCGCTTTGACGACATCATCAAGACCGGCGGCTTCCGGGTGGGCCCCTATGAGGTGGAAAACGTCCTCATGGAGCACCCGGCGGTGCTGGAGTGCAGCGTGGTGGGCATCCCGGACCCCCTGCGGGGCCAGGCCATCAAGGCCGTGGTGGTGCCTGCGGCGGGCTATGAGGCCAACCGCGCCCTGGAAAAGGAGCTGCGGGAGTTCTGCAACAGCCAGATGGCGCCCTATAAGTGGATCCGGGTGGTGGAGTTTGTAGAAGCGATGCCCAAGACCATCAGCGGCAAGATCCGCAAGACGGAGCTTCGGGGCTGAGATGGCCGGCGGCATCCGGGAGGTGAGGACCATAGCAGACCAGCCGAAAGCCAAGCGCCGCAACACCCGCCAGGACCTGATCAAAGCGGGCATCGAGGAGATCAACCGCCACGGGGTGGCCGGCTTTTCCATGCGCCGCATCGCCCAGAACTGCGGGGTCTCCTGTGGGGCCCCCTACAAGCACTTCGGGGACCGGAAGGAGTTCGTGGCCGCCATCATCGACTACGTCAATGAGCAGTGGCACGCCCAGCAGGCCAAGATCCTGGAGACCTGGGCGGGGGACACCCGGCGGCAGATCGTGGAGGTGAGCACGGGGTACATCCGCTTTCTGGTGGAAAACCCCCACCTGCGGGAGATCCTCACCCTGAAGGATGAGGAGTTTGACAACCTCTACCACAAGGTCCGCGGGCAGATGAGCAGCCCCACCCAGCAGCTGATTCAGCGCTACTGCCAGGAGAACCACCTGGACGACGAGACCCGGCAGCGAAAGGTCTATGTGGTCCGGGCGCTGATCTTCGGCGCGGCGATGCAGTTTGACAGCGGGGAGCTGCCCTATAACGAGCGCACCCTGCAGATCGTCCACGACAGCATCGAGCGGGAGCTCTCCCTGCCGTGACGGGGGAGAGAAAACTTTTTTAGAAAATATTGATATTTTCTCTTGACAAACACGCCTTTGTCTTGTATTATTTAGACAGAGATAAGGGAAAGCATCCCGGACTCTCAAGTATTCCTCCCAAGCCTGATGAAACGATGAAAGGATCGGTGAGTCCCATGGGCGATACGGAATTCTTTCAGAGTGTGTGGGCACCACTTCCGTGAGACAAGTTGAAACAGGACGCTCTCCCTTGTGGCTCCGTCCCTGTTCCTTGTGATTCAGCAAAGGCTGTCTTGGTGGTTGCTTACCGGAAAGACTCTGAGCAAGCAAAACCCCCAGAGAAAGCACATTCGCATGCGCGGTCATTCTTCCTATTACATTGAATAGTGTAAGACGACAATAGAATATAGATTGTTTTCAACAAAGCGCAAAATCGACAAAACAGAGTGATGTATGTGATTTGGAGCTACTACGCAAACGCTCCCGGTATGGGTTTCCTTTGATGACTTGGGTGTGGCGTACGCAATGGATTTCCAAGATGCAGTATTGATCCCAAGTGTTTGGAGTTGATTCCCCTCTTCCACACCCTGTACGATCGACTGGCGTAGAGATTTGAGAATATTTGACAGCGGGTATTCCGGGCGGAATACCCGCTGTTTTTGTCCTTTCCCCCGGCTGCCGGCGGGAAAGGGAACAAGGGGTAACAGGGAGACAACGATTCGGTCACAGCTTTCTTAAAAGATGGTGATCTTTATTATGTTTCTATTAAAAACCTTGACAGGCGATAGGGAATTCTGTATAGTTTGCCTTGCTTTTTTTTCAGGCTGCTGCGAGTCAATGGAAAGTGAGGTTTTTGTTATGACGGAAAAAATGAAAAAGGGCTGGCTGGTACTCACCGCCCTGTTGGTGGCAGCTGTGCTGCTGAGCACCTGCGCCAGTATTTTTGCGGCCAGGGGCGTCCATGCCCTCCAGGTGGCCCAGGCCGAGGCGGAGCAGACCAAGGAGGACGGCGTGACCATTCTCAACCAGTACCAGATCCGCTCCACCCTGCCCATCTCCGATGCCTACCGCACGGGGAAGACCGACCGGCTGAGCGAGAAGGAAAAGGAGACCCTCGCCATGGCCTCCGCCGTGCTGGAGGAGATCATCACCGACGGCATGACCCCCTACGAGAAGGAAAAGGCGGTCTATGACTGGATGGTCACCAAGCTCCGCTATGACACCGGCGCCCTCCAGGTGGTGCCCAACACCACCGCCGACAGCGACAACCCCTACGGGACCCTGAAGTATCACAACGCGGTCTGCGTGGGCTACGCCACCACCTTCCGCCTGTTCATGCAGATGCTGGACATCCCCTGCATGGTGGTCCACAACAAGGACGCCTTCCACTCCTGGAACCTGGTCCAGCTGGACGGGGAGTGGTACCATGTGGACATCTACTCCGACCAGGGAGCGGCCAGCTATGGCAACTTCAACATGAACGACGAGATCGCCGCAGCCAACCACGACTGGGACCGGGAGTTCTTCCCGGCGGCCACCTCCCTGGCCTACAACTACGGCTACCAGAACCGGGTCACCGTGGAGGATGTCTACCAGGTGCCCCAGCTGGTCCGCCAGGCCATGGAGGAACGGCAGGGCAGCCTCTTCCTGGCCTTCCCCGGCATGGACAAGGCCGGCTCCCAGGTGGCGGAGAACTTTTTGAAGAACATCGAGCAGGCCGTCGGCTTCACCCCCGACTTCCAGAGCCTGATGCTCCAGCACAGCTGGCTGCCCATGACCGGCGGGGAATATGTGGTGGGCCTGACCATCACCGGCTATGACAAGGAGGAGCAGCCCCAGGAAGAGCTGCCGGTGGAGACCACCGAAAAGATCAACAGCGCCATCGAGACCGTCTTTGGCGTCAACCCGGACACCATATACGAGGACGATGGGAGCTATGAGGAGGTGATGGGATGAAGATCCTCAAACGCACCCTTCTCCTGTCCGCCGCCCTGCTGGCCCTGAGCCTGTGCGCCTGCGGCAGCACCGGGGGGCAGAAGGACACCACGGCCCTGGACATGGTCCAGCTCCAGCAGGCCATGCTGGCCGCCGACCCCGGCCTGACGGAGATGACCTCCCTCACCGGGTCGGCCCCCGACGGGGAGACCCTGTTCGCCTACGTCTCCGCCCTGCCCTACGGGAAGGTGGAGGACTTCCTCCTCTCCTACTCCACCGCCGGCAAGGCCGACGAGGTGGCGGTGATCGCCGTGAAGGACCAGCAGGATGTGGAGGAGGCCGCCCGCACCCTCCGGGACCATGTGGCCCAGCGGCTGACCCTCTTTCGCCAGTACGGCCCCGACCAGGCGGCCCGGGTAGAGCAGGCCCAGGTGTTCACCAAGGACAACTGCGCGGTGCTCATCATCGCCGACCAGGCCCAGGCGGTCAAAACGGCCTTTGAACAGGCCGTGGGCACCTGACCTGTTTACATACGATAAAGAGACCATGACAAAGACCCTGGGGGGTGCCGCACGGCACCCCCCAGGGTCTTTGGGAAAGTACGGGTTAAAAGCGAGTGCCATCCTCCGGCAGCAGGGCCCGGTCGAAGAGGATCACCGACCGGCCCCCCTCCCCCTTGTACCTGCTCCGCATCACCCGGGGCCCGTAGGGGCCGGGGTGGGAGGGAGGCTGGGTATGCAGGCAGTCCAGATGGGCCAGGTGGAGGGAGACCTGGCGCTTGGACACCGGCCCGGGGGTATGGCTGGAGAGATAGCGGGTGAAGGGAAGGGACAGGGCCTTTTGCAGGGTCTGCCGCAGCTGGGCCAGGGTGCCGGCCTCCGGCCCCAACAGCAAGAGGGTGGGGTTCAGGGCGTCCCCGGCCAGCAGCAGGTCCTCTCCCTCCAGCAGCAGGCCCACAGAGCCCCTGGTGTGCCCCGGCAGGCAGACCACCCGCCCGGTGCGCCCGCCCAGGGGAAAGACCTGTCCCTCCTCCAGGGGTAGGGCAGACCAGGGATGGCCGGTCAGCCGCGCCTGGGCCTCCAGCAGAGGCCAGTCGGCAGGGTGGGCATAGACCTGGGGGAAGCGGAAGTTCCCGCCGATGTGGTCGCTGTGGCCGTGGCTGCACAGGACCAGGCAGGGCAGGGAGGTGACCGAGGCCACATAGGCGGCCAGGTCGTGCTTCCCCTGGCCGGTGTCCCACAGCAGGGCCCCTTCCGTGCCCAGCACCAGGGTGCAGTAGCACCGGTAGTCCTCCTCCAGGTGCCACACCCCCGGCAGGATCTCCCGCCGGTTCATGGAGGGCTTACTCCAGCCGCAGGCCCTCGGCAGCGCCGAAGACCATCTCGCTGAAGGTGGGGTGGGGATGGATGACGGTGGACAGATCGTCGGCGGTCAGGCCCTGCTGGATGGCCACGGCCAGCTCGCCCACCATGTCGGTGGCCCGGGGGCAGACCATCTGGGCCCCCAGCAGGCGGCCGGTCTCCTGGTCGGTGACCAGCTTGACATAGCCGCTCTCGGTGCCCTCGATGAGGCACTTGCCATTGGCGCCGGTGAGATACTTGCCGGTCTTGACCTTCCGGCCGGCGGCCTTGGCAGCGTCCTCGGTCAGGCCCACAGAGGCGATCTCCGGGGTGGTGTACACACAGCTGGGCACCACGGACATGTCCAGGGGGAGCTTCTTGCCCAGGATGGCGGCGATGACGTTCTCCCCCTGGGCGCTGGCCACATGGGCCAGCTGGATGTTGCGGGCCTTGGCATCGCCGATGACGTAGACGTGGGGCACGCTGGTGCGGCCCACTTCATCGGCCACCACGGCCCCCCGCTCCAGCTCCAGGGAGAAGTCGGGGCCGAAGAGGCCGTCCAGGTTGGCGATGCGCCCGGCGGCAGCCAGGACGCCCTGGGCGGTGATCTGGTGCTCGGCCCCCTTCTTGTCGGTGTAGGTGACGGTCATCTGGCCGGGGGTCCCCTCGATCTTCTGGACCATGGCCTTGGCCTCCACGGTGACCCCCTGCTTTTTCAGGATCATGGTCAGCCGCTGGGCGATCTCCCGGTCCATGAAGGGCAGGATGTGGTCGGCGGCCTCCAGCACAGTCACCTGGCAGCCCAGGCAGTTGTACAGGGAGGCGCACTCCACGCCCACCACGCCGCCGCCGATGATGATCAGGGAGGAGAAGTTGTGGCCGCAGCCCTCTAAGATGTCCTTGCTGTTGTACACCCCGGGCAGGCGCAGGCCGGGGATGGGGGGATAGGCCACCTTGGAGCCGGTGGCGATGAGGATGTCCTTGACCTCATAGCTCTCCCCGTCGCAGGTGACCAGGCCGGCATTCTGGATGCAGGCCTCGCCGTGGACGACGGTGATCTTGTTGCTCTTCATCAGCTTCTCCACGCCCTGGCGCAGGGCGTCCACCACCTGGTCCTTGCGCTGGTGCATGACCGCAAAGTCAAAGGCGGCGCCCTGGGTCTGGATGCCCAGGTCCTGGGCGTGGGCCAGGGTGGCGAAGGTCTCGGCGCTGTGGAGCAGTGCCTTGGTGGGCATGCAGCCCCGGTTCAGGCAGGTGCCGCCCAGGTAGTCCTTTTCAAACAGGACCACCTGCAGGCCCGCCTTGGCGGCCTTTTCCGCGGCGGTGTAGCCGCCGGGACCGCCGCCGATGATGGCAATGTCAAAGTTCATATCGTCACTCCTTCATAAGCAGAGTCAGAATGTCATCAGCCAGAACGCCGTCGGCCCCCTCCAGGGCCAGCAGCCGCCGGCGCAGGGCGTCTGCCTGCCGGGGGCAGCCGACCAGGGCGGCGGGGACCTGGGCCAGGAAGTCGGCCTCCAGTCCGTCGGACCAGAGGGCCGCCTGGGTGATGACCCCGTGGGACAGGCTGTAGTCCAGCCGCAGCAGACCCCAGGAGAAGGCGGCCTCCTGGCTGACATCCAGGGGGAGGGTGTCGCCATAGATCCAGGCGGGGTCGGAGAAGCGGGCCAGACTCCGGGCCAGCTGCTCCTGGTCCAGCCCCTCCTGGGTGAGGGGGGTCACCGGCAGGCCGTACACCCGGCCGAAGGCGTCGGCCAGGGCCTGGCGCAGCTGGGGGATGGTCAGGTCGGGGCGGAACTGCTTCAGGTTCACCACCCGGGAGCGCACCGACTGGACCCCCTTGGCCTGGAGCTTCAGGGGGTGGACGGAGAGGTAGCGCTCCAGGGGCGTCAGGTCCACATCCAGCATCAGGGTGCCGTGGTGATAGCACTGGTCGCCGGACTTATAATAGGCGTGGCCGGAAAACTTGCCGCCGTCGGCGGTCAGGTCGTTGCGGCCGTTCTTCTCCGCGGGGATGCCCAGGGCCCGGACGGCCTCCAGGATGGTCTGGGTCTGTTTTTCCACGTCGTAGTCGGCCAGATGGGTCAGGAAGGTGAAGTTCAGGTTCCCCAGGTCGTGGTAGACAGCGCCACCACCGGACAGACGGCGGACAAGATGTCCGCCGTCTGCTTCCAGTGCCTGCACACGGCACTCGTTGGTGGGATGCTGATTGCGCCCGATGACTACGGTGCGCTGGTTCTGCCACAGGTAGAGGATGCACTGACCGGGCTGGACCTGGCGCAGCAGGGTTTCCTCAAGGGCCAGGTTGCGGCGGGGATCGGTGTCCTCGCTGATGATCAGAGAAAGGGTATGCAGCATGGGTCCTCCGTAAGGGCTCAGTCGTCAAAGGTATAGCGCAGGATGGGGGAGCGGGCGGCCGTGACCTCGTCGGGCCGGCCCACCGGGCAGTGGAGGGGTGCGTGATGGAGGCTCTCCGGGTCGCTCTTGGCCTCGGCCAGGATGTCCAAAAAGACCTGAGCGGCCTGGTCCAGGGTCTCGGGACTCTCGGTCTCCGTGGGCTCCACCATGAGGGCCTCATGGACGATGAGGGGGAAGTACATCGTGGGCGGATGGATGCCGAAGTCCAGCAGGCGCTTGGCCACGTCCATGGCGGTCACGCCCGTGTCGTGGGCCAGACCCTGGAGGGTCATGACGAACTCGTGCATGCACAGGCCCTCGTGAGACATGTCATAGTGGCCCAGCAGCTGCTTCATCAGATAGTTGGCGTTGAGCACGGCCCCGGCAGAAGCGGCGGGGATGCCCTGCTTGCCCAGGGTGAGGATGTAGGTCAGGGCCTTGACCACCACCAGGAAGTTGCCATAGAAGCTGCGCACCTGACCCATGGTCTGCGCGGGGGTGTACAGGCTGTAGGCGCCGTTCTCTTCCTTCACCCGGGGGGTGGGCAGGAAGGGCTCCAGCAGGGCCTTGCAGCCCACCGGCCCGCTGCCGGGACCGCCGCCGCCGTGGGGGGTGGAGAAGGTCTTGTGCAGGTTCAGGTGGACGCAGTCAAAGCCCATGTCGCCGGGCCGGACCTGGCCCATGACGGCGTTGAGGTTGGCGCCGTCGTAGTAGCACAGGCCGCCGGCATCGTGGACGATCTGGGTGATCTCCAGGATGTTGGCGTCAAACAGGCCCAGGGTGTTGGGGTTGGTGAGCATCAGGCCGGCGGTATCCGGGCCGGCAGCCTTGCGCAGGGCCTCCAGGTCCACGCCGCCCTGGGGGTTGGAGGGGATGGAGACCACGTCAAAGCCCGCCATGGTGGCGGAAGCCGGGTTGGTGCCGTGGGCGGCGTCGGGGACCAGGATCTTGGTCCGGGCGCTGTCGCCCCGGGACTGATGGTACTTGCGGATGAGCAGCAGGCCGGTGTACTCACCATGGGCGCCGGCGGCGGGCTGGAAGGACATGCCGTCCATGCCGGTGATCTCACACAGCAGCTTTTCCGCGGTATACAGGACCTCCAGGGCGCCCTGAACGGTCTCCAGGGGCTGGAGGGGGTGCAGCTGGGTAAAGCCGGGCTGGGCCGCGGCTTCCTCGTTGACCCGGGGGTTATACTTCATGGTGCAGGAGCCCAGGGGGTAGAAGCCGTCGTTGACCCCGTGGGTCTGCTTGGCAAGCTCCGTGTAGTGCCGGCCCAGGTCTACCTCGGCGATCTCGGGCAGGTGGGGTGTCTTGGCCCGCAGCAGGCCCTGGTCATAGGAGACGGCGGGCACATCGCAGGCGGGCAGCAGGGTGCTGCCCCGGCCGGAGCGGCTCCGTTCAAACAGCAGTTTCATTATCCAAGCACCTCCCCAATGACCGCCAGCAGACGGTCCATATCAGCCTTGCTGTTGCACTCGGTGCAGCACCACAGGATGCCGCCGTCCACCGGCAGGCCGCCCAGGATGCCCTGTTCCTCCAGCTTGGCGCACAGGACCTGGGGGTCCACGGGGCAGTCGGTGATGAACTCATGGAAGAAGGGCTTGTCGCCGGTGCGCAGGGCAAAGCCCAGCTTGGCCAGCCCGTCGGCCAGGTAGTGGGCGTGGGCGGCACAGGTCTCGGCCACCTGATGCAGGCCTTTGGGGCCCATGGCGGCCAGATAGACCGAGGCGGTCATGGCGCACAGGGCCTGGTTGGAGCAGATGTTGGAAGAGGCCTTCTCCCGGCGGATGTGCTGCTCCCGGGCCTGGAGGGTGAGCACGAAGCACCGCCGCCCCTGGGCGTCGGTGGTCTGGCCCACGATACGGCCGGGCAGCTTGCGCATCATGGCCTTCTTGCAGGTCATAAAGCCCAGGTAGGGGCCGCCGAAGGACAGGGGCATGCCCAGAGGCTGACCCTCGCCCACGGCGATGTCCACGTCATACTCAGCGGGGGTCTTCAGCAGGCCCAGGGAGATGGGGTTGACCCCCATGATGACCTTGGCCCCGGCCTCATGGGCGGCGGCCACGATGGCGTCCATGTCCTCCAGGACCCCGTAGTAGTTGGGGCTCTGGACATAGACGGCGGCGGTCTCGCCGGTGAGGGCGGCCTTCAAAGCGGCCGGGTCGGTGGCGTAGCCGCTGGCGGGCAGGACCACCACGGGCACGTCACGGCTCTCGCAATAGGTCCGGATCACGGCCAGGTTCTGGGGGTCCACGGCCCCGGAGACCACCACGGTGTGGCGCTTTCTCTCCTGGCACATGAACACGGCCTCGGCGGCGGCGGTGGCGCCGTCATAGACAGAGGCGTTGGACACGTCCATGCCGGTCAGCTCGCACATCTGGGTCTGATACTCAAAGATGGACTGGAGCACACCCTGGCTGATCTCCGCCTGATAGGGGGTGTAGGCAGTGAGGAACTCCTCCTTGGTGGTGACGGTCTTGACGATGGAGGGGATGTAGTGGCGGTAAGCCCCGGCCCCCCGATAGACGGAGGAGAAGATCCGGTTCTTTCCGGCCATGCCGGCCATGCGCTGGCTGACTTCCATCTCGCTCAGACCCTCGGGCAGGTCCAGGTTCTTCACCCGCACAGCCTCGGGGACGATGTCAAAGAGCTGATCGGTGGAGGTCAGGCCGATGGCCTTCAGCATGGCTTGCCGCTCTTCCCCTGTTGCGGGAATGTAGCTGCCCATATTATGCCTCCTCTGCGGCCACGACGGCCTCATAACCCTCGGCGTCCAGGAGCTCCTCGGTGTCGCTGACCTGGCCCACCTTGATCAGCCAAGCCTCATAGGGGGCCTCGTTGATCTGGGCGGGATCGTCCAGCAGGGCCTCGTTGACGGCGGTGATGGAGCCGGTGACAGGGGAGAACACGTCGGAGACGGCCTTGACGGACTCCACGTCAGCGAAAGCCTCGCCGGCGGTGACGTCGTCGCCCTCCTCGGGCAGGTTGATGAAGACGATGTCGCCCAGGGCGCTCTGGGCATAGTCGGTCAGGCCGATGGTGAAGACGCCGTCTTCCTCCAGGATCCATTCGTGGGACTTGCTGTACTTCAGGTTGGCAGGAATGTTAGACATGATAAATTACCTCCATAAATCAAAATCGTTCGGATTTTTGTGACAGTGGGAATGCTCAGCCCCGCTTGTAGAAGGGCAGGGGGACGATCTTCGTGGTCACCCGGCGGCCGCGCACGTCCACCTCCAGCAGGGTGCCTTCGGCGGCATGCTGTGCGTCGATGAGGGCCATGGCGATGGCCTTGCCCAGGTAGGGACAGTGGGTGCCGGAGGTGGTCTGGCCGATCTTCTCCTCACCCAGATACACGTCCTGGTGCTCACGGACGATGCCGCGGCTGGTCACTTCCAGGCCCACGCGCACCCGCTTGGGGGAGCCGGCGGCCACCAGAGCGTCCTTGCCGATGAACTCTTCCTTGTTCAGCTTCACGCCGAAATCCAGGCCGGCCTCCAGGGGGGTGACGGTCTCGTCCATCTCGTGGCCGTACAGGGGCATGGCGGCCTCCAGACGGAGGGTGTCACGGGCGCCCAGGCCGCAGGGGATGAGGCCGAACTCCTCGCCGGCCTCCCGCAGGACCTTCCACAGCTTGGGGGCGTCCTCGTTGGAGGTGTAGATCTCATAGCCCAGCTCGCCGGTGTAGCCGGTGCGGGAGATCATGCACTTCATGCCCTGGATCTCCACGTTGGGCAGGGCGGTGTAATAGCCCTTGGGGATCTGGTCCTCGGGCAGCAGCTTCTTTAGGATGGCCGGGGCCTTGGGGCCCTGGAGGGCCAGCTGGGCCACGGTGTCAGAGATGTCCTCAGCCTTGGTGCCGGGCAGCAGGTTCTGGGACATGTGGGCAAAGTCCTTTTCCCGGTTGGCGGCGTTGACCACCACCAGATAGGCCTCCTCGCCGAACTTGTAGACCACCAGGTCGTCGATGGTGCCGCCCTCGGGGGTGCACATGACGCCGTAGCGGACCTTGTTGATGGGCATGTTGGAATAGTCGTTGGTGAGCAGGTGATTCAGGGTGGCCAGGGCCGTGGGGCCGGTGAAGAGGACCTCACCCATGTGGGAGACGTCGAACAGACCGGCTTGCTCACGCACGGCCATGTGCTCCTTGATCACGCCGCTGCCATACTGCACCGGCAGCAGATAGCCGGCGAAGGGGACGATCTTGCCGCCTTCTGCCACATGCACGTCATAGAGAGGGGTTTTCCGTTCCATAATAATCGCTCCTTTTCTCCTTGCACCCTGCGCCCTCCCCGGTCCATCAAAAAACGGAGGTGCGGAATTTGGCCATGCCAAACGCCGCGCCTCCGTATCCTGACCTGAAAGATTCTCCGCCGGAACGGATTGCCTCTTCGGTGCGTGTTCCGCTTTCCGGAGTCTCGTCCAAAACCGGTCCTTTTGCCTGAGAGTTCTCGCAGCCCCTTCGGCGCCGCGCTGGGCGCGGCCTCTCCCGGTTTCTTCATCCGAACCATATCCGATTATAAAAGATGTTTGAAAGGTCCTGTCAGGCAGGGATGTCACCGGTCGCCCGGTAGGGTGCAATATGGTTGATGTTGATAATTCTATTATAATGACAGAAAATTTTTCTGTCAATGCATTTTTTTCCAGGAATGACCGGTTCTCACTGGGGAGCCAGGGAGGTCAGGTCATAGGGGGTGGTCTGGTAGACGTAGTAGTTGAGCCAGTTGGTATAGATCAGCTGCCCGGCAGAGCGCCAGCGGACGATGGGGGTCTGGTTGGGGTCATCGCCGGGGAAATAGTGGCGGGGGACCTGGATGGGCAGCCCCCGGCCCACGTCCCGCCAATACTCCTGGGCCAGGGTGTCCCGGTCGTACTCCAGGTGGCCCAGGAAGAAGAACTGGCGGCTGTCGTCGGTCTTTACGGCAAAGACGCCGGCCTCCTCGGACACCGCCAGCACCTCCAGGTCGGGGACCTTGCGGATGTCCTCCTCCAATACCTCAGTGTGGCGGGAGTGGGGGGCATAGAAGCGGTCGTCAAAGCCCCGGAAGAGGGGGGAGGAGGGTTTTAGGACCTTGTGGTCAAAGACCCCGAAGAGCTTTTCCGGCAGCACATACTTGGGGATGCCGTAGTGATAGTACAGCCCGGCCTGGGCCCCCCAGCAGATGTGGAGGGTGGAGTGGACGTGGGTCTTGGACCAGTCCATGATCTGGCACAGCTCGTCCCAGTAGTCCACGGCCTCGAAGTCCATGTTCTCCACAGGGGCGCCGGTGATGACCAGGCCGTCGTAGAAATTGTCCTTGATCTGGGCAAAGGAGGTGTAGAAGGACTCCAGGTGGCTGCGGTCCACGTTCTGGGCGTCGTGGCTGATGGTCTGCAGCAGCTCCACCTGGGTTTGAAGGGGCGTGTTGGAGAACTTGCGCAGCAGCTGGGTCTCGGTGGCGATTTTTGTGGGCATCAGGTTCAGGATGAGCAGCTTCAGGGGGCGGATATCCTGGTGGATGGCCCGGTATTCTGTCATGACGAAGATATTCTCCCCCTCCAGGATCTCCCGGGCGGGCAGAGAATTGGGGATTTTAATGGGCATGGGACTTCCTCCCTTGGGTTATTCAATAATATAGTACATTAAAGCACATTTTTCAGGCCGGCGCAACCGGGGATTTCCCCGGCTGCGGGTCAGAAGGCAGAAAAGCCGGCCATGAACTCCTCCACGATGGTGTTGCAGATATCGGCGTTGGCCTGGGGATAGAGGAAGGAGACTTCGCAGCGGTTGCTGTCGTTATAGTAGACAGCTTCATAGAAGATCTGGTCCCCTGTGTTGCCGCTGAGGACATAGCGGCCATCCTCCTGGAAGGAGTAGGTCACCTGTCTGCTGGAGGAGGCCAGGGCATTGAAATAGTCCTCCTCAGGGGTGGTGGGCAGGGCGATCAGGGCACACTCGCTGATGGAAATGGTCATGCCGCGCCCAGAATCGGAATATTGATAAAGGTATCCCACGGCGGGCCGGATGTTGTCCTGGGTAAAGCCCTGGGGGATGAAGAAACGGCACCCCATGACGCCGGTGAAGCCCTGGGGCGCGCCGCCGACGCCTTCGGGGATGGGGTCGGGGATGGCATCCGTCGGGGTGGTGTCCCCCTGGGTCTGGCCGCCGGAGGAGGCAGAGGACCCGTCGGAGGAGGCTTGGGTGTCCACGCGCACGGCGGTGATGGAGTCGGCGGGGTCCTGCGCCGGGTCAAGGCCCTCAGACCAGAGGAAGGTCAGGCCGACGGTGTCGCTGTAGTCGCAGTCAAAATAGGCTGCCGCCCCCTGGTGGAACTCATCGCCGGGGCCGATCTCGGTGGAGAAGGTTCCCTCCAGCCCCTGCTCCTTGAGCTGGGTATAGGTGACGGAGGCAGGGATGTCCGGGGCCACCAAGACAATGGTGCCCTGCTGGGGCAGATAGGTCACGGTGGAGATGGCCTCGCTGCCGCTGGCAGTTCCCGTGCGGGCTTCGTCCAGGAAGGAAAAGTGGTAGGGGACCCGGTAGTCGGCATAGTTGAAGTATTTGGAGGCACCGAAGTACCAGCCCTCCATGTAATTGAGGTCCTCCCCCCACAGGGCAGTTACGTCTGCTACGGTCATGTCCAGAAGGTCGACCAGATACAGACCGCCGGGGTTTTGGGAGACATCGGGCTGGGGGCTCAGGGTCTCCTGGGAAGGCGAGGAATCGGCGGGATCTTCGGCGGGCTCCTGCTGGCCGCAGGAACACAACAGGAGGAGGGAAAGGAGAAGCGCGGGGATCAGGCGGTTGGTACGCATGAAGCAACACTCCTTATTACATGATAATATATTTCTTATTAAAGCATAGGTTGCAGGAAATGGCAACCATGTTTTACCATGGGGAAGAGAGGAAGGGACGCAAAAGAAAAAGTTAAAAAAATGAAAATTTAAGCTTGACAATGTGGATAACCCGTGGTATTCTATCAAAGCTGTCGCGAGACGGGGCCGGAATGGCAGGGAAAGGACGCTCAGGAGAGTGGAAAAAACTTCTTGACAAACCGGTGAG
>DXEA01000189.1 GCA_019115225.1 Candidatus Evtepia faecigallinarum
CCGGGAGATCGAGGCCGTGTGCTGGCAGAACGCCTGGGACTTCTTCCGGCGGACCCTTCCGTAAAACCCTTTTCTCCCGCCTGCCCCGGCGGTATGGCGGATACCAACGACAAAGGAGACGATCCCCATGACTGTATCCCACGCCCCCCTGCTCCAGCCCCTGAAGATCGGGCGCATGACCCTCAAGAACCGCTTCTGCATGGGCCCCCTCACCATGCCCTCCCTCCACGGCCCCTTTGGGGAGTTCTCCCCGGACGGGCTGGCCTATTTTGAGGCCCGGGCCAAGGGGGGCTTTGGCCTGCTCTACACCGGGGCCTTTCACCCGGACACCCTGGTGGACCCCGTCCACCCCCTGGACAGCAAGCAGCCCTTAAAAGCCCCCAAGACCTTCCAGCGCACCGCCGTGGAGCTGCTGGAGCGCCTGGACGCCTACGGCGCGAAAATGATTCCCCAGGTGTCCATGGGCTATGGCCGCAACGCCCCGGGGTGCTTCTGCCCCTCGGAGATCCCCTACTACCACGACCCCGCCCGGCTGGCCCCCGCCCTGACCAAGGACCAGATCCGCCAAAAGATCGACCAGATGATCGCCACGGCGGTCCTTTTCAAACAGTGCGGCTTTCCCGGCATCGAGGTCCACGCCATGCACTGGGGCTACCTGCTGGACCAGTTCGCCATGACCTTCATGAACCACCGCACCGACGAGTACGGCGGGGAGCTGGAAAACCGCCTGCGCTGCGCCCGGGAGATCGTCGATGGGGTCAAGGCCGCCTGCGGGGCGGACTTTTTGGTGTCCATGCGCCTGGCCCTCAAGTCCTACATCAAGGGTTATAACAAGCCCTCCCTCCACGGGGAGAACGAGGTGGGCCGGACCCTGGAGGAGGGTCTGGAGATCGCCCGCCGCCTGGAAGGCTACGGCTACGACTGCCTGAGCGTGGACTTTGGCCAGTACGACTCCTTCTACTACGCCGCGCCCCCCTGCTATATGGAAAAGGGCCGGGTGATCGACCTGGCCGCCGCCTGCAAGCAGGTGGTGCGCATCCCCGTGCTGTGCGGGGGCCGGATGAACGACCCCGACCTGGCCGCCCAGGCCATTGCCGACGGCAAGCTGGACGCCATCGTCCTGGGCCGTCCCTCCCTGGCAGACCCCGCCTATGCCCAAAAGGTGGCCATGGGATGTCCCGAAGATATCCGCCCCTGCATCGGCTGCAACCAGGGGTGCATCGGCGCCCTGAAGGCCGGCCGCCGGGCCGGGTGCGCGGTGAACCCCCAGGCCGCCCGGGAGGCCACCTTCCCCCTCACCCCCGCCCTGGAGAAGCAGAAGGTCCTGGTGGTGGGCGGCGGCGTGGCCGGCATGGAGGCCGCCCGGTGCGCCGCCCTGCGGGGCCACACCGTCACCCTGTGCGAGGCAGGGGAGACCCTGGGGGGCAACCTGATCCCCGCCGGGGCCCACGACTTTAAGAAGGAGCTGAACGAGCTCAACGCCTGGTACCAGCGCCAGCTGACCAAGCTCCGGGTCACCGTGGAGACCGGCCTGTCCCTGACCGCCCGGGACATCCTGGCCCGGAAGCCCGACGCTGTGGTCCTGGCGGTGGGGGCTGCCCCCACGGTGCCCCTCGTCCCCGGCATCGAGGATGCCAAGGTGGTCGACTGCGTCACCGCCCTCACCGGCCCCGCCCTGCCCGGCCAGAAGATCGTGGTGGTGGGCGGCGGCCTGGTGGGCTGCGAGACCGCCCTGGGCTTTGCCCGGGAGGGCAAAACGGTCACCATCCTGGAGGCCCTGCCCGACATCCTCTCCGCCGGCATCCCGGTGCCGGAGATGAACTCCTCCATGCTCCGGGACCTGCTGGACGAAGCCGGGGTCACCCTCAGGACCGGCTGCCGCCTGGCCGAGGTCACAGAAACAGGGGCCGTCGCCCAGGGCCCGGCGGGCCGGGAGGAGCTGGCCGCCGACCATGTGGTCCTGGCGGTGGGCTTCACCCCCCGCACCTCCCTGGCCTCTGCGTTAGACGGCCACGGCATCGCCGTCTACCAGGTGGGCGACGGCGGCAAGGTGGGCAGCGTGATGACCGCCATCGCCACCGCCTACACCGTGGGCCGGCAGCTGTAATCTATGGACAAACTGCGAGACGGCACAGCCAATGGCTGTGCCCTCTCAGTCTGTGGAAAAAGCCTCGCAGAGTTTCGCGGCCGCAGCCGCGAAATCAGATGGAATCATTTTCGGCGGCGGCGTGTACGTCGCCGAAAATACTTCTCCCGGAGCGGCGTGCCGAATTGTCCGCCCCTTGGCGGACAACCGAGGCGCGCAGCGCCATCCCCTTTGTCGAAGAAGGCTGGCCTTCTTCGACAAGCAGAGAGGGCACAGCCAAAGGCTGTGCCCTCTCGCTCTCTTTTCAGAGAAAGGATCTTGAAAGGATAGAATGGTGTCAGTGTTCATACCACCCAGCGGGGCCGGGGGTGAGGTTGATGTTGACCTGCTTGATCTCCTGGTACTCCTCCAGGCCGTGGACGCCAAGCTCCCGGCCGATGCCGGACATCTTGTAGCCGCCCCAGGGGGCCTCGTTGAAGGTGGGGTTGAAGGCGTTGACCCAGGTGATACCCGCCCGGACCTCCTTGACCACCCGCAGGGCCCGCTCCAGCTGGTGGGTAAAGACGCCGCCGGCCAGGCCGTAGTCGGTGTCGTTGGCCAGGGCGATGGCCTCCTCCTCGGTCTTGAAGGTCTGGATGGTGACCACGGGGCCGAAGATCTCCTCCCGGACGATGGTCATGTCGGAGGTGCAGTTGTCAAAAATAGTGGGGCGCATGAAGTAGCCCTTGGCGCACTCGCCCTCGGTATACCGCTCGCCGCCGCAGACCAGGGTGGCCCCCTCCTCGATGCCTTTTTGGACATAGCCCAGCACGTCCCGCAGCTGGCCTTCGCTGACCAGGGGGCCCATGTCGGGGTTATCCAGGGGGTTGCCCAGGGTCATGGCGTTGGCCCGCTCGGCAAAGCGCTTGACGAAGGCGTCGTGGATGCTCTCCTCAATGATGATCCGGGAGCCGGCGCAGCACACCTCGCCCTGGTTGAAGAAGATGCCGATCATGGCCCACTCCACCGCAGCCTCCAGGTCCACATCGGCGAAGATGATGTTGGGGGACTTGCCGCCCAGCTCCAGGCCGATCTTCTTGATGTTGCTGGCGGCGCAGCGCATGATGGTCTGACCCACGGCGGTGGAGCCGGTGAGGGTGATCATCTCGATGCCCTTGTGGGAGGCCAGGGCCTCGCCCACGGAGCCGCCGGGGCCCAGGATGAGGTTGGCTGCCCCCTTGGGCACGCCGGCCTCGTGGAGGATCTCAAACATCTTCACATTGGACAGCACCGCGTTGGAGGCGGGCTTGAAGATGATGCTGTTGCCGGCGGCCAGGGCGGGGGCGATCTTCCAGGAGCCCATGACGAAGGGGAAGTTCCAGGCGCTGATGAGGGCCACCACCCCCACAGGCTCGTGCATGGTAAAGGAGTGCATCTTGCCAAAGCCCTCGTTGACCTCATAGCAGCCGCCGTGGGGGGCCTTGATGAGGCCGGCATAGTAGCGATAGCAGTGCAGGGCGTCGTCCACGTCGCCCTCGGCCTCCCGCAGGGGCTTGCCCATGTCCATGGACTCCATGCGGGCCAGCTCGTCACGATACTTGTCGATGAGGTCGGCGATCTTCAGCAGCACGTCGCCTCTGGTCTGGCTGTCCATGTCCCGCCAGTCCCGGGTCTCGTAGAAGGAGGTGCGGGCGGCGGCTACGGCCAGGTCCACATCCTCGGGGGTACTGACGGTCATCTCCGCCAGCACCTCGCCGGTGGCGGGGTTATAGGTGGGGTTCTTCTTGCCGCTGACGCTCTCCACCCACTCGCCGTTGATATAATTCTTACAAAGCTTCATCGGATTCCCTCCTGTTGGTCGTGTCGGTGCGCCTCTCTCAGCCCATCTCTGCCTGCACCTGGGCCAGGGACTCATCCACCGCCCGGATGACGAAGTCGATCTCCTCGTCGGTCATGACGGCGGTGGGCTCAAAGCGGATGGTCTTGGAGTTGTTCAGGGTGCCGGCGATGATGACCTTGTGGGCATACATGTTCTTGGAGAAGGCATAGCCGATCTCGTCGTTGGCAAATTCCACGGCCAGCATCAGGCCCACGCCCCGGACCTCGTCCACCAGCTTGGGATACTTCTTCCAGGCGGCCTCCAGGCCGGCCTTCAGCTTGGCGCCCTTGTCCCGGCACTGACCGGGGATGTCGTGGGCCAGCATGAAGCGGATGGTGGCAATGGCCGCCGCGCAGCAGACGGGGTTGCCGCCGAAGGTGGTGGAGCCCAGCAGGTAGGGGTTGTCGATGAGCTCCTGGCTCCACATGTGGGGCCGGCAAATCAGGCCCGTAATGGGCATCACGCCGCCGCCGAAGGCCTTGCCGAAGGTCATCACGTCAGGCACCACGTCCTCGGCCTCACAGCGCCACATGGTGCCGGTGCGGCCCATGCCCGTCTGGATCTCGTCCAGGATCAGGGGGATGTTGTGCTCGTCGCACAGCTGGCGCACTTCCTTGAGGTAGCCGGCAGGGGGCACGATGACGCCGGCCTCGCCCTGGATGGGCTCCAGGATGACGGCGGCGATCTTCTCGCCCACGGCCTCTAAGTTCTCAATGGCCTTGCGCATGTCAGCGGCGTTGCCGTACTCCACATGGGTCACCTGCTGGACCAGGGGCAGATAGGGCTCCCGATAGGTCCCCTTGCCGCCGATGGCCAGGGAGCCGGCGGTCTTGCCGTGGAAGGCCCGGACGGTGGAGATGAACCAGCGTCCGCCGGTCTTGAACCGGGCCAGCTTCAGGGCGATCTCCACGGCCTCCGTGCCGCAGTTGGTGAAGAAACATTGCTGCAGGTCGCCGGGGGCGGTGTCGGCCACGGCCTTGGCCAGATAGCCCCGCAGGGGGTCCAGCAGCTCCTGGGAGTGCAGGCCCTGGCGGTCCAGCTGGGCCTTGACCACGTCCACGATCTCCGGCTGGCTGTGGCCGGCGGTGTAGATGCCAAAGCCGCCCAGGCAGTCCAAGAACTTCTCGCCCCCCAGGCCGTAGAAGTAGGCGCCGCCGTCCTCCCACTCCAGCACGGCGTAGCCGTCGTTTTCGGAGGAGACCGACTTGCGATACTGCAGCCAGCCGGGGCTGACATACTGGTCAAAGTTGCGGATGGTCTCGGTGACCATCTCCTGTTTGGTCCCGTCGGGGATGTCCTTTGCCCGGGTCTTGATGAGTTCAATCACGCGGTCAAGCTCGCGGACCACTTGTTCCTTGTTCGCCATAGTAAGTACCTCCTAACAATTATCCATGTATCCATGTCTCACTCTTGCATCCTTCTTCGGGAAAGCCGCCGCCCGCTGCGGCGGCCCGGAATTCCCTGATCCGATCCGTTCTCTGCCAATTTTTTGCAAGTCCCCCCGCCGGGGGTGTCATGCCGCTCCGCTGAATCGAGGAAGGATTCCGGGAGCTTTTGGAAAAGGGTAGTGTTTCCACTTTTATTATAAGGCAATCACTATGGCATGAAAATTCTCTTCTTTTTCCCTTTTTTACTTGAAAAGAAGTAGCGTTTCATATTTTGAAGTATGGTATTTCTAAAAGCTTTCCATTATAGTAGAATTGAGGAAGGATTCTAAATGAAGGAGCACCAAAAAATGGTAGAAAAGAACGTATTTCTCATTTTTAACCAAGTTCTGTCTGAACTGTATCGGTGCCGGAATTATGCATGTCTGGGGCAGTACTTCTTGCCTATGCTGAAATTGCTCATCCCTGCCCCTTATGCCAGTATCCTGCGCAGCGAGGAGCGGGAGGGCCACATCTTTCTGCTGGACCCTCTGTGCGTTCCTGCGGAATTTACCGAAGCCGAGCGCAACTACATGCGCTATGCCGATGCCGACCAGACCGGCTGGCTGGGCCGCTGCCGGGAGGCCACCATCTTCCGGGAGAGTGACCTGGTGGCAGACCAGGAGCGCCTGCACTCCACCATCTATCAGAAGTGCTACCAGCCCTATGGCATCTATGACACCCTCTTTTACGCCGTGGTCCACAACGGCCGCCACCTGGGGGTGCTCAGTCTGTTCCGCTGCCGGCAGGACGGTCCCTTTACCGAGGAGGAGCTCTTTTTGCTCAAAGCCATCGGCTCTCATCTCAACCAGCACATGGCCACACTGCTGGATAAGTCCAGCCGCCCCGGGGTGCCCGGCGGCGGGGACCTGTCCGCCGTGGCCGCCAAGTACGGCCTGACCGCCCGGGAGACGGAGCTGCTGGAGCTGCTGACCAGGTTTCGCAACAACCACGAGATCGCCGAGGCCCTGCAGGTGCGGGGCTCCACCCTGCAAAAGCATTTCCAGAACATGTTCCGCAAGCTGGGCGTGACTTCCCGCTGGGAGGTCATGCGCCTGCTGCTGGAGCTGGATATGCGCAGCTGACCATGAGAAAGGACCCGTTCTGACAACCCCGGCACCGTCCGCCGCCAAATACCCGCCGCATCCGCTACGCCTTGTGATTCCTGACGTTTGCAGGGGACCGAGTCCCCAGAAGGGGGTATTGGAATGGATGCAACCTATGGTATTGTCAGTATCGTTCCTGTTATTGTCCTGTTTGTTCTGGCGCTGATTACAAAGCGCACCTTTGAATCTCTGTTTCTGGCCGCCCTGGTGGCCCTGGTCATAGGCTACAAGGGGGACTGGTTCTACGCCCTCATCGAGCAGATGCAGGTGGTCGCCGCCGACAATGTCTGGGTGCTGCTGGTGGTGGGCCTGCTGGGCAGCCTGATCTGTGTGCTGGAGCGGTCCCAGGCCGCCATGAGCTTTTCCGAGCTGCTGGCCAGGTTTGCCTCTACCCGAAAGAAATCCCTGGCCGCCGAGTGGCTGCTGAGCGTCATCCTGTTCGTGGACGACTACCTGAACATCATGACCACCGCCACCACCGTCAAGCGCCTCAACGACTCCCACAAGCTCCACCGGACCATGACCGCCTATGTCATTGGCTCCACCTCGGCGCCCATGGTGGTGCTGGTGCCCCTGACCTCCTGGACCATCTACTTTGCTAGCCTCATCGAGGAGACGGGCATCGTCCCCGAGGGGAGCAGCGCCCTGGGCGTCTATGCCCAGTCCATCCCGTATATGTTCTATCCCATGCTGTGCCTGGTGGTGCTCATCCTGGTCATCGCGGGGGTCATCCCCCTCTTCGGGCCTATTAAGAAGTACCAAAAGCAGGCCGACGAGACCGGAGACCTCTTCACTGCCCAGCGGGTGTATGACGAGGAGCCCGAGGAGCTCATCCCCGAGCAGCAGGTGCTCACCGAACCCGAGGCCGAGGCCGCCCCCGCCAAGAAGAAGGGGAAGGCCGGCGTGATCGACTTTGTGCTGCCCATCGTGGTGCTGCTCATCGGCACCATCTACTTTGATGTGGACGTGCTCTCGGGCCTGGTGGTGACCCTTATTTTCACCTGCGTGATGTACCTGGCCCGGCGGCTGATGACCCTGGCCGAGTATGTGGACACCATGTGGGACGGCTTTTCCTCCATGATGTCCATTCTGGTGCTGCTGGTCATCGCCTTCCTGTTCAAGAATGCCTGTGAGACCCTGGGCATGTCCACTTACATCATCGGCACGGTGGCCCCCTTCATGAGCGGCAAGTTCCTGCCCCTGGTGATCTTTTTGGTGGCCACCCTGATGACCTTCGCCCTGGCCAACGCCTGGGGGGTGGCGGTGATCATGGTGCCTCTGGTGGTCTCCCTGGTCCAGGCCATGGACGCCAACATGGCGGTGGCCATTGCGGCCATCTTCTCCGGCACCGTCCTGGGCACCCAGCTGTGCTTCTATTCGGACAACGCCATCCTCATCTCCCGGGCCACCAACATCCAGCCTCTGGACCATGTAAAAACCCAGATGCCCTTTGCTCTCACCGCCGGTGCTCTGACCCTGGTGGCCTATGTGATCTACGGCGTGGCCTTCCTGTAAGCCCACCAAACCCCAACAGCCAAAAAGGACCTGCCTTCGCAGGTCCTTTTTCCCTCTCCCACACACAAAAAACGCGGCCCGCCTCCGGCGGCCCGCACCCCCGGCGCCCCCGGCGCCCAAAGCCTCGCAGAGTTTTCCCGTCCGCAGACGGGAAAAGAAATTCAAATG
>DXEA01000190.1 GCA_019115225.1 Candidatus Evtepia faecigallinarum
TGGACGGGCTGGGGGGCGGGGGTCTCCTCGTCGGGCACCTCATAGGTGACCTTCACCTTGGCCGGAGAACTGCCGATGCCCAAAAACCCGCTTCTGGCCCGCTCCAGGACCTCCACGGAGACACTGTCCCGGTCCAGACCCAGCTGGGCCAGGGCATTCTGGATGGCAGCATCTTCCGATCTGCCTGTGGCTTCTATCCATTTCAACATCAGGCTTGTCTCTCCTTATTTTTCTTCATTGTCCCCGTCGCTCTCCTCCAGGAAGGACTCCTCCACAAAGGCCTCCTCGGCAAAGTCCTCCTCTTCGGCGGCGGCGGACGGGGCGGGCTTTTTCTCCGCCTTGGGGGCAGAGGGGGCGGCGGCCACGGTCTGTTCGGTCACGGTCTCCTGGGTCACGGTCTCCTGGGTCACGGTCTCCTGGACCTCGGCCTCGGGCTGGGCCGGGGCGGGGGCCGCCTTGCCCTTCTTCTTGTTGGCCTTGGCGGCGGCCTTCTCCTCCAGCTGCTTCTGGCGCTGGGCCTCCTGAGCCTTGATGACCTCGTTGGGGTCCTGGTAGGGGAAGGTGGGGTAGCGCTCGGGGTCATACAGACGGCCCCGGGCGTAGGCCCGGATGCCCTCCCGGCTGGCGCCGGCGATGCTCTTGTTGAGCTTGCGCTCCATCTGGATGCGGCGCATCTCCTCGGCGGCCTTTTTCTTGGCCTCGGCCTGGGCCTTTTTCTCCAGCTTGACCCGTTCTTTCTCTTCCTCCTGGCGCTTGGCCTTGGTCTCCTCCTGCTTCTTCAGGAAGGAGCGCAGGAAGGGGATGTTCAGCACCTCCTGGAGCATGGCAAAGACGCTGTTGGCGATCCAGTACACGCCCAGGGCGGCGGGGAGGGTGAAGCAGATCCACAGGGAGAAGATGGGCATGATGATCATGGTCATGCGGGCGTTCTGGTCCATGGTGCGGCCGGTGCCCAGGACCTTGGCGTTGATCTTATTGGTGACGATCATGGACACCACGCCCAGCACGGCAGAGATGACGGGGATGAGCCAGAGCCCGAAGGCGGCCCCCACGTCATCGGCCCGCCAGAAGAGGAAGGAGGGGGTCTGGGAGAGGTTGACCCCCAGGAAGGTAAAGTCGATGTGGGGCATGCCGGACAGCTCCGGCACGGCGGCGATGATCTTGTCGTAGTTGAGGAAGACGTCCTGGGCCATCTGCAGCTGCTGGTTCTTGTAGTCGAGCACATTGCCGTAGAGCAGGTTCGAGACCACGTTGAACTGATCCTGGCTCATGTTCAGCAGGTAGGTCAGCGGCTGGCGGATGATGGCGTACAGGACCATCAAAAAGGGCAGGGGGAGCAGGGACCAGAGACAGCCGGCGGAGGGCTTGACGCCTTCCTGCTCATAGAGCTTCTGCAGCTCCTGGCTGTATTTCTCCCGGTCCCGGGCGTACTTCTGCTGCAGGACCTTCTGCTTTTCGGCCAGGCTGCTCATGCCCAGCATCCCCTTCCGGCCTTTGAGGAAGACGGGGAAGAGGACCAGGCGGATGACCAGGCTGAAAAGGATGAGGGCCACACCGTAGCTGCCGGTGATGTTATAGAAGAGCAGCAGCAGTTTGGCGAAAGGGGTTAAGATGATACTCATGGCAGCGCCTCCAGGTTTGATACACCCGCCTGGGGGGCGGGGGAGAAGGGCGCGGCTGCTCAGGGGACGGGGTCATACTCGATGCTCTTTTGCCGGTGAAAGGGGTTGCAGCGCAGGATGCGGCGCAGGGCAAGGGCCCCGCCCTTCACCGCGCCGTACTTCTCAATGGCCTCCAGGGCATAGGCCGAGCAGGTGGGGATGAAGCGGCAGCAGGGGGGCCGGGCAGGGGAGATGACCTTTTGATAAAAGCGGATGAGGGTGAGCAGCAGCGTCTTCATGGCTTCTTCTCCCTGGGCAGCTCGCCCTTGGTTTGGGAGAGAAGCTGGAGCTTTTTTGCCAGACGGAGAAAGTCGCGCTCCAGCTCGGCATACCGGCTGTGGACAGCCCGCACCCTGGCCACGACGACAATATCGTAACCGGGCAGCAGCTGCCCCTCATGTAAGCGATAGATCTCCCGCAGGCGGCGGCGGACCCGATTGCGCACCACCGCATGGCCCAGCTTGGTGCCGGTGGTCAGACCCAGACGGCTTTCCTTCCGTCCGTTTTTCCGGCAATACAGAACCATCGTAGGCGCAACGGCGCTCTTCCCCTTGGCATAAAGCCGGCGAAAGATCTTATTTTCCTTCAGGGACACGGTATGCTTCACAACGATTTTCCCCTCTTCCCATCACAAATCCAACAACAACAACGAGCCACCTCCGACAGCCCAAAAAAAGGGCGTCACAGACTTCCAGCGCCCACACTCACCAAAGCCTCGCAGAGTTTTCCCGTCCGCAGACGGGAAAATAAATTCCAATGAATTTTTTTGCCGGCTTCGCCGGCAAAAAATTTCTTCTCAGCCGCAAGTGTGAACCATGGCCGCTGCGCGGCCATGGTTTGCGCGCAGTCGGCTGCCATTCCCTCAATTTTGGAAGCCCAGCGCAGCGGGTTCCAAAATTTAGCTTTTAGGGGCGGTGGAATATTAGATTCCCCGCCCCTCTTCTCGGTCCTAGTCGTTGTTGTCGTCTTTATGCGGTTAACCTGGCATCAGTGGGTCAGGCGGGCACGGCCTCTGGCACGGCGACGGGCCAGAACCTTGCGCCCGTTGGCGGTGGCCATGCGCTTGCGGAACCCATGGACTTTGGAGCGCTGACGCTTTTTAGGCTGATAGGTACGAACCATTTCCGATACACCTCCAGTATCTATTTCCAGCGGGACAACACCCGCCAACCACAACGGCTGAATTGCCCCAGCCGCGGTCGTCTGTTCAGGCAACCAGGACAAGGCCATGGTTACGTGCAGATTATTATAGCGGAAAAATGCCTTCCCTGTCAACCTTAATTTTAGATTTCCCCCCAAAATCCCCGGCCCCCCGGGGAAATTTCCCCCGGTCCACACCCGGCCCCCGGTTTGGGGAAAACTCCCCCGCCTCTCCCCCGCTCCGGCCCCAAAAAAGCCCCTTATAACAGGAAGTTTTCCACATCTTCCACGGAAAAGTCCACATGCAGGGCCGCGCTGATCCCCAGCCCCAGCACCTGGGCCAGGGCGTCCACCTCCTGGTCGATGCTCCGGGGGGTGACAAACCACTCCGCCCCCTCCCGCCGGAAGAGGGCGGGGTCAAAGCCCCCCTGCCCCGCCTCCTCCAGCAGGTCCAGGCAGAGGGTGGCCGCCTCCACCACCGTGGGCACCCCCACGGCGATGACCGGCAGGCCCAGGGTCTTTTGGTCCAGGGCCATGCGGGCGTTGCCCACCCCCGAGCCGGGGACGATCCCCGTGTCGCAGACCTGGATGGTCCGGCACACCCGCTCCTGCCGCCGGGCGGCCAGGGCGTCCACGGCGATGAGGCACACGGGCTTCACCGCCCCCGTCACCGCCCGCAGCAGCTCCCCGCTCTCCATGCCCGTGCTCCCCGTCACCCCCGCCGCCAGAGCGGCCACCGGGCGCAGGGAGCCGGGGAGAATCCCCTGCAGGTGGCGGGTCACCAGCACCAGGTCCGTGGTCCGGGGGCCCAGGGCGTCGGGGGTCACCCGGCGGTTGCCCAGGCCTGCCACCAGCACCGGCCCCTCCCGGGGCAGGGCGGACAGGGAGGACAGGGCCTCCGCCACCCCCCGGGCCGCCCGGAGGATCTCCTGCCGCCCCTGGGGCAGCTGGGGCAGGGTGAGGGTGAGATAGGTCCCCCGGGGCTTGCCCAGGGCCCGCTCCCCCTCCTGGTCTAAAATCTCCACCCGGGTCAGGGGATAGCCCGCCGCCTCCTCCTCCCGGGCCCGGACCCCGGACAGGCGGGTGCTCTCCGCCGCCCCCTGCTCGGCCAGCTCCTTGGCCTCCAGGGCCAGGTCGATCTTTCTTCCCCGGTTCATGCTGCAACACTCCTTTTCCATGAAACACCAGATATAGTGGACGGATTTTCTTTTCCACACCATGTTTAGAATTGCCCGGAAAGACACAGAAAACCCTTATTTTTTTGAAAAAAAAGGTTGCAATTTTCTTTTCCTTGTGGTAGAATACATACTCGCACGGAAGTTTCCGTGAATACATTATATTTAAGAATCGGAGGAGGTGTTTGGTTTGCCGAATATCAAGTCTGCAAAGAAGCGTGTTCTGGTCAATCAGACAAAGGCCGCAAGAAACAAGGCCGCAAAGTCCGCCCTGAAGACTCAGCTGAAGTATTTTGATGCTGCCATCAACGAAGGCAACCGCAGCGAGGCCGATGTGAGATACAAGCAGGCCGTCAAGGCTGTGGACCAGGCTGCCGCCCGCGGTCTGATGCACAAGAATACTGCCGCCAACCGCAAGAGCAAGATGACCCTGCGGCTGAACAAGCTGCCTCAGTAAGTGAGGGCACCGTGACAACGGGAAAAACCGTCTGATCTTCTCAGACGGTTTTTTGTCATATACGGTTTCCAGCCTTTTCCAATGCTGGACCTCCCTCCCCACCCTTCCCCTTCCTCTGGAGGCGATTGCTATGTCTACCCCTTCCTATCCCCTGCCCCCCGGCCACCGGCTGTGGCTGTGGGCCCGGCTGGCCATCCGGGCGGCCATCTTCGTGGGCCTGCTGCTGGTGGTCTTTCTGGCCGGGCCTCCCCTGCTGCCCCTGTGCATGCCCTTTCTGCTGGCCCTCTTCTTCACCTGGCTCACCGAGCCCCTGCTGCGCTTCTTCCACACCCGGTGCAAGCTCCCCCGGGGGGTGGGTGCCATCCTCCTCATCCTCCTGCTCACCGGGGCCCTGGGAGGGGTGGTGGCCGCCCTGGTCTGGCGGGGGTGGACGGAGCTGTCGGCTCTGCTGGAAAACTGGGAGGATTTGTGGTACACCTTCCAGCACGGCTATTTCCAGCTCAGCCACACCATGGACAAGTGGTTAGCTTACCTGCCCCAGCAGACCCAGGAGACCATCTGGGGCCTGTCCGACCGGCTGCTGGCCTGGTTGGAGGAGCTGGTGTACAGCCTGGCCCCCCGCACCACCTCGGCGGTGCGGAGTATCTCCTCCTTTGTGCTGGCCTTCCTCTTCTTCCTCATCGCCTGGTTCTTTACCGCCGCCGACTATCCCCACCTGCGCCAGCTGGCCCACCAGCGCCTGCCGGCCAGCGTGCGCCGCATCGCCCACCAGGGCAAGAGCGCCTTCGGCGCCGCCTTTGGGGGCTATGTGAAGGCGGAAGTCCTGGTCTCCCTGGGGGTCACTGCCATTTTGCTGGTGGGCTTTCTCCTCATGGGACAGCCCTATTGGGTGCTGCTGGCGGTGGTGCTGGGTATTCTGGACTTCATCCCCATTATCGGCTCGGGCACGGTGATGGTGCCCTGGGGCATCGCCCTGCTGGCCCTGGGCCACTGGGAACGGGGCCTGGCCATGCTGGCGGTGTGGGGGGTGGTGTGCCTCTTCCGCCGGATGGTGGAGCCCAAGATCGTGGGGGACCAGACCGGCCTGCACCCTCTGCTGTCGTTGTTTGCCATCTATGTGGGCATGAAGATCGGCGGGGTGCTGGCCATGATCCTGGCCCCCGTCCTCCTGCTCATGCTGCGCAACCTGTGGCGGGCGGGGATGTTCCACGCCACGGCGGCGGACCTGGCCATGGTGTGCCGGGACTTGGGGGCCATCCTCCACCGCACGCCGGCGGGGGAGACCGGTGTTCAAAAAAGGGAGGAAGAAAGTTAAAAAACTTTCCACCTGGATGTCACGAAATCTTCACAAATGCCCGATATACTGGGCACCAGTGAACGACAGGACCGGACCTTCCCGGACCCAGAGAGAACATACCGGTACAGGAGGCATCATTATGGACTACAACAGCAACGGACAATGGAGAAGCAGCGGGCAGGACCCCTTCTCCTCCGGCGATCTGCCCCCCTTCCCCGCGGGCGGACAGGGACCCACCTTCGGCGGGTCTGATTTCCACGACATGGGCCCGGAAAAGCCCCCCAAAAAGCCCAGAAACAAAGGTGTTTGGAAGGTCGTCGCCCTGTGCCTGGTCTGTGCCCTCATCGGCGGTCTGGCCCACCCCATCTACCAGAGCATCACCGGCGGCAGCGGCACCACCCTCTACACCGGCGACCGGACGCCCACCCAGGTGGACACCGTGGCCGTGGACACCAGCCAGGAGCTGACCACAGCAGAGATTTATGCCAAATACGTCTCCTCCTGTGTGGGCATCACCGTGGACATCGTCAGCACCAACATCTTTGGCCAGACGGTCACCCGCGCCATCGCCGGCTCGGGCTTCGTCATCACCGAGGACGGCTACATTCTGACCAACTACCACGTCATCAACGGGGCCAACTCCATCAAGGTCACCTTCTCTGACGGCAAGGAGTACACCGCCACCTATGTGGGCGGCCAGGAGCGCAACGACATCGCCGTCATCAAGGTGGAGGCCACCGGCCTGACCCCTGTGGTCATCGGCAAGTCCAGTGACATGCTGGTGGGCGAGCAGGTGACCACCATCGGCAACCCCCTGGGTGAGCTCACCTTCTCCGAGACCACGGGCATCATCTCCGCCCTGGACCGGACCATCACCATGCGCGACGGCACCCAGATGAACATGATCCAGACCGACTGTGCCATCAACTCCGGCAACTCCGGCGGGCCCCTCTTCAACAGCCACGGGGAGGTCATCGGCATCGTCTCCGCCAAATACTCCTCTGGCAACTCCTCCTCCTCCGCCTCGGTGGAGGGGTTAGGATTCGCCATCCCCATGGATGACGTGGCGGACATGGTCTCGGACCTGGTGTCCAACGGCTATGTCACCGGCCAGCCCCTCATGGGCATCTCCGTGGGAGATGTGGAACAGGCGGCCCAGTCCTACGGGGTGCCTGCGGGTGCCATTGTGCGGGTGGTGACCTCGGGCCTGTGCGGCGAGAAGGCCGGCTTGCAGGCGGGGGACATCATCACGAAGATCGACGACACGGAGGTGACCTCCGGCAACGACCTCATCACGGCCAAGAACACCTACAAGCCCGGGGACACGGTGAAGCTGACGGTCTACCGCAGCGGCGAGACCCTGACCCTGGAGCTGACCCTGGAGGAATCCACCCCCGAAAAGGAAGCCCTGCAGGATGAGGCCCAGAAAGCGTACAAAGAGGAACAGAAGCAGCAACAGTTGCAGCAACAGCAGCAGCAAGGCAGCGGCGGCTGGCCCTTCGGAATATACTAAAGATAGAATTTTTGGACCCGCTGCGCTGGGCTCCAAAAATTGGAGGGATGCACCCCCCTGGCGGGGGTCACTTTGGAACCCGCTGCGCTGGGCTTCCAAAGTGAAAAAGATTGCACCCCCCTGCGCGCAAACCCCCGGCCGCCGAAGGCGGCCGGGGGTTCACACTTGGGGGGTGAGAAGTATTTTTCCCCCGGCGGAGCCGGGGGAAAAATTCATTGGAATTTATTCCGTCGCCTGCGGGCGCCGGAAGTCTGCGACGCTTTTTGGGGGGAATGTCCACAGGGGTGTGGAAAAATTGTTTGCGCTGTGCATAGAATTATGATAGAATACAGATAGAATAATGGAAGGGGGGATTTCTTATGATCATCAAACCATCTACGGCTCTGAGAAATGATTATAGTGCCATTTCTGAGCTGGCCCATACGGAGGAGGAACCCATCTATATCACGAAAAACGGTGAAGGTGACTTGGTCGTCATGAGTATTGAAGCCTATGAACGTCGGGAAGAAGCCTTAAAACTCCGGGCCAAAATAGCCGCAGCAGAGCAGGCACGGCTGTCCGGTCAGCCGTCCTATTCCATCCAGGAATCCCGGAAACGGTTGGAGAAACTCTATGGACAAGAGGTATGATCTGAATATCCTCTCCCCTGCTCAGGCGGAATTGGAGGAGATCGCCCGTATCCACATGGCCCTGTCCGGCCCCCAGTCTGCCCGCACCACAACAGACAAACTCTTTACCGCCATGGAACAGTTGACTCGCTTTCCCCTCTCAGGACCACCGGTCCGGGATGCCCAGCTTTCTGCTGGAGGGTATCGCTATGTCCTGGCAGGTAAGTATCTCATTTTTTATCGTCTGTTGGGGGACACCTTGTTTGTCTATCACATCGCCCATGGTGCCACAGACTATCCAAAGTTGTTCCGGCACACCAACCAAGGAAGGAAAACAAAAGACGGAGAAAACAAATAAGAGGCGGACCATTCCCGGTCTGCCTCTTATTCACTCTATCTTCTCCAACTCTGCCATGGTCTTTCTCACCACTTCGCCCCGGCGCAGCTGGTCGGCGCTCTCCCGCAGGTGGCGGAGATTGCTCTCGGAATAGAAGGGGTCCACCGATACCTCAAAGGGGATACGCTGCTCCCGGGTGACCTTTTTGGCAAAAATCGTAAAGGCCGTGCTCATGCTCATGCCCAGCTCCTTGCAGGTCTGCTCCATGTTCTTCTTGAGTGTTTCATCCATGCGGATGTTCACCATGGTCTGTCCCATACGGACACCCCCTTTCTATTTACAGTATAGCCACATTGTAAAGACTTTGTCAATACAAATAGTGTCGTTTTTCCCTTCCCTTCCTTCTCCCCACCGGCTGAATGAAAAAACACCCCGGCCTTTGGCCGGGGGGAAGATTATTTCTAAAGTCAAAGAGATTGCTCTTGCTATTTGGGGAAAAAGTTGGTAGAATATTAGATACAAAAAGAAAAAGCGGTAGCTTCCGGGAGCTGGTACCTCCCGGAAGCCTGCCCAGGTGTGAACCCCACCTACACAGCGACACAGTCGCACCGCAAGGATTATTATACTGTCTTTCTCGCCGTTATGCAAGAGGAATTCTTGTTCTCCGCGGCCATCCCGGCATAGGGTCCGGGCATCATCAGAGAAGGACAGGGAGAAGTGAGACGTGTTTTCTGCTCTGGCCAGCCCCGTGCTGCATGGCCGGAAAGACCTCCCTAACCCGGACGGCCTGCACCCCTTCGTGGATGCCGCCGCAGCCGGTAGTCGGCGGGGAACCTCCCGGAACCTGCCAGCGAGACAGCCGTGGCCCTCCTCCTGATCCCTTTGCGCGTGTTCAGAGAAAATCCCAGGAAGCCTTCTGTCGTGTAGTGGTGTTCGACCCTGCCCGGCAGTTTTCTTTTTGCCCTGCCGGGGGAGACGGTTCCGTCCCCCCGGCCTTTCCTTATTCTGGACCACAGGCCTATGCAAACAGGAGGAAGTTATGAGAAAAGCCTTTTTTGTCCCCTTTCCCCGCCGGGTCAGCGACCTGCGCCGGCCCCACCGGGTGGAGGAGGAGCGAGCCTATCAGGTGACCAGGATCGTCCTGCTGCCGGAGCTCGACTATGAAAACTTCTCCGAGGACCTCCTGGCCGACCGGGCCTTTCTCCGCTCCGGCGGGGACGGCTGTCTGCTCATCACCACCAGGTACCGCCGGGACGGCATCCTGGTCTATGCCAAAGGCGACCGGGTCCAGCGGGCGGCCTACTTCTCCGGGGTGGGGTGAGGTTCTTCCGCCATCTTCTCCAACTCCGCCATGGTCTTTACAATCCCATGTCCGGCGCGGACCTGGTCCAGCCCCCGCGCCAGCTTTTCCAGATAGGCGGCATTGCGCTCGGCTTTTTCCAGTTCGCCGCAGTGCTCCTGGCTGACCGGCGCCACATTGTTTCCGTCCTTCCGGTTCGCGGTCATAACGCACACCTCCCTGTGTCCTCAGTTGCGATTTACTGATTCCTGGCAGCAAGGCAACCGTCCTGCCCTTGGGAAAAACTCACCCCAGCTTTTCCAGCGTACGGTAAGCGAGGACCACGCTCTGCTCCACCGTGCAGTCGTTTTTGGGGGACAGGGTGGTGGGGCCGGTGCCCTGCATGATGCTGTGGTGGGCCAGGGCGGCCACGGCCTCCCGGGCGTAGGCGGAGACCTGTGCGGCATCGGTATAGCCCGTCAGGGAGCCCCCTGCCGTGAGGGTGTCCTCCCCCGTCCGGGTCTGGATGTAGTCCACCGCCCGCCAGAGCATGGTGGCCAGCTGCTCCCGGGTCAGCTTGTTCTGGGGAGAGAAGGTGGTGGCGGTGGTGCCGTTGACGATGCCGGCGGCGTAGGCCTTGCGCACGGCCAGGTCGGTGCAGTCGGTGAACGTCGATGCGGGCGCGGCAGGCAGGGTCTCCCCGGTGGCGGTCTCTGCCAGACGCACCGCCAGCTGGGCAAAGTGCAGCCGGGTGGCCTTGTCCTGCCAGCCGGGGTCATCCGCCAGCGCAGGGATCAGGCCGGCGTCCTCCGCTGCGCTGATCTCAGCCTGGGCCCAACTGCTGGGCTGGTCCAGGGCAGCAAGGAGTTCTTTCTCCACGGCGCTGCGCTGGGCCTGGATGCCGGCGGCGGTCCACTCCAGGGTGAGGGGCTCCTCCCAGGCATAGCAGGCCCAGACGGCGTCATACTCCGCCTTGGTGATGACCTTGCCGTTCCGGGTATACTTCCACTTCCCCTCGGTGCCCTCGAAGTAATAGTAGCCGAACATATCTTCCACCACCACCCACCGGCCGTCGGACAGGGTACTGATGCTCCCCCGGGCAATGTCAGCCGCCATGACCTGGGAGGCCAGATAATACTGCCCCCCCTTTTTTCCCAAAACCAGATAGGTGGAATACTCATCCTGGTCCGCCTCCCGGCACACCAGGCGGGCACCCTGCCACAGGGCATAGGAGGGGTCCCCCCTCTTCTCCTGCTCGATGAGCAGCAGCTCCTCTGCCCCGTCGCCCTCAAAGTCCACCAGACAGGGCTTGGCCTCCGGCTGGGCGTTCATGGCGTTCAGGTATGCCTGGGCGTTCTCCCGGCTCACCGCCGCCCCCGCCGCGGGCATCAGCGTGCACACCAGCAGGACGGTCAGACAGGCCGCCAATGCTCTCTTTCTCATAAAAGTCCCTCCGTTGCGTGATGTTGGAAATTACCGTTCCTATGATACGGTACCACGGACTCCCCTGTCAACCAAAAAAGACAGCCTCCTTTTGCCAAGGAGGCTGTCCTTTTTTAACCCTTATATTTCCGGCTCTCCGCCACCGCCAGCTCGTCACAGCGGTTGTTATACGGGTTGGAGGCGTGGCCCTTCACCCAGTGATAGTGCAGCTGGTGCCGGTCGGCCAGGGCCAGCAGCTGCTGCCACAGGTCGGGGTTCAGGGCGGGCTTCTTGTCGCCCTTCACCCAGCCCCGCTTCTGCCAGCCCCTGGCCCAACCCTTGGACAGGGCGTCGATGACGTATTTGGAGTCGGAATAGAGCTCCACCACGCAGGGCTCCTTGAGCAAAGACAGGGCGGCAATGACCGCCATGAGCTCCATGCGGTTGTTGGTGGTGGCCCGCTCCCCGCCGGAGATCTCCTTCTTGTGGGCCCCGTACATGAGAATAGCCCCCCAGCCGCCGGGGCCGGGATTGCCCGAGCAGGCCCCGTCGGTGTAGATGGTCACTTCCTTCACGGCTGGGCATCCTCCGGGCTCTCCGGGGCCTTCTCAGACCCCTCCGGGGAGGTCTCCCCTTCGGCAGAGGCGTTCTCGTCCTCCTCCTCGCTCTCTGAGGGAACCCGGGCCAGGGAGATGACCTTCGTGGCCTCGTTCACCCGCATCACCCGCACCCCCTGGGCGGTGCGGCTGTAGACGTTCACGTCGGCGGCGGCCATGCGGATGATGGTTCCGTCGTCGGAGATGATCATGATGTCGTCGTCCTCGGCCACCATCTTCACCCCGGCGGCCTTGCCGGTCTTTTCGGTGATCTGATAGCCCTTCAGGCCGAAGCCCCCCCGGTGCTGGGGCTCGCCGCCGGCCCGGATGTACTCCTCAATGGGGGTGCGTTTACCGTACCCGTTTTCGGTGATGGTGAGCAGGGTGGTGCCGGGCCGGGCCTGGACGGCCCCGATGACCCAGTCCCCCTCCCGGAGCCTAATGCCCCGCACGCCCACGGCGGTGCGGCCCATGGGGCGCACGTCGCTCTCCCGGAAGCAGATGGCCATGCCCTCGTGGGTGGCGATGAGGATGTTGGCACTGCCGTCGGTTTCCAGCACAGCGATGAGCTCGTCCCCCTCGTCCAGGGTCAGGCCACGCAGGCCCCCCGCCCGGATGTTGCGGAAGGCGCTCTTTTCCGTGCGCTTGACGGTGCCGTGGCGGGTGACCATGAACAGGTACCCGTTCTCGTCATAAGCCCGGCCGTGGAGCATGGCGGTGACCCGCTCCCCCGGCTCGAACTGGAAGATGTTGTTCAGGTGGGTGCCCTTGGCGGTGCGGCTGGCCTCGGGGATCTGATACCCCTTCTTCTTATACACCCGGCCGGAGCTGGTGAAGAAGAGGATGTTGTCATGGCTGGAGGCGGTGAAGAGGGTGTCCACATAGTCCTCCTCCCGCAGGCTCTGGGCGGAGATCCCCTTGCCCCCCCGCTTCTGGGAGCGGTAGGCGGAGACGGGCATGCGCTTAATGTACCCGGCAGCGGTGAGGGTAAAGACGCAGGTCTCCTCCTCGATGAGGTCCTCGATGTCGATCTCGTCCTCCACGTCCTGGATCTCCGTGAGCCGCTCATCCCCGTACTTCTCCCGGATCTCCAACAGCTCCTCCTTCATGACCCCCAGCAGCTTCTCCCGGTTGGACAGGAGCTCGGCATACCAGGCGATCTTCTTTTCCAGCTCGTCATACTCGTTCTGGAGTTTTTCCCGGTTCAGGCCCTGCAGAGCGATCAGCCGCATGTCGCAGATGGCCTGGGCCTGGACCTCGTCCAGGTCGAAGCGGTTCATCAGGTTCTCCCTGGCGTTGTCGTAGCTGGAGCGGATGATCTGAATGACCTCGTCGATGTTGTCCTGGGCGATGAGCAGACCTTCCAGCAGGTGGGCACGCTCCTCGGCCTTGCGCTTGTCATAGCGGGTGCGGCGGGTGATGACCTCTTCCTGGAAGGTGAGGTACTCGTCTAAAATCTGCCGCAGGGAGAGCACCTTCGGCTGCCGCTGGTTGTTCACCAGGGCCAGCATGTTGATGGCGAAGGTGGTCTGCATCTGGGTCTGGGTGAACAGGTGGTTCAGGACCACCTGGGGGTTGGCGTCGTGCTTGAGCTCGATGACGATGCGCATGCCGTTGCGGTCGGACTCGTCCCGCAGGTCGGAGATTCCCTCCAGCTTCTTCTCCTTCACCTGCTCGGCGATGGCGGCGATGAGCATGCGCTTGTTGACCTGATAAGGCAGCTCAGTCACCACGATGCGGGTGCGCTCGTGGTTTCTGCCGTACTCCTCGAACTCGGTCCTGGCCCGAAGGGTGACACGTCCCCGGCCGGTGGCGTAGGCGGCCCGGATGCCCGCCCGGCCCATAATCATGGCCTTGGTGGGAAAGTCGGGGCCCTTGATGTACTGCATCAGGTCGGCCAGGTCAGCCTCAGGGTTTTCCAGCACGCACACGGCGGCGTCGATGACCTCCCGCAGGTTGTGGGGCGGGATGTTGGTGGCCATGCCCACGGCGATGCCCGAGGAGCCGTTGACCAGCAGGTTGGGGAAGCGGGCGGGCAGGACCCGGGGTTCCTTCCGGCTCTCGTCGAAGTTGGGGTCCCAGTCCACGGTGTCCTTTTC
>DXEA01000191.1 GCA_019115225.1 Candidatus Evtepia faecigallinarum
CTGGCCAAGCGGAAACCGGAAGCCCTCACCGACCGCTTCAAGATCGTCCCCCAGGAGGGGATGACCGGCTGGGAGCTCCTGGAGGCCGGGGGCCGGAAGCGGGGCTTTCTCATCTCCGGCGGCGAGGTGGATTTAGAGCGCATGGCCAACATTCTTTTGGACGAGTTCCGGGGGGGCAAGATGGGCCGGATCACCCTGGAGATGCCGGAAGACCTGGAGAGGGGAGAGGACCATGACGGAACACCCTGATCTGTGGCAGCTGGAGCAGGCCTGCTATGCCCAGGGCATGACCGCCGTGTGCGGCGTGGACGAGGCGGGAGCGGGGCCCCTGGCAGGCCGGGTGTATGCCGGGGCGGTGATCCTGCCAAGGGGCTGGAGCCACCCCTATCTGAACGACTCGAAAAAGGTCACCCCCCGCCGGCGGGACATTTTGTATGATCTGATCTGCCAGGAGGCGGTGGCCTGGTCGGTGGCCTGGGCGGAGGCCGAGGAGATCGACCGCATCAACATCCTCAACGCCCGGATGCTGGCCATGGAGCGGGCCATCCAGGGCCTGTCGGTGAAGCCCGACCTGGCCCTCATCGACGGCAACCGGTCCACCGGCATCACCGTGCCCAACCAGACGGTGGTGAAGGGGGACGAAAAGAGCGCCTCCATCGCTGCTGCCTCCATCCTGGCCAAGGTGGCCCGGGACCGGTACATGGTCCAAATGGCACAGGTCTATCCCCAATACGCCTTTGAGCGCCACAAGGGGTACCCCACCAAGCTCCACTATGAACGGCTGGAGGAGTACGGCCCCTGTCCCATCCACCGCCTGACCTTTCTCAAAGAGAAATGAGGGGCGGGGACCGGTCCGGCCTGGGACGGTGGGGGGAGGACCAGGCGGCCCGTTATCTCCAGGCCCGGGGCTGCACCATCCTGGCCGCCCGCTTCCGGTGCCGGGAGGGGGAGATCGACCTGGTGGCCCGGGAGGGGGACTTTTTGTGTTTTGTGGAGGTAAAACTCCGCCGCAACGCCCGCCTGGCCCAGGCCAGGGAGTTTGTCACCCCCGCCAAGCAGCAGAAGGTCCGCACGGCGGCCATGCAGTATCTGATAGAATATCCCTCCCCCCTTCAGCCCCGCTTTGATGTGGTGGAGGTTTACGCCCCCTACGGGGAGGCGACCAAGAAGCCGGTGATCCGTCACTGGAAAAATGCGTTTTGACCGATACAATAGGAAAGGTATGTGAAGCGTATCATGAAGTATCTGAGCACGAGAGACAAATCCCTCCGCCTGACCGCCAGCCAGGCCATCGCCCAGGGCCTGTCCCGGGACGGGGGCCTGCTGACGCCGGAGGAGCTGCCCAAGCTCACCCCCGCCTTCCTGGAGGACCTGCGGGGCAAGAGCTACGGCCAGCGGGCCGTGGCGGTGATGAAGCTCTTTCTGGATGACTTTTCCGAGGAGGAGCTGACCGCCTTCACCCAGGCCGGCTACGCCAGCCCGGAGAAGTTCGACGACCCCCAGGTGGCCCCTCTCCACCCCCTGACCGACAAGACCAGCTGCCTGGAGCTGTGGCACGGCCCCACCTCCGCTTTTAAGGACATGGCCCTGCAGATCCTGCCCCACCTGCTCTCGGCCTCCCTGGTCAAGACCGACGAGGACAAGACCGTCTGCATCCTGGTGGCCACCTCCGGCGACACGGGCAAGGCCGCCCTGGAGGGTTTTAAGGACGTGGACCGGACCAAGATCCTGGTCTTTTACCCCAAGGACGGCGTCTCCGCCGTCCAGGCCCTGCAGATGCAGACCCAGCAGGGGGAGAACGTGGGGGTGTGCGCCGTCCACGGCAACTTTGACGATGCCCAGACGGGGGTCAAAATCCTCTTCTCCGACGAGAAGCTCCGGGAGGATCTGGCCCAGCGGGGGTACTTCCTCTCCTCGGCCAACTCCATCAACTGGGGCCGCATCCTGCCCCAGCTGGTCTATTACATCTCCGCCTACTGCGACCTGCTGAACCTGGGCCGCATCCAGATGGGGGACCAGGTCAACTACTGCGTGCCCACTGGCAATTTTGGCAACATCCTGGCCTGCTGGTACGCCGGTCAGATGGGCCTGCCTGTGGGCAAGCTCATCTGCGCCTCCAACAGCAACAACGTGCTCACCGATTTCCTGGCCACCGGCACCTATGACAAGAACCGCCCCTTCCACACCACCATGTCCCCCTCCATGGACATCCTGGTCTCCAGCAACTTAGAGCGCCTGCTCTTTGCTCTCTCCGGCCAGAACGACCAGGAGGTGGCCGGCTACATGGCCCAGCTGAACCAGACCGGCCGCTACACGGTCTCCGACCAGATCAAGGCCCGGCTGGCCCAGGACTTCTGCGGCGGCTTCTGCGACGAGGAAAAGACCAGCCAGGTCATCACCAAGGTCTGGCAGGAGCACGGCTACCTCATTGACCCCCACACCGCCGTGGCCTATCAGGTCATGGAGGACTACCGCCAGGCCACGGGCGATGACCGCCAGACGGTCTTTGTCTCCACCGCCAGCCCCTTCAAGTTCTGTGACAGTGTGCTGCACAGCCTGGGGGTCCAGGAGGTCCGGGCGGGCATCGGCGCCCTGGACCAGCTGGCCGAGGTCTCCGGCCGCCCCGCCCCCGCCCCTCTGGCCGGCCTGCGGGACAAGGCCGTGCGCTTTGACGGCAGCGTGGACAAGGAACAGATGATGGCCGTGGTCCTGGACATGCTCAAGTAACGTGGCACTGTATACCATCGGGGACACCCATTTGTCCCTGGGCAGCGCCAAGCCCATGGACGTCTTTGGCGGGGCCTGGACGGGGTATGTGGAAAAGCTGGCCCGGGGCCTGTCGGTCCTCCGGGAGGAGGACACCCTGGTCATCGCCGGGGACATCTCCTGGGGGATGAGTTTGGAGGAGTCGGCGGCCGACTTTGCCTGGCTGGACGCCCTGCCGGGGAAGAAGATCCTCATGAAGGGCAACCACGACTACTGGTGGAACACGGCGGCGAAGATGAACCGCTTCTTTCAGGAGAAGGGCTTTGCCAGCCTGAGCATCCTCCACAACAACTGCCACTTCTACGGGGAGGTAGCCCTGTGCGGCACCCGGGGGTGGTTCTATGAGGAGGAGAAGGCGGGCCAGAGCCAGAAGGTCTTCAACCGGGAGCTCATGCGCCTGGAGACCTCCCTCAAAGCCGCCGGGGACCGGGAAAAGCTGTGCTTTCTCCACTACCCCCCCTACTACACCGGCTACTGCTGCCAGCCCATCCTGGACCTTTTGGAGCGATACCGGGTAAAGACCTGCTATTACGGCCATCTTCACGGGGCCAGCCACCGCCTGGCCCTGCAGGGGGAGCACCGGGGGGTGAATTACCGCCTGGTCTCGGCGGATTACCTAAACTTTTGCCCGGAAAAAATCTTGGAATGAGGAAAAAAAGGCTGGTAATTCTCATAAGAATCTGCTAATATAGCCTATATATACTGCAATACAATGCCTTTTCCGGCCTTCGTCGGCTGCGAAGGGGTGTTTCACAGGAGGAAAAAAGGACATGAATGTCAAGAGCATTGTGGAAAACAAAGAGAAGTACGAGGTCGAACTGACCATCGAAGTGGGTCAGGAAGAGTTCGAGGCCGGCCTGGACAAGGCCTATCGCAAGAGCCGCGGCAGCATCTCCGTCCCCGGCTTCCGTAAGGGCAAGGCCCCCCGGAAGGTGATCGAGGGCATGTATGGCGCCGGCGTGTTCTATGAAGATGCCATCGAAGAGATCTATCCTCAGGCCTGCCTGGATGCGATCCTGGAAAAGGGCCTGGATTCCGTGGCCCCCCCCCAGGTAGAGATCCTGGAGCTGGGCAAGGAAGGCTTCACCTTCAAGGCCGTCGTCACCGTTCGTCCCGTGATCACCCTGAAGCAGTATAAGGGCCTGGAAGCCGATAAAGTCCTGCCCACCGTCACTGACGCGGCAGTGGAAAACGAGCTCAAGCAGTATGTGGAGCGGGCCACCCAGCTCGAGCCCGTGGACCGGGCCGCCGAGATGGGCGACAGCGTGGTCATCGACTATCAGGGCCTGAAGGACGGCGTGGCCTTCGACGGCGGCACCGCCCAGGGCTATGAGCTGGCCCTCGGCTCCCACACCTTCATCCCCGGCTTTGAAGAGCAGGTGGTGGGCATGAAGGCCGGTGAGGAGAAGACCATCGACGTCACCTTCCCCGAGGAGTACCACGCCGAGGACCTGGCCGGCAAGCCCGTCCAGTTCAAGGTCAAGTGCAACGAGGTCAAGGAGAAGAAAGCCCCCGTCATCGACGACGAGTTTGCCAAGGACGTCTCCGAGTTTGACACCCTGGCCGAGTTCAAGGAAGACCTGAAGCAGAAGATCGTCGAGCGCAACATGGCCCAGAGCGAGGCCAAGTTCCGCCAGGCACTGCTGGGCCAGCTGTGCGAGCAGGTGGATATCGAGCTGCCCGAGGCCATGGTCAACACCCAGATCGACCGCCTGGTGGACAACTACGCCTCCCGCCTGGAGCAGCAGGGCATCAGCATGGAGACCTACATGCAGTACATGCAGATGAGCGTGGACAAGCTGCGGGAGGACCTGAAGGAGCCCGCCATGACCCAGATCAAGCAGCAGCTGGCCCTGGACGCCGTGGTGGCTGCCGAGGAGATCGTGGTCACCGACGAGGACGTGGACGAGGAGGTCAAGAAGGCCGCCGCCAACCTGAACGTCCCCTATGAGCGCGTAGTGGAGGGCCTGGACAAGGAGGCCCTGAAGGTGGACCTGGCCCGTGACCGTGCCATGGCCGCTGTGGCCGCCGCCGCCAAGCCCCACCTGGTGGCCGCCGACGTGGACAACGGCGAGATCAAGGTCACCGAGGTGACCAAGGACGACGTGAAGGAGGAGGCCCCGGCCGAGGAGACCGCCGAGGAAGAGGCCAAGCCCAAGAAGCGCACCACCCGCGCCAAGAAGAGTGAAGAGACTGGGGAGGAAGGCGAGGAGAAGAAGCCCGCCGCCAAGAAGCCCAGAGCCAAGAAGGCAGCTGCCGAGGGTGAGGAAGCCCCCAAGAAGACCACCACCCGGAAGAAGAAGGCCGAAGAGCCCAAGGGTGAGGAATAATTTTCCGTCAGGCGGGCATACTGTGCTCTGAATGGAAAAGGAGATCTTAGTATTATGAGTTTAGTGCCCTATGTAGTCGAACAAACCAACCGGGGCGAGCGGTCCTATGACATTTTCTCCCGCTTGCTCAACGACCGGATCATTTTCCTGTCCGAGGAAGTCAACGATACCACTGCCAGCCTGGTGGTCGCCCAGCTGCTGTATCTGGAGTCCCAGAATCCCGACCAGGACATCCAGTTCTACATCAACAGCCCCGGCGGCTCGGTGACGGCGGGCATGGCCATTTACGACACCATGCAGTATATCAAGTGTGATGTCTCCACCATCTGCATCGGCATGGCCGCCAGCATGGGGGCCTTCCTCCTGGCCGCCGGGACCAAGGGCAAGCGCATGGCCCTGCCCAACGCGGAGATCATGATCCATCAGCCCTCCGCCGGCACCCAGGGGCAGATCACCGACATGGCCATCCACCTCAAGCGCCTGGAAGTGATCAAAAAGCGGATGAACCACATCCTGTCGGAGAACACCGGAAAACCCCTGGAGGTGGTCACCGCCGACTGCGAGCGGGACAACTTCATGTCCGCCCAGGAGGCCATGGCATATGGCCTGATCGACAAAGTGATCGAGAAACGCTGATACCACAAGAAAAAAGGGGGGCGTGGGTCCCCCCTTTTTTCCACGTTAGAAAGAGGTGAGTCAGTTTTGTCCAAAAATGACGAAAAACGGGCCATTCGCTGCTCTTTCTGCGGCAAGCACCAGGACCAGGTGACCAAGATCATCGCCGGCCCCGGCGCCTACATCTGCAACGAGTGCGTCCACCTGTGCATGGACATTCTGGATAATATGGCCCCCCCGGAGGACCATCTGGTGGACCCGGACATGCCGGAAATCATCCCCAGCCCCAAGGAGATCAAGGCTTACCTGGACGAGTATGTCATCGGCCAGGACACCGCCAAGATCGCCCTGTCCGTGGCGGTCTATAACCACTACAAGCGCATCTATTTCGGCGGCGGGGACGACGTGGAGCTGCAGAAGAGCAACATCCTCCTTCTCGGTCCCACCGGCAGCGGCAAGACCCTGCTGGCCCAGACCCTGGCCAAGATCCTCAAGGTGCCCTTTGCCATTGCCGACGCCACCACCCTCACCGAGGCCGGCTACGTGGGCGACGACGTGGAGAACATCCTCCTGCGTCTGGTCCAGGCCGCCGATTACGACATCGAGCAGGCCGAGCGGGGCATCATCTACATCGACGAGATGGATAAAATCGCCCGCAAGAGCGAAAATACCTCCATCACCCGGGACGTGTCCGGGGAAGGGGTGCAGCAGGCTCTGCTGAAGATCCTGGAGGGCACCGTGGCCAACGTCCCCCCCCAGGGCGGCCGCAAGCACCCCCACCAGGAGTTTATCCAGGTGGATACGAAAAACATCCTCTTCATCTGCGGCGGCGCCTTTGACGGCGTGGAGAAGATCATCGAAAAGCGGGTCAACCAGAAGGGCATCGGTTTTGGCGCCGAGATCCTCAGCAAGGCGGAGATGGAGCAGCGCAAGGTGTTAAGCCAGATCCAGCCCCACGACCTGCTCAAGTTCGGCATCATCCCCGAGCTGGTGGGCCGCCTGCCGGTGATCACCGCCCTGGAGCCCCTGAGCCGGGAGGACCTGGTCAAGATCCTCACCGAGCCCAAGAATGCCCTGGTCAAGCAGTATAAAAAGCTGCTGGAGTACGACATGGTCAAGCTGGTCTTTACCCCCGGCGCGCTGGAGGCAGTGGCCGACAAGTCCATGGAGCGGGGCATCGGCGCCCGGGGCCTGCGGGCCGTGCTGGAGGAGATCATGTCCCCCATCATGTACGACATCCCCTCGGACAACACCATCGTGGAGGTGGACATCACCCCCGAGAGCGTCAAGGACGGCGTCCCGCCGCAGCTGGTCCGGGACCCCGACCGGCCGCCCCGTCCCCACCTGGGGGCCGCGGCCCTGCGGGCCCAGAGCGGCGGCCTGGCCCGCCAGGACGGCACTGCCTGAGGTGTGACAATCCAAACAATCAATCCAAGCAAGGGCGGAGGGGGAAAACCTTCGCCCTTTCTGCCAATTTCCCGCCCTGCGGGGCGCGTGTTTTTTACGGGAAAGGAAGTGAATCAGCTTGCCTGAGGAAGAAAAGATCGAAACCACAGAAGCCACAGAACTTACCGACGAGGTCCTGGAGACCATGCCCGCCCTGGCCCTGCGGGGCCTGACGGTCTATCCCAAGATGATGGTCCACTTTGACGTGGGCCGGGAGGCCTCGGTGAAGGCCGTGGAGGAGGCCATGTCCCAGGGCAACCCCATTTTCCTGGTGGCCCAGAAGGACATCCGGGTGGAGGAGCCCGACCAGGAGCACCTCTTCTCCATGGGCACCGTGGCCGTGGTGCGCCAGATCCTCCGCCTGCCCGGCCGGACCATCCGGGTGATGGTGGAGGGCCACTACCGGGCCCGGCTGGTGGAGCTGGTCCAGAGCGACCCCTACCTGATGGTCCGGGTGGAGCAGATGGAGCAGGAGGAGCCCTTTGAGGGCAAGACCAACTCCCTGCGGGCCGAGGCGGCCATCCGCCAGGCCTATGAACTCTTTGACCGCTACAGCGAGCTCTCCCCCAAGACCGCCTCGGCGGAGATGCTCATGAATATCATGTCCAGCGAGGATGCCGGCTACATCGCCGACTTCATCGCCCAGAACGTGGCCATGCGGGTGCTGGACAAGCAGTCCATCCTGGACGAGCTGCGGCCGGTGCAGCGGCTGAACAAGGTAAACCGCCTGCTGCGCCGGGAGGTGGAGATCCTGGAGATGGAGCAGAGCATCCAGCGCCGGGTCCAGGAGAACATGACCCAGAACCAGAAGGACGCCTTCCTGCGGGAGCAGGTGCGGGTGATCCAGGAGGAGCTGGGGGAGGATGGCGACAACGAGATCGCCGCCTACCGCCGCCAGATCGCCGCGGCCAAGCTGCCGGAAGAGGTGGAGGAGAAGCTCATCAAAGAGGTCATCCACCTGGAGAAACAGCCCTATGGCTCGGCAGAGGCCTCGGTGCTGCGCAACTACCTGGACGTGTGCCTGGAGCTGCCCTGGACCAAGACCACCAAGGAGCGGGCCAACGTCCAGGCCGCCCGGAAGGTGCTGGACGGGGACCACTTCGGCCTGGAAAAGGTAAAGGAACGGATTTTGGAGTTCGTGGCCGTCAAGCAGCTGGCCCCCGACCTGAAGGGACAGATCCTTTGCCTGGTGGGCCCCCCCGGCGTGGGCAAGACCTCCATCGGCATGTCCATGGCCAAGGCCCTGAACCGGAAGCTGGCCCGGATCTCCCTGGGCGGCGTCCACGACGAGGCCGACATCCGGGGCCACCGGAAGACCTATGTGGGGGCCATGCCCGGGCGCATCATCAACGCCGTGCGCCAGGCGGGCACCAAGAACCCCCTGTTGCTGCTGGACGAGATCGACAAGATGGGCAGTGACCTGCGGGGCGACCCCGCCGCCGCCCTGTTGGAGGTGCTGGACGCCGAGCAGAACAGCACCTTCCGGGACCACTTCGTGGAGCTCCCCTTCGACCTGTCCGAGGTCCTCTTCATCACTACCGCCAACACCACCTCCACCATCCCCAAGCCCCTGCTGGACCGGATGGAGGTCATCGAGCTGCCCAGCTACACCGACGAGGAAAAGCTGCAGATCGCCAAAAACCACCTGCTGCCCAAGCAGCTCAAGCGCCACGGGCTGAAAAAGAGCCAGCTCAAGCTCACCGACGACGCCATCCGGGAGATCATCGTCTCCTACACCCGGGAGTCCGGCGTCCGGATTCTGGAGCGGGAGCTGGGGAGCCTGTGCCGGAAGGCGGCCATGGGCATCGTGTCCCAGACGTACAAGCAGGCCCATGTGAACGGGGACAACGTGGAGACCTTTTTGGGGCCCCGCAAGTACCACCCGGAGAAGGAAGGCATGGAGAACCAGGTGGGCCTGGTCAACGGCCTGGCCTGGACCGCCGTGGGCGGCACCCTGCTGGAGGCCGAGGCCAACGTGGTCCCCGGCAGCGGCAAGGTGGAGCTGACGGGCAACCTGGGCAACGTCATGAAGGAGTCTGCCAAGGCTGCCTTCACCTATATCCGCAGCCGGGCCGTCCAGCTGGGGGTGGAGGCCGATTTCTATAAAGAAAAGGACATCCACGTCCACTTCCCCGAAGGGGCCGTGCCCAAGGACGGGCCCTCGGCGGGCATCACCATCACCACCGCCATGGTCTCTGCCCTCACAGGCATCCCCGTGCGGGGAGATGTGGCCATGACCGGGGAGGTCACCCTCCGGGGCCGGGTGCTGCCCATCGGCGGTTTGCGGGAGAAATCCATGGCCGCCCTGCGCAACGGCATCCACACGGTGATCATCCCCAAGGACAACGAGAAGGATTTGGAGGAGATCGACCAGACGGTGCGCAACGCCCTGCAGTTCATCCCCGTGGACCATGTGGACCAGGTGCTGGCCAACGCCCTGGAGCGTCCGCCCCTGGCCCAGCCTGCCGCAGACCAGGGCGGGGATGTCCCCCTGGGGGGCGCGGGGGCCCGTGCCCAAACCTCCCTGCCCAGCGCCTGAGAGGTGAGAAATGAAGCTGAACACACAGAGGGCGGAGTTCATCCGCTCGGCGGCCAAAATGGCCGACTGCCCCCGGGACAGGCTGCCCCAGGTGGCCTTTGCCGGCCGGTCCAATGTGGGCAAATCCTCGGTGATCAACCGCCTGCTGGGCAGAAAGAATTTTGCCCGGGTGGGCTCGGCGCCGGGAAAGACCACCCACATCAACTATTTCCTCATTGACCAGCAGGTCTACTTCGTGGACCTGCCCGGGTACGGCTATGCCAAGGTCTCCAAGCAGGAGCGGGCCCGGTGGGGCAAGCTCATCGAGCAGTGGTTTGCCGACACCTCCCTGCTCACCCTGGGCATCCTCATCGTGGACCTGCGCCACAAGCCCACCCAGGACGACTGCCTGATGGCCCAGTGGTTCCAGGACACCGGCAAGCCCTTCGTGGTGGTGGCCAACAAGCACGACAAGATCAAAAAGAGCGAATGGGAGCCCAACCTGGCCCGCATCCGGGAGACCCTGGCCCTGGACGAGGACACCCCCGTCATCTCCTTCTCGGCCGAGAAGGGGTTAGGGCGGGATGAGCTGCTGGGGGTCATCCTGGACCACATCCAGGGCGAGGGCGCCCTCTGAGCGAAAGAGAAACGACCATCCCCGCCCCACAAAGCCGAGGCCCCTTGGGGCCCCGGCTTTTCCTTTGGGGCAGGGGAGGACAGACTGACGGAGACAGGAAGGAGAGTATCTCATGGTGGGAAAGGAAGAGATTTATCAGCTGCTCCGGGAGAAGGGAATCTGGCACGAGATCACCGAGCATCCGGCGGTGTACAACATGGCGGAAATGGCCCAGGTGGACCTGCCCTATCCCGAGGCAGACGCCAAAAACCTGCTGGTGCGGGACAGCAAGAAGCGGGACTATTACCTCATCACCGTCCGGGGGGACAAGCGGGTGGATCTGAAGGAGTTCCGCCGGCAGAACCAGACCCGCGCCCTCACCTTCGCCTCGGCGGAGGAGATGCTGGACCTGCTGGGCCTGGAGCCCGGTTCGGTCACCCCTCTGGGCCTGCTCAACGACGCCGAGCGGCGGGTGACCTTCTGCTTGGATGAGACCTTTGGGGCAGGGGAGAGCCTCATCGGCGTCCACCCCAACGACAATACCGCTACCCTCTGGCTGAAGGTGGAGGACCTGCTGGGGCTCATCCGCGCCCATGGCAATCCGGTGCGGCTGGTGCCGGTGTGAGAGAGGGAAGAGAAAGGAGGGCCTTTTGTGCCATATCTATTGCAGGGCCTGACCATGGGTCTGGCCTATGTGGCCCCCATCGGGGTGCAGAATTTGTTCGTCATCAACGCCGCCCTCACCTGCCCCCGGCGGCGGGCGCTGGCTACGGCGGCCATCGTGATCTTTTTCGATGTCTCCCTGGCCCTGGCCTGCTTCTTCGGGATCGGGGCGGTGCTGGAGGTCTTTCCTAAGGTCCGCCTGGTGGTTCTGCTGGTGGGCAGTCTGGTGGTGCTGGCCATCGGCGTGGGCTTGCTGCGCAGCAAGGTGGGGCAGGAGGGGGGCACCCCCTTGCCAGACACCATCCCCAAGATCATTGCCACGGCCTGTGTGGTCACCTGGTGCAATCCTCAGGCCCTCATTGACGGCACCATGATGCTGGGAGCCTTTCGGGCCACTCTGCCGGCGGGGCAGTCGGCCCTGTTCATTGGGGGCGTGGCTCTGGCCTCCTGCCTGTGGTTTTCCGGCTTGACCCTGGTGGTGAGCCTGCTCAGCCGGTGCTTTACCCCCAAGGTCATGGGGGTCATCAATAAGGTCTGCGGTGTGGTCATCCTCTTTTACGGGGGAAAACTGCTGTGGTCCTTTATTACTTCGGTGGCGTAACCAGAGAGAGGGGAGGGGATACCATGCGCACCATTGCGGTTATCGAGGACGATGCGCCCATTGGCGACCTGTTGGAGGAAGCCCTCCGGGGGGAGGGCTATGGGGTGCTGCGGGCCTATTCGGGCACGGAGGCCCAATACCTGCTGGCCCGGCACACCCCTGACCTGGTGCTGCTGGACCTGATGCTGCCGGGGCGGAGCGGGGAGGAGCTGCTGCCCCTGCTGCGGGGCCTTCCGGTGATCGTGGTCAGCGCCAGGGCGGATATTGACGCCAAGGTGGATGCCCTGCTGGGCGGGGCGGCGGACTATGTGACGAAACCCTTTGCCCTGCGGGAACTGCTGGCCCGGGTGGCCGTGCAGCTGCGGGGGCCGGTACAGGGGGAGGAGCCCCGCCTGACCTTTCAGGACCTGGTCCCGGACCCGGCTGCCCACGCCGTCACCGCCGGCGGCCAGCCGGTGAAGCTGACGAAAACCGAATACGCCATCCTCCACCTGCTGCTGGCCAACCCCCGGCAGGTGCTGGCCAAGTCAGTGATCCTGGACCGGATCAGCCAGGAGACCCCCGACGGCACCGAGCGCTCCTTGAAGCAGCACATGAGCAACCTGCGCAAAAAACTCCGCCAGGCGGGGGGCCGGGAGTACATCCAGGCGGTGTGGGGAATTGGCTTTTGCCTGACGGGAGAGGGATCTTGACAAAATCTTGACCCTTTCCTTGACCGCCCCCTTGACCCGGCTGTGGCAGACTGGGGGCAAAGGAGGCGATACCATGGAATACTGTCTGACCACCCAAGGGCTGTGCAAGACCTACCGGCACAGCCCCGCCCTGGACGGCCTGACCATGCAGGTGCCCAAAGGGTCCATTTATGGTCTGGTGGGACGCAACGGGGCGGGTAAGACCACCCTCATCCGGCTCATCTGCGGGCTGCAGCGGCCCACGGCGGGGAGCTATGCCCTCTATGGCGTGCCCCACACGGACCCGGGCATTTACGCCGTCCGCCGCCGGATGGGGGCGGTGGTGGAGACCCCTGCCATTTACGGCAACCTCACCGCCCGGGATAACCTGCGGGCCCAGCACCGGATGCTGGGGCTGCCGGGGGAGGAGGAGATCCCCAGGCTGCTGGAGCTGGTGGGACTGGCGGAGACGGGGAAGAAAACGGCCCGGCATTTCTCCCTGGGCATGCGCCAGCGGCTGGGCATTGCCGTGGCCCTGTGCGGCGGCCCGGATTTCCTGGTGCTGGACGAGCCCATCAACGGCCTGGACCCCCAGGGGATCATCGAGATGCGGGAGCTGATTCTGACCCTCAACCGGGAGCACCAGATCACCGTCCTGCTCTCCAGCCACATCCTGGACGAGCTGGCCCGGCTGGCCACCCACTATGGCTTTCTCCACCGGGGAGCCCTGGTCCAGGAGATCAGCGCCCGGGACCTGGAGGCCGCCTGCCGCAAGTGTACCCGGCTCACCGTCACCGACCCGGCGGCCCTGTGCCTGGTGCTGGATCGCTTAGGCGTTGCGTACCGCCTGACCGGGGAGCGGGAGGTGGATGTATACGAAGTGGACAACCTCACCCAACTGATCCTGGCCCTGGAGGAAGGGAACTGCCAGGTCCTCACTCTGCACCAGCGGGACGAGACCCTGGAGAGCTACTTCATGGACCTGGTGGGAGGTGACGGGCGTGGGTAACCTGCTGCGGAGCAGTCTGTTCCGGCTGCGGAAGGACGTGGTTTTCTGGCTGGCCCTGGCGGTCTGCCTGGAGGCGGGGATCGCCTTTGCGGTCAGCTGTCTCAACATCCCGTCCTTTGACGATGTGTATTTCTTCCCCCTGTTCCTGGCCCTGGCGGCGGTTCTCTCCCTGTTTCTGGGGCGGGAGTACAGCGACGGGACCCTGCGCAACGCCGTGACTGCCGGCCATCGGCGGTGGGGGATTTATGGGGCCGGGTTGGTTACGGCCCTGCTGGTGAGCCTGCTGTGTCTGGTGGCGTTCTGGCTTCCCTTTCTCCTGGTTCAGGGAGAGGCTTTGGCCTGCCTGGGCGCGGGTGTATTGGTGCCGGTGGCGGTGGGGTTCCTGCTGCTCATGGCCTCGATGACGGCCTTGTTTACGGCGGTGAGCTTCAACGTGCCCCATCTGGCCGTGGGAGCCAATGTCAACCTGATCCTGTGGGTGGGGCTCATGCTGGGGTCCTACCAGGTGGGGTTTGCCCTGAGCCAGCCGGAGTATGTCCGGGAGGTGACAATGACCGCCCAGGGAGAGATGGTGGAAGGCCCCAAGATGCCCAACGCCAACTACCTGGACGGCCCTATGCGGGTACTGTGTGAAGGGGTGGAGGCCTGCCTGCCCCACAGTCAGCTCAACGACTATGTGTCCTACCTGGGCAACTGCCTGTATGTACAGCAGGTGCCGGAGGCGGAGCACTGGGCGGAGACCGACTTTCTCTGGCAGGCGCCGGTCTGCTCCCTGGCCGTGACGGTGTGCATCAGCGGCCTGGGGCTGGCGCTGTTTCAGCGGAAGGATTTGAAATGAGGGGGAGGGGACGGCGATGAGAAATCTCTTTGCGGCCAACTGGTTCTGCCTGCGCCGCCAGAAAGCCTTTTGGGCGTCGGCCCTCTTCCTGGCCCTGTATGGGGTGTTTGAGGCGGTGGGTCTGTTCCGGCAGGGGACAGAGGACCTGTCCGATGGCCTGTTTGCCGGCGTGACCTTTCTGGGGGTGGCCCTGGCGGTCTTTTGCAGTTTCTGTTTTGGCAGTGAGTACCAGGAGGGCACGCTGCGCAACAAAGTGGCGGCGGGGTATCGCCGGAGCCGGATCTATCTGGCCTACCTGACCTCTGGTCTGGCCGGGGGCCTGATGATCTGGTGCGCCTATCTGCTGGGCTATCTGGCGGCAGGGGTCCCGCTGATGGGAACCCGGGGATTCCGCTGGACCGAGGCGGCAGGGGGAATGCTGAGCATCCTGTTCCTGCTCCTGGTCTATGTTGCCCTCTACACCTGCCTGGGGAGCCTGTGCCACAGCAAGGCAGCGGGGACGGCGGCGGCCATTCTGCTGGCCTTTGCCATGCTGTTTGGGGGCCTGTTCCTCTATGCCCGCCTGGATGAGCCGCCGGTTTATCCGGACACCTATACCCAGGTGGAGGGGCAGACGGTCCTGGTGCCGGGGGAGGAGAACCCCTACTACCTCCGGGGGACCGAGCGGAAGGTCTATGAAGTGCTGTATAACCTGCTGCCCGACGGGCAGGGGATGCAGCTTCTGGGTGGGACCATGGGCACTGCCCAAAAGATAGGGGAGCAGGCGGGGTATGCTCTGCTGCTGGCAGGAGCAGCCACTGCACTGGGGCTGGGCTGCTTTTGGAAAAAGGACCTGAGATGACGGAAAGGAGGGGGCGGGGATGCTTCCCTGGTTGCTGTGCGGCGTGCTGGCCCTTGCGGCCGTATATTTTGCCGGAAAGGTCCGGGCTCTCCACCGGACCATGGAGAAGCTGGAGGACCAGCTGGCCCACTGGCTGGACCGGGACAGCAACAACCGCCTCACCCTCTCCGGCAGCCGGGACCCTTATGCCCGCCGCCTGGCGCTGACCCTGGACCGGCAGCTGGCCGAATTGCGCCGCCACCGCCGGCAGTGGCAGAAGGGAGACCGGGAGCTGAAAGAGGCCGTCACCAACCTCTCCCACGATCTCCGCACCCCCCTCACCGCCCTGGGCGGCTATCTGGAGCTGCTGGAGGGGACGGAGCTTTCCCCCGCCCAAGGGCGTTACCTGGCCCAGATCCAGGGCCGGATGGCGGCCATGCGGGAGCTGACCGAGGAGCTTTTTCGCTACTCCGTCCTCACCGCCGCCCAGCCTCTGGCCAAGACCCCGGTGGTCCTCAACCAGGTGCTGGAGGAAAGCCTGCTGGCCCATTACGCCGCCCTCACCCGGCGGGGGATCACCCCGGCGCTGGACCTGACCGAAGTTCCCGTCCGCCGGACGCTGGACCCGGCGGCCCTGCAGCGGATTTTTGCCAACCTGCTCAGCAACGCCCTCAAGTACAGCCGGGGGGACCTGGCGGTGACCCTCACCCCGGCGGGGGAGATCACCTTTGCCAACACGGCCCCCGGCCTGACCCCGGTGCAGGTGGAGCGGCTGTTCCACCGCTTCTACACCGTGGAGACCGGACGGGACGGCACGGGCCTGGGCCTGTCCATCGCCCGGCTGCTCACGGAGTCCATGGGGGGAACCATCCAGGCGGCCTGGCAGGAGGGCAAGCTGATTCTCACGCTCACCTTCCCGGCAGAGGACCCGTAAGTCCCTGCCGGGAATTTTGTCATCCAGGGGCTTGCACATCCCCGGCAGGAGGGGTATCATAGGGGGAAGTGCAAGAGGGAAAAGGAGGCGGAAGCTCCAACACGCGGAGCGAGCACATGAAACCAAGAAACGATCTACGGCACGGGACTCTGTGGAAGCAGATCCTGCTCTTTGCCCTCCCCATCGCTGCCACCAGTATGCTGCAGCAGCTCTTCAACTCTGCGGACGTGGCGGTGGTGGGGCGGTTTTCTGCCCAGAAGGACCTGGCCCTGGCGGCGGTGGGCAGCACCACGTCGGTGGTGAACCTGTACATCACCATCTTCACCGGCCTGGCGGTGGGGGCCAACGTGGTCATCGCCCGCTATCTGGGGGCCGAGGAGGAGGAGCAGGTGCGCAAGGCCGTCCACACCGCCCTGGTGGCGGCGGTGGTGTGCGGGGCGGTGATGATGGTGGCGGGCCAGTTCGCCGCCCAGCCGCTGCTGGCCTGGATGGACACCCCCGGGGACATCATCGACCTGGCCGGCCAGTACCTGCGCATCTACCTGCTGGGGGCCATCTTCCAGATGGTCTATAACTTCGAGGCGGCCATCCTGCGGGCCAACGGCGACACCCGGCGGCCCCTGCTGTGCCTGCTGCTCTCGGGCGGGGTGAATGTGGTGCTGAACCTGATCTTCGTCATCGGCTTCCACATGGACGTGGCGGGGGTGGCCCTGGCAACGGTCATCGCCGACGTGGTGGGGGCCGGCCTGCTGTGGCACTACCTGCGCCGGGAGACCGGCCCCATCCGGGTGGAGCCGGCCCGGCTGCGGCCCGATGGAAAACTCCTGCGGGCCATCCTGTACATCGGCATCCCGGCGGCGGTGCAGGGGATGATGTTCAACATCGCCAACGTCATCATCCAGTCGGGCATCAACCGGCTGGGGTCCCAGGTGGTGGCGGCCTCCACCATCGGGGTGACGGCGGAGATCTTTGTCTACTACCTCCTCAACAGCTTCGGCCAGGCCAGCATGACCTTCACCAGCCAGAACTACGGGGCGGGGAACCTGGCCCGCTGCCGCCGGGCCACCCGGTGGTGCCTGGGGATGGGCGGGCTGTCGGCAGAGGTCTTTGCCCTGCTGCTGGTGGCCTTTGGCCTGCCCTTTGCGGGGATCTATACCACCGAGAGCGCCATCGCCCTGCTGGCCCTGACCCGGATGAAATGGGTGCTGCCCTTTGAGCTCTTCAACGCCATCATCGAGGTCCTCTCGGGCACCCTGCGGGGGCTGGGGTATTCCTTCGTCCCCACCATCCTGTGCGCGGCCTTCATCTGCGGCCTGCGGATTCTATGGATCGCCTTTGTCTTCCCCCTCATGCCCACCTTCCAGGGGCTGCTGCTGGTCTATCCGGCCAGCTGGCTGGCGGCCGGGGCGGCCCTGGCTATCGCCTATGTGGTGCTGAAGAGGAAGCTGCTGACCGGGCAGAAGGACGCCCTGCCGGCATAACCGGCACCTTGCGGAACAGACGGAGCAGGCAGTACATTCTCAGAGAGAATGGCTGCCTGCTCCTTTGTGTCCACAAAAATCTCCCCCGTCAACTTGACAAGCGGCGCGGGAGAACTATAATAGGGAAGGAGACCTGCGGGCCGGACAGCCTGCGGTCTCAGCTTTCGAGAACACCAGAGAACGGAGTGGTTTTAATGATGGCCCAGGCCGACAGTCAGCCCCTTCCTCTTTCTCCCCGGCAGCATGTGGATTTCGTCGCCATCGACTTCGAGACCGCCACCGGCGATCCCAACAGCGCCTGCGCCGTGGGGTTGGCTTTCGTGGTGGGCCTGGAGGTGGTGGCCACCACCCACCACCTGATCCAGCCCCCCGGCAACCGGTACGATCAGGGGAACATCCACGTCCATGGCATCTATCCCGAGGACACCGAGCACGCTCCGGACTTCCTCACCGTCTGGCAGAAGCTCCACCCCATGCTGGAGGGAAAGGCCCTCATTGCCCACAATGCCCGCTTTGACATGTCGGTCATCAAGGCCTCCCTGGCCGCCTATGGCGACCCCTATCTCCGCCAGTACGCCCAGTTCAAATACATCGACAGCATCGCCATGGCCCGGGACCTGGTCCCCGGCCGGAAGAATCTGGCCGCCTGCACCCAGGCCCTGGGCATCGACCTCAAGCGCCACCACAACGCCGAGTGCGACGCCGTGGCCTGCGCCCAGATTGCCATCGCCTGCATCAAGGCCAGCGGCTGCCTGAATCTGGGCGAGTTCTGTTTTTCCCAGCCCCACATCCGCATCCAGGAGCTGGACGACCTCCCCCTGCCCGTCCGCCAGCCCCGGCTGCCCAAGACGGGCAAGGTCTCCCGGGCCACCTCCGTGCCCCGCAGCCATGCCAAGATCCGCACCAAGGACATCCGGCCCCAGGTGACCGTCTTTGACCAGAACCACCCGCTGTATCAGAAATCGGTGGTCTTTACCGGCGAGCTGTCCATCGACCGCCGGGAGGCCATGCAGCGGGCAGTGAACGTGGGGGCGGTGATCAAGACCGCCGTCTCCCGCCGCACGGACTTTCTGATCGTGGGCCGCCAGTACGACGGCCCCGACGGCCAGGCCAGCGTGAGCAACAAGGAGCTCAAGGCCCGGGCCATCATCGACGAGGGCAAGAGCAGCCTGCGCCTGCTCAGCGAGGGGGAGTTTTTCCGCCTGCTGCAGAGCTCCGTGCGCCAGAGCGTCCCCGCCGCCGGGCGGGTCTCCGCTGCCAAGTGAGGGGGAGGAAAAAATTTTTGTATTTTGCAAAAAAATGCTTGCATTTTCCTTTGCGGTGTGGTAATATATAAAAGCTGTCAGTTGACGCGCGGCAGTAGCTCAGTTGGATAGAGTAACTGGCTACGAACCAGTAGGTCGGGGGTTCGAGTCCCTCCTGCCGTACCAAAAATCGACAAGCTCCGTCAGGAGTTTGTCGATTTTTCCTTCTTCACTTTTCACTTTCCTTCGGGGTCGATTTTTGGTAGTGAAGAGTGAATAGTGAATAGTGAATAAGTAAGGTGTGCCCCTGCGGGGCACGGATTTTGGAAAAGCATAAAAGACCGTCCCGGTCCCTTCTATGGGGACCGGGACGGTCTTTCCGCCGTTGGGCAGCCCCGGCCGCACCGGAGCTGCCCGCTGCCAGCGGCGGCGCTGGGCTATGGTACTGGGTCAGCAGCCGCAGCCGCAGTCGCTGCCGCAGTTGCCGCCGCAGCCGCAGTTATTGCCGCAGCCACAGTTGCTGCCGCAGCCGCTGCCGCAGCTGTTGCCGCCGCAGCCGCAGAAGATCAGGATGAGGATCAGGATGATCCACAGGCCATTGCCGCCGCCCCAACCATTGTTACAACACATACACACTTACCTCCTGTGAGAGATGGAGACCGTCGGGCGATCTCAGTCCATCTTATGCCACAGGTGCCTGGATGTGCCTGCTCCCGGCAGGGGAAAATTTCACGGGTCCGCCGGGGCCTTGCCGTGGATGGTGAGGGTGGGCTTGCAGCACAGGTCCTCGATGTCGGACATGGTGGCGGCGGGGATCTTCAGGGCGCCGCCGCACTGGGCGCACACCAGCTCCACGGAGCTGTAGTTCACCTTCAGCTTCCACGCCTTGCTGCCGCAGGTGCAGGAGATGCCTCCCCGGCGGCCGATGTCCCGCAGCTCCTCTAAAATCTCCTCCATCACCAGGTCGTTGAGGAAGGTCCCCTGGGCCCCGGCCTCGGACTCCAGCACGTCCAGGGTCTCCTCCAGCCGCTTCATGGCGGCAAAGACGGGCTCCTCCTGGCCCACATAGCAGCAGTCCAGCCCCGACTTGGCGCAGGAGAAAGCCAAGGTCTTTTCGTGGAGAAAGGCCGCCGTGGAGCAGGAGACCGTGTGCTCCTGCTCGCAGAACAGGCAGGGGACGGTCAGCCGCACCTGGTCCCCCATGAGGGAGACGTCGATGCCCGACTTGCCGCAGGGGCAGGGCAGGCGGCTGCCCGAGGCCGCCAGCTGAAAGACCGACCGCTCCAGGATCACCGGCTGCCGGCAGACGGGGCAGAGGAAGGCGATGGTCCGTTTGGTATCTTCGATCATAATAAAAAGCCACCTCCCGGTGCCCGGGCTCCCCGCCCGGCCGGCGGGGGCAGAGGGGGCACCGGGTCCATTATAGCACGGGCGGCGGCCGGGGAACAGAGAAACTTTTTTCCTGGCTTGCCCAATGGCCAAAAGTGGGTTATACTGGACCCAGACCCAGGAGGTGACCCCATGAAACGACTCATCGCATCCGACGTGCACGGCTCGGCCCACTTTTGCCGCCAGCTGGTGCAGCTGTACCGCCAGGAGGGGGCCCAGCAGCTGGTCCTGCTGGGGGATCTGGCCTATTCCGGGTCCTACGACCCCAGGTATGAATATGACCCCGAGGGGGTCATCCGCCAGCTGGATGCCCTGGCCGATGAGATCGTGTGGGTAGAGGGCAACTGTGACTACGGCGTGGCGGCCCTCCGGCCCCGCTTTGCCCGGCACCCGGACTATCTGGTGGAGGACTGGGAGGGGCGGCAGGTCTTTCTCACCCACGGCCACCGGTATGGGCCCCACAATCCGCCTCCTCGGGGCAGCGCCCAGCTGCTGCTCTCCGGGCACACCCATGTGCCGGCCTGGGGGTGGGTGGAGGACCTGTTCTGCGCCAACCCCGGCTCGGTCTCCCTGCCCCGGGGCAGGTCAGGCCACAGCTGCCTGCTGTATGAGGACGGCGTGTTCCGCTGGCTGACCTTGCAGGGAGAGGATTTTCATTGGGAAGCCCTGTAGGGAGTTCCGGGTTATTTGCTGGGATCATCCCCCCGGCTGCCTTTGGCAGCCGGGGGGGTTTTCGTACTTTTTGACGGAAAATCGTGGAGAATGTCGAATGGGTTTGGTATAATTAGAGGAGAAGGTTTGGTGTCTGCCGCAACAGAGAGGAGGAGCCACGATGAAAGCAAGGAGAAAGAGAAGAGAAATGTGCAGTATGTGTCTGGTGATCTGTCTGCTTTGGGGCATCCTTGGCGGCAGCGCCGCTGCTGCGGGGACGGGGAAGATCAGTTTGGAGGGGGCGACGATCCTGTTTCAAGAAGCAAATCCCAGCTATTCTTATACTGGCAGTCCGAAGGAACCAGCAATTATAGTTATGTCTGGAGGAACATATTCTACGCTTCTAATGCAAGGAACGGACTACACCGTCTCCTATGAAAACAATGTGGATGCGGGAACCGCCACGGTCAAGGTGACAGGGACCGGGATCTACACAGGCAGTGCAACGGCGACCTTTGAAATTTTGCCCATTAAACTATACACCTTGGAGTTGTTGTCCTGCAGAAAGGAATATGACGGCAGCCGTGAGGCAAATCCCCAGTTTAAAGTGACGCCGATTGCTGCCGATGAGGTGGAGGTTGTCTGTGAGGCGGTCTATGAAGACCCCTATGTGGGCAAGCAGAAAACCGTTGCCATTTCCGACATTCGTTTGGCCGGACCGGATGGGGGCAATTATGTTTTGGACAATGCTGCACAGGAAAATGCCAAGAGCATTCAGGGTGAGATCGTCGCAAAGGTTCCCACGGTGGAGGACAAGATTGAAGTTGCCAAGGGGCTGACCCGGGACCTTTTGGACTACATCCCGGAACCGTGGAAGGACTGTACGACGTTTTCCCTTGAGAGTAGGGAGGAAGAACAGGCATCCTCCATGGGCTGTACCCTGGCAGGATCGGAGCTGACTGTGGGAGAAGTGACAGGGAGCTTTCATGTATACGCCCAGCTGGGGGAAAAGGACCTGAACGGTGACAATGCCTCAGAATATGGCAGTAAAGTCGCGACCATCAACGTCACTGTGGTGGAGGGAGAGACCCAGTTGCCAATAGACGGAGGAGAGGAGGGAACAACGCCGGACGATCCCCAGGACCCGCTGGCGGAGCCCTCTCAGGAACAGGGCGCCTTTACCCTCTCCGGCCCCAATGTGGTGACCTATGGGCAGTCCATCACCATGACCACATCCGGCGGGATGGGCAGCGGCAACATTACCTACTGGGTGGAGCCCCGGGGCCAGCGGGGGAATGCCGTCATTGACCAGCGGGGCGTGCTCACCGCCACCCAGGCAGGGACGGTATTGGTCTATGCCAAAAAGGCGGGGGATGACCGGTACAAGGAGGCCAGAGCCAACCCCATTGAGGTGACCATCCAGCAGGCCAGCCTCACCATCACCGTCCGGGACCGGACGGTCACCGTGGGGGAAGCCCTCCCGGTTTTGGGGAAGGCGGATTATGAGGTCTCCGGCCTGGTGTCCGGGGACGTTCTGGCCGCCGCCCCCACGCTGCTCTACTCCCCAGAGCCCGACCTGACCCAGCCGGGGCGCACGGCCATCCAGGCCATGGGGGCCCAGGTGCCGGCAGGGGGCAACTACAGCACCCAGATCACCTATGTGCCCGGGACCCTGGTCATCCAGGCGCGGCCCACCTATGCCATCACCGTCGCGGCGGCGGACCTGGGCACGGTGACGGCCAGCCACCAGCAGGCCCTGCCGGGGACGGAGATCACCCTGACGAGCACGCCCGATGAGGACTGCGCCCTGGAAAAGCTGACGGTCCAGGGCACGTCGGGCAAGGTCCCGCTGTGGGAGGAAGGCGAGGGGCGCTATACCTTCGTCATGCCCGAGGAGGCGGTGACCGTCACGGCGGTCTTTGCCCGCCAAGTGTCCGAGCCGGAGCCCCCGTCCTTTTTGGACGTGCAGCCCCAGGACTGGTACTATGAGGACGTGGCCTATGTCTATCAGCTGGGTCTGATGCAGGGCACCGGGGCGGACCGCTTTTCCCCCGACGGGGTGACCACCCGGGGCATGGTGGTGACCACCCTGTACCGCATGGAGGGGAGCCCTTCGGGGGCCGGCTGGGCCCCCTTTGCCGATGTGGACCCGGAGGAGTACTATGGCACCCCCGTGGGCTGGGCGGCCTGGTACGGCATCGCCAACGGCTACAGCGCCGTCTCCTTCGGTCCCAATGACCAGATCAGCCGGGAACAGCTGGTCACCATCCTCTATCGCTATGGGCAGTACAAGGGCTGGGACCTGTCCGCTGTGGGGGCGACCGGGCAGTTCACAGATTGGAACGACAGCCACACCTGGGCCCGCCAGGCGCTGACCTGGGCGGTGGGGGAGGGCCTGCTCCAGGGCAAGGGCCAGGGCAGGCTGGACCCCTTGGGCCAGGCCAGCCGGGCCCAGGTGGCCGCCATGCTCCACCGGTTCCACGCCCGCTATCTGGCGGAACCGGCGCCGGGGGAGACGGCGCCCTTCTGAGCAAAACGGGCCCCCGCCGGACG
>DXEA01000192.1 GCA_019115225.1 Candidatus Evtepia faecigallinarum
CCACCCGGCAGCCCGCCGCCCCGGTCCGGCAGGCCCCCGCAGCCCCGGCCCAGCCCGCCGCTGCCCCGCAGGCACCCGCCCCCACCAGGGCAGGGGAGAGCTGGACGGGCTTTCTGGCTACCCTGAAGGACATGCCTCCCATGGTCCAGTCCTTCCTGCGCAAGCCCCAGGCAGTCACCGGCACTTTTGAGGAAAACACCCTCACTCTCTGGACAGACACAGAGCTGACCCGGCAGATCCTCAGCCGGGGGGAGACCCCCGACCTGCTGGCCAAGGCCGCCCTGGCCTATGGGGGCAAACCCCGCCGGGTGGTCTTTCAGGTGGGCCCGCCCAAGGCGGCCCAGGTGCCGCCCTCTCAGCCGGCGGCAGCCCCGTCCCCTCAGCCGGCGGCCCAGCCCGCCCCGGGGACAGAGGATAAGTTCAATGATCTGTTGGCCCTGGGCCAGCAGTTTGGCAATTTCACCGTCAAATAATCGGAAAAAGGAGACTTAGGATATGGCAAAAGGTTACGGACGTCCCCCCATGGGACGCAAAGGCGGCAAGGGCATGGGTATGCCCGGCGGCCTGAACATGGACATGATCAAGCAGGCCCAGAAGATGCAGGCGGACATGGAGCGCACCCAGGCCGAGCTCCAGGAGAAGGAGTACACCGCCACCGCCGGCGGCGGGGTGGTCTCCGCCACCGTGGACGGCAAGCACACCGTCAAGGCCCTGACCATCGACCCCGAGGCCGTGGACCCGGAGGACGTGGAGATGCTCCAGGACATGGTCATCGCCGCCGTCAACGAGGCCATCCGGGCGGCCATCGAGGACATGAGCACCAGCATGGGCAAGATCACCAGCGGCATGAACCTGCCCTTCTGAGACAAAGAGAACGAAAGGGGAACACGCACCATGAAGATCACATTGATGGAATCTCTCGGCATCCCCGCCCATGTGCTCACCCAGTACCGCACAGAGCTGGAGAACGCCGGCCACACCTTCACCGCCTATTTTGAAAAAACCACCGACCCGGCAGAGATGCTCCGCCGCACCGGTGACAGCGACATCGTCATCATCACCAACACCCCCTATCCCGCCAGCGTGGTCAGGCAGGCCCCCAAGCTGAAGCTGCTGGACGTAGCCTTCACCGGCATCGACCATGTGGCTCTGGACGCCTGCAAGGAGAAGGGGGTCATGGTCTGCAACGCCGCCGGCTACTCCACCCAGTGCGTGGCGGAGCTGGCCATCGGCCTGACCGTCTCCTGCCTGCGCCGGATGCCCGCCTGTGAGGCGGCCACCCGCAGCGGCGGCGTGGGCGGCCCCCTGCGGGGCCGGGAGATCGCCGGGCGCACCGTGGGCATCGTGGGCACCGGGGCCATCGGCACCCGCACGGCCCAGATCTTCCTGGCCTTCGGGGCCAAGGTCATCGCCTACTCCCGCACCGTGCGGCCGGAGGTGGAGGCCATGGGCGTGACCTATGTCTCCCTGGAGGAGCTCATGGCCCAGAGCGACATCGTCTCCGTCCACGTGCCCAACAACGCCCAGACCAAGGGGATGATCTCCAAGGACCTCATCGCCAAAATGAAGCCCACGGCCATCCTCATCAACGTGGCCCGGGGTGCCATCGTGGACAACGCCGCCCTGGCCCAGGCCCTGAACCAGGGGGTCATCGCCGGGGCGGGCATCGACGTGTTCGACATGGAGCCCCCCATCCCCGCCGACTACCCCCTCCTCCAGGCCAAGAACACGGTCCTCACCCCCCATGTGGCCTTCGCCACCGACGAGAGTATGCTCCGCCGGGCGGAGATCGTCTTCCAGAACCTGCGGGCCTACCTGGCCGGGAAGCCGGAGAACGTCTGCAAGCTGTAACCAATGACCCAAAAGAGAAACGACCGGCAGGGAAGTGCAGCCTTCCCCGCCGGTCGTTTTATAATTGTACAGGAAAAAGGTCAGCCCCAAACAGGCTGACCTCCCGTTTTTTCACCAGGGCCGGGGCAGCAGGCTGTCCGGGCAGAGCTGGCGGATCTTTTCCTGGATCCCCTTCAGGTCCACAAAGGTATCCGGCCCTTTTTCCGGGTCCCGCAGGACGGCGGCGGGGTGATAGATGGCGGTCATTTGCACTCCCGCCCGGTCAAACCACTGGCCGTGCTGGCGGGTGATGCGGAAATTCTTGTCGATCAGCCGCATGGCGGCGATCCGCCCCAGGCAGACGATGATCTTTGGCCGCACCAGGGCGGTCTGGGCCCGGAGATAGTCGATGCAGGCGTCCTGCTCGGTGTTGAGGGGGTCCCGGTTCTGGGGGGGCCGGCACTTGACGATGTTGGCGATGTAGACCGTGGACCGGTCCAGGTCGATCAGACCCAGCATCCGGTCCAGGAGCTTGCCCGCCTTGCCCACAAAGGGCTCCCCCTGCAGGTCCTCCTGTTCCCCGGGGCCCTCCCCGATGAACATGATGTCTGCCTGCCGGTTGCCCACCCCAAAGACGACGTTGGTGCGGGTGTCTGCCAGGGCGCAGTTCTGGCACGTCCGGCACCGCTGCTCCAGCTCTTCCCATGTGGTCATGGCCTCATCCCCTCCCTTGTCCTGGGGCTATTATAGCAGTCCCTGGGGGAAAAGGCAACGGCCATCACACCTTGGGCTTGGCCCGGAAGAGGACGGCGGCCAGATAGCCAAAGAACACGGCGGCGGTGATCCCTCCGGCAGCGGCGGTGACCCCGCCGGACAGCACCCCCAGAAAGCCCCGCTGGGCCACGGCCTCGGCCACCCCCCTTGACAGGTTCCACCCAAAGCCCGTCAACGGCACCGTGGCCCCCGCCCCGCACAGGTCCACCAGGTGGCGGTACAGCCCCGTGGCCCCCAGGACCACCCCCGCCACCACATACAGGACTAAAATCCGTGCCGGGGTGAGCTTGGTCTTATCAATCAGAATCTGCCCCACCAGACAGAGCAGGCCGCCGCACAGAAAGGCGGCCAGATAGGTGCCGGGACTGCTCATAGGGTCTCTCCTTTCTCCGCGGCGATGGCCACGGCGTGACAGATGCCGGGGATGCTCTCCCCCTGCAGGGCGGAGGTGGGGGAGTGGAGGGCCCCGGTGCCGCAGAAGAGGAGGTTGCGGCAGGGCCCGCCCGCGCCCATCTGCCGCAGCAGGTGGCCGGTGAGGACCACCGCGCTGCACCCGCAGCCGGAGGCCCCGGCGTGGACGTCCTGGCGCTTCCGGTCAAAGAGCATCACGCCGCAGTCCTCATAGCGCCCGGTCAGGTCTATCCCGTCCTGCCGGAAAAAGTCCATCAGGATCTCCTTGCCCAGACTGCCCAGGTCCCCGGTGACGATGAGGTCGTAAAAATCCGGCGCCCTGCCGGTTTCTTCCAAATGGGCCCGCAGCGTGGCATAGGCCGCCGGGGCCATGGCCGCCCCCATGTTGCTGGTGTCGCAGATCCCCTTGTCCACCACCTTCCCCGTGGTCACATGGGTCACAAAGGGCCCCTTGCCCTGGCGGGTCAGGATCACCGCCCCGGCCCCGGTGGCGGTCCACTGGGCGGTGGGGGACTTCTGCCCCCCGTACTCCAGGGGGCTGCGGTACTGCCGCTCGGCGGAGCAGAAGTGGGAGGAGGTCATGGCGGCCACCGCCCGGGCAAAGCCCCCCTCCACCAGCATGGCCCCCAGGCTGAGCCCCTCGGCCATGGTGGAGCAGGCCCCGTACAGGCCGAAAAAGGGGACGTTCTGGGCCCGCAGGGAGTAGGAGGTGGCGATGCACTGGTTGAGCAGGTCCCCGGCAAAGACATAGTCTAAGTCCTCCGCCGTCAGGCCGGCCCGCTGCAGGGCGAAGGAGAGGGCCTGCTTCTGCATGGCGGTCTCGGCCTTTTCCCAGCTCATCTGGGCAAAGGTGTCGTCTGCGCTGGCAAAGTCGAAGCACTGGCCCAAGGGTCCCTCCCGCTCCTTCCTGCCCACGGCGCTGCCGAAGCCGGCGATGGCAGGGGGGTGGGCGAACCGGACGGTCTGCCGCCCCAGCTTTTTACTCTCCACGGATCATCCGCTCCCTTCCTGATCGGTTGCCTTAGTCTGCCCCCCGGCGGCGGGATTATCCCCCGGGGGAAGAAATCCCTGGACTTTCCCCGCGGGGATGTACTATAATAGAGCCATATTCAACGAAAGAAGGGATCCTCATGGCAAACGCCACCTTAGTGACACAGAAAGTACAGGAGATCCACCTGATCAATAAATTGGAGAAGTCGGGCCAGGTCCAGCTGGACAGCTCCTTCTCCCTCAACGTCAGCTTTTCCAACGACGGCAGCCGCTGCCTGGGCAAGCTCCAGCAGACCCTGCGGGACAAGGAATTTGCCGGGGGCAAGTTCACCATGACCGTGGAGCTGGTGGGGGTTTTCAACTGCTCCGGGGCCACCAGCGACGAAGTCAAGCGCCAGGTCCACGCAGAGGTCTACGACCAGCTCTTCCCCTACATGCAGTCCCAGTGCGCCAGCCTGGCGGCAGCCTCCGGGGTGCCCGGGATGATGCTGCGCAAGATCCCCATCGACCCCAACAACATCGCCGTCAACAAGGCCGGCGGCCCCGGCCCTGACCGCAACCCCGACGGCGGCCCCAAGCTCACCCTGCTGGAATGAAGGTCCCCATCTGGCAGGACCTGTGGCAGGGGGGCCAGGACCCCGCCGCAGTGGCCCTGCGCTGCGCCGGGCACACCCTGACCTTTGCCCAGCTCTTTTCCCAGATCCGCCGGGCCGAGGCCGGCCTGCGCCGCCTGGGGGTGGGGCCGGGGGATTTCGTCACCATCCTCAGCCTGAACACCCCCGAGGCGGTGATTGCCTTCTACGCCATCGACCGCATCGGGGCGGTGGCCAACTGGGTGGATGTAAAGCTCAGCCCCGCCGAGGTGGCACCCTATCTGACCCAGGCGGGGTCCAAGGTGGTGCTGGTGCTGGAGCTGGCCTTTGCCAAGGTCTATGAAAACCGGGGGGCAGCGCCGGCGGAGCACTTTGTGGTCCTCCCCCTGGCCCCCTACCTCCCCGCCCCCCTGGGGGAAAAACTCCACTTGAATACCTGGCAGGCCCGCAAGGGCCCTGACTGCCTGTCCTGGGCCGAGTTTCTCACAGAGCCCGACGGCTGCCCGCCGGAAACGTCCCGGTGGGAGGAGCCCGCCGCCATCACCTACACCGGGGGAACCACCGGTCCGGCCAAGGGGGTCATGCTCTCCCGCCGGGCCTTCCGGGCCTCCCTGGTCCAGTATGCCCAGGCGGGGGGCGAGTACGGGGCCGGGGGAGAGAACCTGGTCCTGCTGCCCCTCTTTGCGGCCTTTGGCCTGTGCCAGTGCGTCCACGTGCCCCTGTGCCTGGGCATGGGGGTCATTCTCAGCCCCCTGTTCCGCCCCCACCAGCTGGGGCAGCTGCTCCGGCGCTACCGCCCCGCCCAGGTCAGCGGCACCACCGCCTATTGGCAGCTCCTGCTCCAGGACGAGTGGGCCGCCGGGGCGGACCTGTCCTTCTTAAAAGTCCCCCGCTGCGGGGGAGACGCCCTGTCGGGGACCTTGGAGGAGCGCATCCACGCCTTCCTCCGCCGGCGGGGCTGCACCGCCCGGCTGGTGAAGGAGTATGGCATGTCCGAGGTGGCGGGGATCGTCTGCGTCAGCGACAACACCTGTGTTTCCGGCGACGTGGGCCGGCCCCTGCCCGGCTGCCGCATCCTGGCGGTGGACCCGGAGACGGGGGCCGTCTGCCCCCCGGAAACCCAGGGGGAGCTGGTCATCCACAGCCCCACGGTGATGAACGGCTACTACGCCATGCCCCAGGCGGATGCCCAGGTCCTCCGCCCCGGCCCCGACGGGGCCCTGTGGGTGTGGACCAAGGACCTGGGCCACACCACCGCCGACGGCCGGGTGGTGGTCACCGGGCGGCGCAAGCGGATGCTCTCCCGCCACGGGTTCAAAATTTTCCCCTCGGTCATTGAGGACTGCCTGCTCACCCATCCCCAGGTGGCCGCCTGCGCGGTGGTGGGGGGAACGTCCGCCCGGGGGGAGACCGTCCCGGTGGCCCACCTGGTGGCCGCCCCGGGCAGCGACCCGGCGGCCCTGACCCAGGAGCTCCGGGCCCTGGCCAAAGAGCACCTGAATACCTACCTCATCCCCGACGCCTATCGCTTCCACGCCGCCCTGCCCCTCACCGGCCGGGGCAAGCTGGACTACCGGGCGCTGGAAGAAGCGGGGGAAGCACACAGAGAGTGAGGGAGAAGCCATGAAGCAGAACACCGCCGTCCGAGGGACCCTCTGCGCCCTGCTGGGGGGCGTCTGCTGGGGCTTTTCCGGCACCATGGGCCAGTATCTCTTCTCCGCCAAGGGGTTGGAGACCGCCTGGGTGACCACCGTGCGGATGCTCCTGGCGGGGGTCCTGCTACTGGGGGTCCTGGCCGCCCGGCAGCCCAAGGAGGTCACCCGGGTGTGGCGGGTGGGCAAGGATGCCCGCCGGCTGGTCCTCTTTGCGGCCCTGGGCCTCATCCCGTGCCAGTTTACCTATCTGGAGTGCATCGCCTATTCCAACTCCGCCACCGGCACGGCCCTGAACTACTTGGGGCAGATGATGATCCTCTTCTACGTCTGCCTCACCACCCGCCGCCTGCCCACCCGGTGGGAGATCACCGCCCTGCTGCTGGCCATGCTGGGGGTCTTTTTCCTGGCCACCCATGGGAATATCCACACCCTGGTCCTCTCGCCCCAGGCCCTGTTCTGGGGCCTGCTGGGGGCGGCCATGGTGGTGGTCTACAGCGCCCTGCCCCGGCCCCTGCTGGCGGTCTACGGCAGCCCTGCCGTCACCGGCTGGGGGATGCTGGTGGGGGGCGTGGTGCTGTTCTTCCTCTCCCGGTTCTGGCAGCAGCAGGTGGCCCTGGACTGGCAGACGGTGGCCGGGGTCCTGCTCATCGGCGTGGTGGGCACGGCCATGGCCTTTACCCTCTACCTGCAGGGGGTGCGGGACATCGGGCCGGTGAAGACCTCCCTGCTCTCCTGTGCCGAGCTGGTCACCGCCGGCATCCTCACCTGCCTGTGGCTGAAGACCCCGCTGGTCCTCCAGGACTTTGTGGGCATGGCCCTGATCCTGGGCATGGTGGTCTTTCTCTCCTTCCCGGGCAAGAGTGCCCCGGACACGCCCCCTGCCCAGCAGACGTAACCTTCCCCTGTCCGAGGGCCCTCTGGGAGGCCAGAAAGCCCAGGGTGGTCCCCAGCTGGGTGAGCACGGCGGCAGCCTGAACCAGCTGCTGGTCCGTCAGCCCCTGGGCCATGGCGTTGGCCAGCAGGGTGATGGTGAGATTGGACTCCTCCAGGGTCACCGTCCATCGCCCCCTTTCCCTCTTCCCATCCTATGCACGCCCCCTCAAGGGGCATGTTCCCTGCGGGCCCTCTGGGGCCCGCTTTTCCTTTTCCGGCATTTCCCCGCCTGCCGGGACATAGACTGCCAGAAAGACGAGAGGGAGGATGCTTTATGATCTATGTGGTACAGCCCGGCGACACCCTCGCAGCCATCGCCCGGGCCCAGGGGGTGTCCATCGCCCGCCTGCGCAGCGACAACGGCCTGCCCGCCGGCCAGCCCCTGGTCCCCGGCCAGGCCCTGGTGGTCCTCCGGCCCCGGGAGACCTATGAAGTCCGCCCCGGCGACACCCTCTACGGCATCGCCGGGGCGGCGGGCCTGACGGTGAACCGGCTGCTCCAGTATAACCCCACCCTGGCCGCCCACCCGGATTTGATCCCCGGCCAGCTGCTCACCCTCCGCCTGGAAGGGGAACCGGAGATGACCCTCACCGTGGGCGGCTATGCCTACCCCCATGTGGTGGAGGAGGTCCTGGCCGGGGCCCTGCCCTTTCTGACGGACCTGTCGGTGTTCTTCTATGGCTTCCAGGACGATGGCACCTTGGTGGAGCCCCCGGACGGGGGCCTCATCGCCCGGGCCAAGGCCTTCGGGGCGGGGCTGATGCTGGTGCTGGCCTCCATCGACGGCAGCGAGACCTTCTCCTCCGACCACGTCTCCCGCTTCCTGCGCGACGAGGGAGCCCAGGACAAAATCCTCGCCGCCCTGCTCCCGGTGATGGTAGAAAAGGGCTACCGGGGCCTGGACGTGGATTTTGAATACATTCCTCCAGAGGACAAGGAGAAATTTCTCGCCTTTCTGGGCAAGGCCCGGGACCTCCTCCACGCCCACGGCCTGGTCCTCCACGCGGCCCTGGCCCCCAAGACCCGCCCGGACCAGCCCGGCCTGCTCTACGAGGCCCACGACTACGCCGCCGTCGGGGCCATCGTGGACAGCGTCCTGCTCATGACCTACGAGTGGGGCTACGCCTACGGCACCCCCATGGCCGTAGCCCCTCTGCCCCAGGTGCGGGAGGTGGCCGAGTACGCCGTCACGGAGATCCCCCCCTGGAAGCTCCAGCTGGGTCTTCCCAACTACGGCTACGACTGGACCCTGTCCCACGCCGCCCACCGCCGGGCCCGGGTGGTGGGCAACCAGGAGGCAGTGACCCTGGCCGCCCGCACGGGGGCGGTGATCCAGTATGACGGCCAGGCCCAGGCCCCCACCTTCCGCTACCGCCAGGACGGGTGGGACCACCAGGTCTGGTTCGAGGACGCCCGCAGCATTGGGGCCAAACTCCGCCTGGCCCAGGAGCTGGACCTGGCCGGAGTGGGCTACTGGAGCCTCATGCGCCCCTTTGCCCAGAACTGGGCTCTGCTGAGTCAGACAGTCCGGGTGCGCCGGGGGGAGGGGACCCTCTGACCTGCCCGGAGGACAAAAGCGCCCCGGCAGCCTTCCGCAGAAGGCCGCCGGGGCGGCGGTGATGTTTTGTCATTCAAATTCCATCAGCAGCTGGGCTGCGGGGTTGGCGTTGCCGGCCAGGCGGACCATGTCATACCGGGTCAGCTCCCCCATGTTCATCTTGATGCGCACCAGATTGTCCTCCCGGGCCTCAGGCACGATATCCGGCACGATGGCTACCCCGTGGCGGGCCCGGACCATGAGCATCTGGGCGTTGGTGCTGTTGGTCTGGGAAAAGCGCTCGGGGACCACCCCGAACTCCCGCAGCAGCATCTGCCGTAACATGTCCATGGAGTTGGGGCCGGTGTCCTCGCAGTTGGTCACCAGACACTCATTCTGCAGCATGGCAACGGCATCCCCTTCGGGGTATTTCTCCGCAATGGCCCGGTCGGCCACCAGATAGTTGAAGGACTCAAACATGGGCCGGGAGAGGATATCCTCCTTGGCAAAGGCCTGCTCGCACAGGACGTTGGCCAGGATCACGTCCAGCTGGCCGGATTTGAGCTTTTCCGTCAGCTCCCCATAGGGGTACTGGAAGATGTCCACCTTGATCTCCGGGTGGGCCATGAGGAAGCGGGAGAAGAAGTCCTCCGTGTGCCGGGACTCATACATGCCGATGCCCACCTTCACATAGCCGCTGTACTGCTCGGCGATGGCGGTCAGGCGGCGCTTGGTGTCGCTCTCATAGCGCAGGAGAAAGGTGACCCGTTCATAGAGAAAGGCCCCGGCGTCGGTGAGGGAGACGGCGTGGGCGTTGCGGTTGAACAGCCGCACCTGGAGCTTGGCCTCCAGGGAGGCGATGTATTGGCTGATGGCCGTCTGGGACACCGAGTGGACGGCGGCGGCCTGGGTGAAGCTGAGGCACTCAGCCAGGGTGACAAAGTATTCGATCTTTCGGTTGAGCATAGGGGTCTCCTTTGGGTCTATCATCTGTACCTAATGGTACCATCATCATTTTGCAATAATTCCGCAAAAAAGTCAAATGGGAATTTCCTGAGGGGGAATTGACAGAACGTCTCGGATTTGGTAACATACTAAAAATACCAAGTGTCGCTTGGGACCGCAAGGGAGGAAACCGATCAATGAAAATTCTCCTGGATCAAATGATGGTGTTCCGAAAGGGGAAGGCGGAAAAGCTGTCCGTTCTGGTAGAGGACGGACGGATTGTTTCTCTTTCCAAAGAGACTCCCACCCTTTCCGACGCCCATGTGATCGAATTGAAGAACGCAACCCTATTTCCCGGTTTCGTAGATGTGCATGTTCATCTCCGTGAGCCGGGTTTTTCGTACAAAGAGACCATCGCCGCCGGCACCCGGGCCGCCGCCCACGGGGGCTTTACGGCGGTGTGCCCCATGCCCAACCTCAAGCCGGTGCCCGACAGCCCGGCCAACCTCCGGCCTCAGCTGGACCTGATCGCCCGGGACGGGGTGGTCCACGTCCACCCCTACGGGGCCATCACCGTGGGGGAGCAGGGGAAGGTCCTGGCGGACTTAGAGGGGCTGGCCGGCCAGGTGGTGGCCTTCTCCGACGACGGCAAGGGGGTCCAGGACCCGGAGATGATGCGCCAGGCCATGAGAAAGGCCAAGGCCCTGGGCAAGGTCATCGTGGCCCACTGCGAGGATGAGAGCCTGGTAAACGGCGGCTACATCCACGACGGGGCCTACGCCAAGGCCCACGGCCACCGGGGCAACCCCTCCGCCAGCGAGTGGAAGCAGGTGGAGCGGGACCTGGAGCTGGTGGCCGAGACCGGCTGCGCCTACCACGTCTGCCACGTCTCCACCAAGGAGTCGGTGGAGCTCATCCGCCAGGCCAAGCGCGACGGCCTGGACGTGACGTGCGAGACCACCCCCCACTACCTGGTCCTCACCGACGCCATGCTCCGGGAGGAGGGAAGGTTTAAGATGAACCCGCCCATCCGCTCCGAGGCCGACCGCCAGGCCCTGCTGGCGGGCATCCAGGACGGCACCGTGGACATGGTGGCCACCGACCACGCCCCCCACGCCGCCGAGGAAAAGGCCGGAGGCCTGGAAAAGAGCTTAAACGGCATCGTGGGTCTGGAGACCGCCTTCCCGGTCCTCTATACCGACCTGGTCCTGCCGGGCATCCTCACCCTGGAAAAGTTGGTGCAGCTCATGCACACCAACCCCGCCCGCCGCTTCGGCATCGGCAGCGACCTGGAGGTGGGGGACCCGGCAGACCTGACGGTCTTTGACCTGAGCGCCTCCTATCCCGTCCGGGCCGAGGACTTCCTCTCCCTGGGCAAGAGCTCCCCCTTCACCGGGCGCACCGTTTTTGGCAAATGCCTGCTCACCCTGGCCGGCGGCCGGATCGCCTGGCAGGCAGAAGGAGGACAGGAGAGATGAAGCAAGGATTTTTCAGCATCGTCACCAACGAGCGTCTGGCCCCGGCCACCTTCCGTATGGTCCTGGCAGGGGAGACCGACGCCATCACCGCCCCCGGCCAGTTTGTAAACATCGCCCTCAAGGGCCGCTTCCTCCGCCGCCCCATCTCGGTCTGCGACTGGGGGAAGGACCGGCTGACCATCATCTATAAGGTGGTGGGGGGCGGCACCGAGCAGATGAGCCGCATGGTGCCGGGGGAGCAGCTGGACCTGCTCACCGGCCTGGGCAACGGCTACGACCTGACCAAGTCCGGGGACAAGCCCCTGCTCATCGGGGGCGGGGCCGGGGTGCCCCCCCTCTTCGCCCTGGCCAAGCACCTGCTGGCCCAGGGCAAGCACCCCCAGGCCATCCTGGGCTTTAACCGGGGGGAGGAATGTTTCCTGGCCGAGGAGTTCCAGGCCCTGGGGGTCCCGGTGACCATCGCCACTGCCGACGGCTCCCTGGGGGTCAAGGGCTTCGTCACCGACGCCATGCCCGCCGATGGCTACACCTACCTGTATACCTGCGGCCCGGAACCCATGCTGCGGGCCATCGACGCCAAGGCGGCCACCGGCGGCCAGTTCAGCTTTGAGGAGCGCATGGGCTGCGGCTTCGGCGCCTGCATGGGCTGCACCTGCAAGACGAAATACGGCAACAAACGGATCTGCCGGGAGGGGCCTGTGCTGGAAAGGGAGGAGATCATATGGTAACCACATCCGTCACCCTCAGCGGCCTGACTTTGGACAACCCGGTCATCCCCGCCAGCGGCACCTTCGGCTTCGGCTACGAGTTTGCCCAGTGGTATGACATCAACTGCCTGGGGGCCATCAGCGTCAAGGG
>DXEA01000193.1 GCA_019115225.1 Candidatus Evtepia faecigallinarum
GTGGGGGGCTTTGCCCACGAGCAGGTCTTTGCCCTGGCCGACCAGGTGGTGCAGGCCGTGAGGAGCGGGGCCATCCGGAAGTTTGTGGTCATGGCCGGCTGCGACGGCCGGGCCAAGAGCCGGAACTACTACACCGACTTTGCCAAGGCCCTGCCCCAGGACACGGTGATCCTCACCGCCGGCTGCGCCAAGTATAAGTACAACAAGCTCCCCCTGGGGGACATCGGGGGCATCCCCCGGGTGCTGGATGCCGGCCAGTGCAACGATTCCTACTCCCTGGCCCTCATCGCCCTGAAGCTTCAGGAGGTCTTTGGGCTGGAGGACATCAACGACCTGCCCATCATCTATAACATCGCCTGGTATGAGCAAAAGGCGGTGATTGTCCTGCTGGCCCTGCTCTACCTGGGGGTGAAGAACATCCACCTGGGGCCCACCCTGCCCGCCTTCCTCAGCCCCAACGTGGCCAAGGTGCTGGTGGAGAACTTCGGCATCGCCGGCATCGGCACCGTGGAGGAGGACATGGCCCTCTTCTTCGGGGAATAAACCCGGACAGCAAAAAAATAGACTTGCCTCTCCCCGAGAGGCAAGTCTGTTTTGAGTTTCTCAAGAAGTCGGGTGGGGTCTCCGCCGCTGCCGCAGCAGAAAGACCAGGGCGGCGGCAAAGGTGACCAGGGCCAGCACCTGGGAGGTGGACAGGGGCCCTAAAAAGCCCCGGGCGGCGTCCCCCCGGAGAAATTCCAGCCCAAAGCGCAGGGGGGCATACAGGCAGAGGTAGACCGCCAGCAGCCGGTCCCCCTGCCAGCCCCGCCGGGCCAGGCGGTCCAGCAGCAGGAAGAGGAGGAGGCAGCCCAGGCACTCATACAGCTGCACCGGCACCAGCGCCGTCTGGCCCGCCAGCACGGAGGTCACCCCCCGGCACCCCGCCGGGGCGGCAATCCCATAGCAGCACCCGGCCAGCAGGCAGCCCACCCGGCCAAAGGCGTGAAAGAGGGGGATGGCGGGGATGAGGGGGGCAGTGAGCCGGGCAAAGGGGAGCCTGCGCAGCCGGCAGAAGAGGGCCACCGCCCCCAGGGCGCCCAGCAGGCCCCCGTAAAAGACGAACCCGCCGGTGAGGTACCGGGCGGCAAAGACCTCCCGCTGTTCCAGCACCAGGGGGAGGTCCGCCAGCAGCTGGGGCAGCCGGGGCAGCAGGTAGAGAAGTTTGGCCCCCGCCAGCGCCCCCAGCAGGGCAAACCAGAAGGCCTGCTCCGCCTGGCCGGGGTTTTCCCCCAAAAGGCGCAGCCGCCGGTGGAAGTAGAGCCAGGCCGCCGCCGCCCCCAGCAGGATCATCAGGCTGTAGGTGGGGAGCGTCCAGCCCCCCAGAGACAGGAAAGGAAGCATAGCAAAAGGACGGGGCGCTGCGGCCTATGGCCGCAGCGCCGCGAGAGTATCGTCAGGTGGGAAGGGTCACGGTGGTGGCCAGACCGGCAAAGCCGAGACAGGCGATGCAGGCCACAAAGGCCAGCGCCCCGCCGATCAGACCAATGAGGGAGAGGACGAAGCCCGCGGTGCGGATGGTATCCTCATAGCCCAGCTCTCTGGCCTTGGCGGCCTGGGCCAGGCCGATGATCCCCAAGATCACGGACAGGATGGCCGAGTAGCCGAAGAACCAGAAGACCACGGAGATGATACCCAGCACCAGACTGGCGGTGGCGTTGCCTTTCCCGGGGGGGTTTGTGTGTTCAGGCATGGTGTTGCCCCCTTTCTGCAAAATGGACCGGGCCCGGCGGGTCACGCGGTCAGAATTGTTCTATGTCCTCAGGGTACTGTTATTGTAGGGAATGTTTTGACAAAAGTCAACAGAAAGGGCATGGGGAGGCAAGAAAAAAGAGGAGCGGGGGAAAATCGCTCCTCTTGGCAGAGGGAATGGATCACTGGGGGGGCTGGGAAGCTACAGTCAGGCGCTCCAGGGAGGCGCCGCAGGCCCGGCGGCGGCAGTAGTTGGCGGTGCAGGAGCGATAGGCGGCAAACTGCCGCCGGGCGGCCTGCTCGTCGCCGTAGACCTTCCAGCAGCCCACGCACTTGCACCCCTTGCCCCCGTGGGCGATGAAGCCGGCCACATCCTCGGGGGGATAGCCCAGGAAGAGGCCGATCTCGTGGGGAAAGCCCTGGCCGGCCTGGAGGCGGCGGGCCAGCTCCCGCAGGCAGGCGGGGAGGGTCAGGGTCTCATAGCCCGCCTGGCGCAGCAGCTGCCGGGCGCTGTCTTGGGCCAGGTCCCGGGCCAGGGCTGCCGGGCGGAAGAGATAGAGCAGGACGAAGCCCGCTGTCCGCCGCAGGGGGAGCAGCCGCAGGCCCCGGGGGACCAGGACGCGGTTGAAGTCCCCCAGGGTCCGGGTCATGTCCTGGGAGGAGGCAAAGCGGGCGGGAAAGAGATTGCCCGTCTTGATGCCCGCCAGGGTGGGGGCGGCGTGGCGGATGAGCTGATCCACAGACATGGTCTCAGGCGCGGGCCCCGGCGTGCTCTTCCAGAATGCTGCCCAGGGCGGACATGGAGCTGGACCGGGAGCGGACGATGACCGTGTCCCGGCCCCGGGTCTCGTTCAGGGCGTTCTGGACCATCTTGTGGGAGATGGTGTCGGTGAACATCACCAGCAGGTCCGGGCTGCCCAGGCGGTTTTTCAGGGTGCCCCCCATCTTGGGGATCACCTTGGCGGAACACTGATAGGAACGGCACAGGTCCTTGTACTTGCGGACCATACACTCATTGCCACCCAAAATGACGACGCTCATGGAAAAGCTCCTTTCTTTGTTAGCTGCGGCTAACTCATAGATATTTTTTTGCGCCCCGGCGGGCGCAGCAGAGGGATGCGGGAGGACCGGCCTCCCGATGTTAGCGTGGGCTAACTATAACCCATTTCCCGGTCCCTGTCAAGGGGGCGGGCCTTTGGAAAGTAAGAAAGGGGGAAAAGATAGAAAAAATAAGCGTTTTAAGGGGGGAAGGGGCGGAAAGGACAGAAAAAATTAAGAGAAATTTAATTGACTTTTCTGCTGGACGTTGTACAATGAAGGCAATCTGCAGGAAGGAAAGCACCTTGTGCAGGGTCTCTTTCATTTTGCCTGGAAACGGCGGCAAAGCCCTTTGAAAATTGTGGGGAACGACCATAGCAATTTCCGGCGGAATGAGATAGAGTAAAGGGAATGGGAAATCATCCCATACCGCCGGAAGGACGGGGAAAGAAGGGCCCCGCCTGTCCGCTGCCGGTCCCCGCGAGGACAAACTGACAGAAAGAAAAGGTGTAAGAAGGTTAAAAAATGGATATCATCTTGGTCATCAATCTTATCTTAGGCATCGTATTCTCTTGCTGCTATGCCTATCAGCTGTTCTTTTTGGTGGTGCCGTTTACCAGAAAGCAGGAGCCTCATAAACCAGAGGTCCTCCACCGCTTTGCCATCCTCATCTGCGCCCGGAACGAGTCAGCTGTCATAGCCGACCTGCTCCAGAGCATCCGCAACCAGACCTATGACCAGCGGCTCATCACCGTCTTCGTCATGGCCGACAACTGCACCGACAACACCGCTGAGATCGCCCGCCGGGAGGGGGCTGTGGTCTACACCCGCTTCAACCAGGAAAAGGTGGGCAAGGGCTACGCCCTGGAGCAGCTGCTCATCAACATCGAGGAGGACTACCCCCAGACCTTTGACGGCTTCTTCGTCTTTGACGCCGACAACGTGCTGGACCGCCGGTTTGTGGAGGCCATGAACCGCACCTTCTCCGATGGCTACGAGGTCATCACCAGCTATCGCAACTCCAAGAACTATGGGGACAACTGGATCTCTGCCGGTTACGCCCTGTGGTTTATCCGGGAGTCCCGCTACCTGAACAACTCCCGCATGCTCCTGGGCACCAGCTGCGCCGTCTCGGGCACCGGCTTCCTCTTCAGCCGCCGGGTCATCGAGAGCACCAACGGCTGGCGCTTCCACCTGCTCACCGAGGACATCGAGTTCTCTGTGTACAACATCCTCCAGGGCCGCCAGATCGGATTCTGCGCCGACGCCGTGCTCTATGACGAGCAGCCGGTGACCTTCCGCCAGTCCTGGCGGCAGCGCCTGCGCTGGGCCAGAGGCTTTTTGCAGGTCTTTCGCAAATATGGCTTCAGCCTCTTCCGGGGCATGGGCAAGGGTCACTTCTCCTGCTATGACATGAGCATGACCGTCATGCCCGCCTACATCCTCACCGTGGGCCTGGCCTTCCTGTACCTCATCGGGGGCTTTCTCACCGCCGCCGACGGCATGTCGGTGATGCCCTGTGTGAAGTACATGCTGCAGACCTTTGTCTGGCTGTACACCCTCCTCTTCCTGCTGGGGGCCTTTACCACCATCACCGAGTGGAAGAACATCCACACCACCGCCGGCCGGAAGATCCTGTATACCTTCACCTTCCCCCTGTTCATGCTGACCTATGTGCCCATCTCCATGGTGGCCCTGTTCAGCAAGCAGGTGCAGTGGAAGCCCATCGAGCACCACCGGGCCGACCGCCGGGTGCTGGAGACCGCTGCCGGGCGGAAGTGATCACCGAACCCTAAGAACTCCCCACGCTCCCCCGTCCCTGCGGCGGGGGAGTGTGTTGTCTGTGAGAAAGGAGCCCCCTATGGACCTGACCGGAAAGCACTACACCTGGTTTCAGAACCGGGAATGTGAATACTTCCCCTGCCACAAGGACGTGAAGGAGGAGGAGTTCAACTGCCTCTTCTGCTACTGCCCCCTCTACCGGGCGCCGGACTGCCGGGGCAGCTTCGTGATGCGGGACGGCATCAAGGACTGCTCCTACTGCCTGCTGCCCCACAACGGGGAGGAGAGCTATGCCTACATCCTGGCCAAGCTCCGGGAAGAGGGCTTGTTCAACAAGAAGAAGTGAGACAGACAAAAGACCGCCGCAAGCTGCTGCTTGCGGCGGTTTTTCTGTCGCTGCAACACACAGTCCCCTCTGGCCCCTAACCACCCCTGCCGCCTCGACGAAAGGATCGCGCCCCGCCGGTTCTCCCGCCGCGTTGGGTACGAGATCGCCCCCTCATCCGACCCGGCTGACGCCGGCCCACCTTCCCCCCCAGTAAACACTGATTTAATTTTTTGAGAGATTGCGGTAAAATAGGGAAGAGAGGTGAAGGAAATGGAAAAGCAAATCAGCTTTACAGACTTGGAATACGGCAAAAGACGGAAGGTCACCAAACGAGAAGTCT
>DXEA01000194.1 GCA_019115225.1 Candidatus Evtepia faecigallinarum
GACGCCTTTGTCAAAACCCTGGAGGACAACGCCGACCTGCGCTGGAACATCTGTACCCAGGCCGACGAGTGCATCGTCCGCCGGGAGGGCGACGTGGTCTTTTTCCTCATGTGCCCCCGGTCCATGGAGGAGAACCCCGCCGCCGGGGAGGACCAGACCGTCACAGCCGGCCCTGAGCCCTCCGGGGTGGAGGACCAGCCTGTCACAGTTGACCCTGAGACCCCGGCCGTCCCCTGACCCCGCCTGCCGCCCGGTCCCGCCGGGCGGCCCTTTTTTGCCCCTTGTGATGGGGGAGAAAATGGGGTATGATGGAGAAAATCAGAAAAAAGGAGCATCGCTTATGGACACTGCCGCCATTTTAAGCCATGTGGACCACACCCTCCTCAAGCCGGAGGCCACCTGGGACCAGATCAAGACCCTCTGTGACGAGGCCATGGAGTTTGGCTGCGCCACCGTCTGCATCCCCCCCGCCTATGTGAAGGAGGCTGCGGAGTACGTCCAGGGCAACCTGAAGATCTGCACCGTCATCGGCTTCCCCAACGGCTACAACACCATGGCCGCCAAGCTCTTCGAGACCAAGGACGCCGTGGAGAACGGGGCCAGTGAGATCGACATGGTCGTGAACATCGGTCACGTCAAGGACCGCAAGTGGAAGGAGATCCAGGAGGAGATCGCCGCAGTAAAGGCCGCCTGCCTGGGCCGCCCCCTGAAGGTTATCATTGAGACCTGCCTGCTTACGGACATGGAAAAAATGAAGCTCTGCCAGCTGGCCGTGAAGGCCGAGGCCGACTACGTCAAGACCTCCACCGGCTTCTCTGCCGCCGGCGCCACCCGGGAGGACGTGGCCCTGCTGCGGGAGAACCTGCCCCGGAGCGTGAAGGTGAAGGCCTCCGGGGGCATCCGCACCCTGGCCGACGGCCAGGCCTATCTGGACCTGGGGGCGGACCGCCTGGGGGCCAGCGCCCTGGTGGGCGAGGCCCGGAAGCAGGGATGATTTCCCTCGACCTCATCCGGCAGCTGGCCGACCCCGCCGCCCCCTACGCCGTGGCGGAGATCCTCCCCGGCCTCTTCCGCATCCCCGTGCCCCTGCCCCGCAACCCCCTGGGGGAGCTCAACGCCTACCTCATCCGAGGGGGACCGGGGGAGCGGAGTCTCCTCATTGACACGGGCTTCCGCACCCCGGAATGCCGCCAAGCCCTCCGGGAGGGCTTAGCCCAGGCAGGGGCGGCGGAGGACGACTTTGACGTGCTGCTCACCCACATCCACACCGACCACACCGGCCTGTCGGCGGAGCTGGCGGGCCCGGAAGGGACCATCTACATCGGGGAGGGGGACGCCCCCTTCACCGCCCAGGCCTGGGAGGACGCCTATTGGCGGATCATCGACCAGCGCTTTCTTCAGGAGGGGTTCCCCCAGGAAGAACTCACCGCCACCACGGGCACCAACCCCGCCCGGACGCTGGGGCCGCCCCTGGACCTGCCCAACTACCGGTCCCTGGCCGACGGGACCAAGCTCACCGTGGGGGGCTACACCCTGCAGGTGGTGAACACCCCCGGCCACACGCCGGGACAGATCTGCCTGTGGATGGAGAATGAGGGCATCCTCTTCACCGCCGACCACGTCCTCTTTGACATCACCCCCAACATCGCCATGTGGCCCAACCTGCCCAACGCCTTGGGGCGGTATCTGGAGAGTCTGGCCCGGGTGGAGGCCCTGCCCGTCCGCCTGGCCCTCCCCGGCCACCGGCACACGGGGAACCTGGGGGAGCGCATCCGGTCCCTCTATGCCCACCATCGCCGCCGGGTGGCGGAGACCCTGGCCATCGTCCGCCGGGACCCCGGCCTGACCGCCTACCAGGTGGCCAGCCGTATGCACTGGGACATCCGGGCCAAAAGCTGGGACGACTTCCCCTTAAACCAGAAGTGGTTTGCCACCGGGGAGGCTCTGGCCCACCTGGAGTACCTCATGGAGGAGGGCCAGGTGGTGCGCGCCCGCAGCCCCGGGGGGCTGACCATCTACGACCCCGCCTGACCCGCTGTATGACAAACGCCCTCCGTCCCACCCGGGACGGAGGGCGTTGTTTCAGGACGGCGCGGGGATGGCGGGACCCATGGCGTAAAAGGCATAGCAGCCTTCGCCGCCGGGGCCCCATCCGCCGCCCCACCGGGCGGTCACCTCATAGATCCAGCCCCCCGGCCGCAGGGAGAGGGTGTCGCCGGTGACCGTCACCGTCTGGCTGTCCGCCAAGGGGTTTCCCCACTGCCGGTCGCTCCAGCACCGGGCGGAGAGGGGGCCGTCCGGCGCCTGGGCAAATTGCAGCCGCACCACAGCCTGCCGGGCCTCCAGCAGGGGCAGGTCTTCTTGGCAGTCTAGGGGATGGGGGCTGTCGGCGCAGACCTCCTCCATGCCCCCCAGGGAAAGCCGCCGCCAGGTGTAGGTGCCCAGCAGCGCCTGGTGGCTCTCCTCCCCGGCCACCACCACCAGGGCGGGGGGCTTTGGGACCTCTCCTGTGCCGCAGGCCCCCAGCAGGGTCAGCAGGGATACAGCAGCCAAGAGAAAGAGGGCATTCTTTTTCATCGGGCTCGCCTCCTTTTTTCAGGGCGTTCACTGATTTAGACGTCCTGTGGCCGAGGTTGGTTCCCTGGCCAGTGCCAGTGGAGCGCATTTTTGATTTTTTTGAAAGAATTCTCCTTCCTGAAGGAATGGATAAGGTAAAAGGGTACCCGGACAGCAAAGGAGGTGGTCCCTTGTTCCGAAGCACAGAGAATTGGGTCCACGCCCTCTATGAAACCTACGCCCCCGACCTGTACCGTGCGGCGAAATACCGGCTCCAGGACCCGGAACTGGCCTGGGACCTGACCCAGGAGGTTTTTCTTACCCTGCTGGACAAGGCGGACCAGGTCCGTGCTCACCCTAACCCCGCCGGGTGGCTGTGGCGCACCCTGCGGCACAAAGTGGGCCGGGAGTTTGCCCGCCAGACCGTCCGGGCCCGGCACGAGGCGGAGGAAGCGGACCTGTCCTGGCTGGTCAGCCCGGAGGGTGCCCAGGGGGCCAAGCTGGACGACCTGCTGCCCCGGCAGCTGTCGGACCGTGACCGGACCCTGTTGAAGCTGGCCTATGAGGATGGCCTGTCCTATCGGGAACTCAGCCAGCTTTTGGGGGTTCCTCCGTCCACCTGCGGCACCTGGCTCTACCGGGCACGCCAGCGGTGCAAACACTATCTCACCTTACCGGAAGGAGGGTATTCCCATGGAAAAAAGACATGAGTTCCCCACAGAAGAGGAGCTGCTCCAGCGCCTGGATGTTTTGATGGACCAAGAGCCCCTCGATCAGGAGGCCCTCCATACCCTGCTGGACCAGCTGGACCGGCAAACCGGCGGCAGCCCGCCAGACCTGCAGGCGGGTTGGCGGGACCTCCAACGGCGGCACACACGCCGCCGGCGGCAGCAGCGGCCCCGGTGGACCCGGCCGCTGGGGGTGGCCGTGCTGCTGATGGCCTTGGCGGTGGTTCTCTCTGGCACGGTCCTTACCGTCAGTCCGACGGCCCGAGCGGCAGTCTCGGCCTATCTGGGCCAGGAAACGGTGGAGGGGCGGTTCCCTACGGTCACCTTGCAGTTGGGAGACGAAGGGGGCGGTTTTTACACCAGCGAGCACTTTTCCTGTGTGGCGGAAAATGGGGCGATGCTCCACGTCGGCTTCCGCAACGAGGGGGAGACTGCCTGCTACATGAACCTGACCAAAGTAGGGCTTTTTGGCCGCTATCGGATCGTAGCTGGTCCTGTTTTGGTGGAGCCCAACACCGAGGAGATGCTCACCTATGCCAGCCCGGGGAACGACACCTATTGCATCCGCCTGACCAGCGACAGCGCCTTGGCCGGCACACTGCGGGCTTGGCAGGGGTCTTGAGGGAGCCGCCGCATAGCGAGAAAGTAAGCCCCTGGCCACGGTTGTGGCCAGGGGCTTATGCGCGGGGAGAGACAGGTATGGATTTGGAAGGAATCAGACAAGAGGAAGTCAGAAGAGAAGGGTCAGTGGCACCCCGCGCAGTCGATGGTGGGGAATTGTTTAGGGTCGTAGGCGATCCCATTTTTGTCATAGTAGTCTTTCAGGGCGGCCTTCACCGCCTCTTCGGCCAGGACGGAACAGTGGAGCTTGTGGGCGGGCAGGCCGTCCAGGGCCTCCACCACCGCCTTGTTGGTCAGGTCCATCACCTGGTCCAGCTTCTTGCCCTTGATCATCTCGGTGGCCATGGAGCTGGAGGCGATGGCGCTGCCGCAGCCGAAGGTCTCAAACTTCACGTCGGAGACCGTGTCCCCGTCGATCTTGAGGTAGATTTTCATGATGTCGCCGCACTTGGCGTTGCCCACTTCGCCTACGCCGTCGGCCTGGTCGATGACCCCCACGTTCCGGGGATGGCGGAAATGGTCCATCACTTTTTCACTGTATAACATAGCTGCGGTCTCCTTTCTGTAAGTCCCGCCAGACGGGGGACATATTGCGTAAGTATTCCACCACTTGGGGAATGTCCCGGAGCATGGCCTCCACCTCTGCTTCGGTGTTCTCCTCACACAGGGACAGGCGGAGGGAGCCGTGGGCCACCTCGTGGGGCCGGCCGATGGCCAGCAGCACATGGCTGGGGTCCAGGGAGCCCGAGGTGCAGGCGGAGCCGGAGGAGGCACAGATCCCCTTGTCGTCCAGCAGCAGGAGAAGGGACTCGCCCTCGATGCCCTCGAAGCAGAAGCTCACGTTCCCCGGCAGGCGGTCCTCCCGGCTGCCGTTGAGGGCCCCGTGGGGGATGCCCTCCAGCCCGGCGATGAGCTTGTCCCGCAGGGCAGCCAC
>DXEA01000195.1 GCA_019115225.1 Candidatus Evtepia faecigallinarum
GGTTCCTCCCAGGGGGGAATGTCCTGGGGCGGGGCGTCCTCGTCGGTAAAGACATAGGGTGCCTCGTCCTCCAGCGGGTCCTCCCAGGGGGGGATATCCTGCGGGGGGGCAGGCGGGTTCTGGTAAGCCGCCGGGGCAGGGGCGGTTGCCGCCTGGGGGGCCGGCTGCTGCACAGGGGCAGGGGCTGCCTGCTGCACGGGGGCAGGCTGCTGTACAGGGGCAGGGGCCGGCTGCTGGGGCAGGCCGCGGGCCAGCTGTTCCTCTATGCGGCTCAGGCGGGCGGAGAGGCCCTCGGGGGTCTCGGACAGGCGCCGGTCACACAGGCGGATGAGGCAGAGTTCCGCGTCCAGCCGCCGGCTGCTGCTGCGGTAGAGGTCGGCCTGGGCGCTTTGGAGAATGGTCATCATCTGCACCAGCTCCCCGGCGGTGAAGGCCTGGGTCAGGGGGGCCAGGATGGCTTCCCCATAGCCCCCGGTGAGCAGGCCCTGTCCCCCTTCGGGGGCGGTCTTGCGGATGAGCAGGTCCCGGACCAGGGAGGCCAGTTCCCCCAACAGGGCCCCCATGTCCTTGCCCTCCCGGTGCAGGCCGTCCAGCTGGGTCAGCGCGCCGGTGGTGTCCTGCCGGGCCACGCAGTCCAGCAGGGCGGCGGTGCGCCGGCTGCCGGTGAGGCCCAGGACCTCCAGCACCGCCTCCTCGTTCAGTTCCCCCTGGACGCCGCCGCACTGGTCCAAGAGGGACAGGCCGTCCCGCAGGCCGCCGTCGGCCAGCCGGGCCAGCAGGTCCGCTGCCGGGGGGGTGAGGGGGATGCCCTCGGCCTGGGCCACTTCGGTCAGGCGGCCGGACAGGGCTTTGGGCTGGATGCGCTTGAAGGCGAACTGCTGACAGCGGGACTTGATGGTGGCGGGCACCTTGTGCAGCTCCGTGGTGGCCAGGATGAACATGAGGTGGGCGGGGGGCTCCTCCAGGATCTTCAACAAGGCGTTGAAGGCGGGGGTGGAGAGCATGTGGACCTCGTCGACGATGTACACCCGCTTGGTCACTGCCGCCGGGGTGTAGGCCGCCTCGTCCCGGAGGGCGCGGATCTGGTCCACGCCGTTGTTGGAGGCGGCGTCCAGCTCCAGCACGTCCAGGATGGCCCCGCTCTCGATGCCCAGGCAGGCCGGGCAGGCGTTGCAGGGGTTGCCGTCCACCGGGTGCTGGCAGTTGACGGCCCGGGCCAGGATCTTGGCGCAGGTGGTCTTGCCGGTGCCCCGGGTGCCGGTGAAGAGGTAGGCGTGGGAGAGCCGTCCGGCGGCCACCTGACGCTTGAGGGTCTCGGTGATGTGGGCCTGTCCCACCACCTCGTCAAAGGTGCGGGGCCGCCATTTTCGATACAGAGCCTGGTACACAGGACCTTCCTCCTTTGCCTGAAAAAAACAAGTCTGCCGATGCCTCGGCATCCGGCAGGACCGCACACCGGCCTTTGAAGGACCTCTCATTCCTGTCTCACCGGCAGCCAGCTCAAGACCGGCACACCCACGGCACACGGAGCGTTCTGCTTAGTGCTGCTCGGTTCCCCGCCTGACACGGTTCACAGTGCCCCGTTGCGCGGGACCGATCTATCATCACCGCTTACTGGCAACTAACGAAACAAGAGGCCTCCGGGGGTCCGGGATTCATCCCTGCTACAGCGGATTGCAGGTACAGGGCACCGCTATCTCCCCGACTAGTGCGGCCATGCCCGATGCCGAAGGGCATCTGGCAGACTGTTGTCCTATATCATACTACATTTCTGCGGGAGAATCAAGAAGATCGTTTGAAAAATCTCCCCCCCAGCGGGTCTTTTTTTCGGCCATCCACCGGAGGGTAGGGTACCTCCTCCTCCCAGTGTCACAAATAGCATTCCACATCCCCGATGAGGGAAGGGTGATCGTCGATCTTCTCAAACTGGAGCACCTCGCCCTGGATGGTGAGGGAAATGGTCTTGCCGTCCAGGGTAAATTCCTGGTCTGGAATACGATCCTTGTAGACAGAATCCTGACAGGAGAGGAAATACACCTCTCCCTCCTTCTGCTGCACCTGACCGTGAATGTAGCAATCATTTTTCTGATCCGCGTAGTAGACCTGATTGTCTTGGTCCACCGCAAAGGTCACTTGCGCATCCCCCGCGCCAGAGGTATAGCTGCCAACGATGGTGCCGGACGCAGAAGAGGCATTGTCGCCGCAGGCGGCCAGAAGAAGCAGGGCGGTCAAAAGGCAGAATGCGGAGAGGATATGATACTTCTTTTGCTTCGGCGTGGTCATACGATCGAGCTCCTTTCTTGGTTTGCAAAAACTCGGTGCGTTGGTCGGCGTTTGTTCTTCTTTCGGTCCGCTTCGTCCGGGTCGCCCCCTCATCAGTCACCTGCGGTGACAGCTTCCCCCCCAGGGGAAGCCAACGCTTTTATCGGCGGAGAAGTTATCCAGAAAAGATTTCCTATTCTTCACCGCCTCCCCAAAGGAGGGCGCAAAAAAGCGTCGCAGACTTCCAGCGCCCGCAGGCGCTGGAATAAAATCCAATCCATTTTTTTGCTGGCTCCGCCGGTGAAAAAATACTTCTCAGCCGCAAGTGTGCGGCCCCGCAGGGGCCGTGCGCGCAGTCGGCTGCATCCCCCAAATTTTGGAGCCCAGCGCAGCGGGTCCAAAATTTCCTAAGCGCTGCGGGTTCAAAAATTCTCTACCTCGATTTGGCAGGTTTTCATGGCCGAGAGGGCGGTTTTGTGGCCCTCGGGGGTAGCCCCGGCGCAGCAGTCGGCCCGGACGGAGATGGGGACCTCCCACAGGCGGCTTTTGAGGCACAGGGCGTTGGAGATCACACAGATGTCCGTACACAGACCGACAAGCTCAATGCTCTCGTAGCCCCCCACAGCGGCAAAGTCGCACAGCAGGGCCGAGCCGAAGGTGGGCTTGTCCAGCACCGCCCGGATCTTCCCCTCCCCCGCCGCCAGCACGTCGGGATGGAGCTGCCAGCCGGGGGTATTCTTGACACAGTGGACGATGGGCAGCTTCCGCCCCTCCTGGGTTTGCAGATAGTCCGCCCCGTGGGTGTCCCGGGTGCAGATCACATCCCCCGGAAACTCCCGGATGCGCCGGCACACCGCCGGCAGGATGGCCTCCGCCTCCGGCGTGCCCAGGGCACCGGTGATGAAATCCACCTGCATATCTACCACCACCAACAGTTGCTTCACAGCTTCCACGCTCCTTCCAAAGGTTTTTTTCATCATACCATCCCGGCCCCCCGGTGTAAAGGGGCAGAAAGACCCCCGGCCGCCGGAGGGGTCCGGGACCGGGGGTGGAGGTCATCGTGTGCTCTTGTCGTAGGGAATGCCCTCGGCCTTAGGGGCCCGGGAATTCTTGGAGGTAAAGGCCAGCACGATGAGGGTGATGAGGTAGGGCAGCATCCGGTAGAAGTGGGCGCTGATGCCCAGGTCTGCCAGCAGGTAGACCCCGTCGCCGTTGATGTCGATGCTGGAATAGCTGGCCGCGATGCACTTGAACAGGCCAAAGAGCAGGGAGGCCCCGGCAATGTTCAGGGGTTTCCAGTTGCCAAAGATCATGACGGCCAGGGCCAGGAAGCCGAAGCC
>DXEA01000196.1 GCA_019115225.1 Candidatus Evtepia faecigallinarum
GGCCTGGAGACCTACAGCCCCTATCAGGACAAGGACCTCACCGACTGCCGCATCTTCGACAGCGGGGACCTGGAGCTGTGCTTCGGCAGCGCAGAGCTGGCCCTGGGGGACATTGAGGCCCGGGCTGAGGAGATTCTGTCTGCGGGGAAGCTGCCTCTCCTCCTCGGCGGGGAGCACCTGGTGACCCTGGGCAGCTTCCGGGCGGTGCACAAACACCACCCCGCGGTCCACGTCATCCACTTTGACGCCCACGCTGACCTGCGGGAGGATTATTGGGGCGCAACGCTCAGCCACGCCTGCGTCATCCGCCGCTGCCACGACCTGGTGGGGGACGGCCGCATCCACCAGTTTGGCATCCGCAGTGGCGAGCGGGCGGAGTTCCGTTTTGCCAAGGCCCATACGGACCTGCACCCCTTCGACTTTGCGGGGCTGGAAGAACTGACGGAAACCCTGGCCCAGCGCGGCACGCCGGTGTACTTCACCATCGACCTGGACTGCCTGGACCCTGCCGTTTTCCCCGGCACCGGCACCCCCGAGGCGGGGGGGGTCACCTTCCCCCAGCTGCTGGAGGCCATCCGGCTGGTGGCAAAAACCAACGTGGTGGGCGCGGACGTGAATGAGCTGGCGCCTATGCTGGACCCGAGCGGCGTGTCCACCGCCACCGCCTGCAAGGTGCTGCGGGAACTGCTGCTGGCTTTGTCCAAGTGACCCAAATGATAAGAAGATCCATTCACTTTAACGATAAAGGAGAAAACATTATGAGCAGAGTATTAGTCATCGGCTGCGGCGGCGTGGCCAACGTGGCCATCCGCAAGTGCTGCCAGGTCAGCGACGTGTTTGCCGAGCTGTGCATCGCCAGCCGCACCAAGGCCAAGTGTGACGCCCTGGCCCAGGAGCTGGCCGGCAAGACCGCCACCAAGATCACCACCGCCCAGGTGGATGCCGACAAGGTGGAGGAGGTCATCGCCCTCATCCGGAGCTATCAGCCCGACCTGGTGATGAACATCGCCCTACCTTACCAGGACCTGACCATCATGGACGCCTGCCTGGCCTGCGGCGTCAACTACATGGACACCGCCAACTACGAGCCCGAGGACATCGAGGAGCCGGAGTGGAAGGCCGCCTATGAAAAGCGCTGCAAGGAGAAGGGCTTTTCGGCCTACTTCGACTACACCTGGCAGTGGGCCTATCGGGAAAAATTCGAAAAAGCGGGCCTGACCGCCCTGCTGGGCTGCGGCTTTGACCCGGGTGTGACCCAGGCCTACTGCGCCTATGCCAAAAAGCACGAGTTTGACACCATCGACACCATTGACATCCTGGACTGCAACGGCGGCGACCACGGCTACCCCTTTGCCACCAACTTCAACCCCGAGGTCAACCTGCGTGAAGTGTCCGCCCCCGGCTCCTATTGGGAGGACGGCCACTGGGTGGAGATCCCCCCCATGTCCATCAAGCGGGAGTACACCTTCGACCAGGTGGGCCAGAAGGACATGTATCTGCTCCACCACGAGGAGATCGAGTCCCTGGCAGAGAACATTCCCGAGGTCAAGCGCATCCGCTTCTTCATGACCTTTGGCCAGAGCTACCTGACCCACATGCAGTGTCTGGAGAACGTGGGGATGCTGTCCACCACCCCCATCGACTTTGAGGGCCGGCAGATCGTGCCCATCAAGTTCCTCAAGGCCCTGCTGCCCGACCCCGCCAGCCTGGGCCCCCGGACCCACGGCAAGACCAACATCGGCTGCATCTTCACCGGCAAGAAGGACGGCAAGGACAAGACCTATTACATCTACAACGTCTGCGACCACCAGGAGTGCTACAAGGAGGTGGCCAGCCAGGCCATCAGCTACACCACCGGCGTGCCCGCCATGTGCGGCGCCCTTATGCTGCTCACCGGCAAGTGGACCGAGAAGGGCGTGCACACCGTGGAGGAGTTTGATCCCGATCCCTTCCTGGAGGCCCTGGACAAATACGGCCTGCCCCGCAGCGAGGACCACAACCCCGCGCTGGTGGACTGATGGGGAAGACGGTATACGATCCCCCGTTCGCGGGCCTTGCGGCATACGACCTCCAGGCCCTGTTTGGCCAACTTCCCACCCCCGCCTATGTGATTGACCAGGAGCGTCTGCGGGAAAATGGGGAAGTCCTTGCCGCTCTGGCCCGGCGCACCGGCTGCAAGGTGCTGCTGGCCCAGAAGGCCTTTTCCAACTATGACTTTTACCCCCTCCTGTCCCGGTACCTGGCGGGCACCGAGGCCAGCGGCCTCTATGAGGCCCGGCTGGGCAGGGAGGAGATGCCCGGCAAGGAGGTCCACGTGTTCTGCGGGGCCTACCGGGAGGACGAGTTCGAGGAGCTCTGCCGTTACGCCGACCACATCGTCTTCAACTCCATCCGTCAGCTGAAAACCTTCGGCCCCCGGGGCAAGGCGGCAGGGAAGAGCCTGGGGCTGCGCATCAACCCCCAGTGCTCCACCCAGGAGGGCCACGCCATCTACGACCCCTGCGCCCCCGGCAGCCGCATGGGCGTGACCCGGGCGGTGTGGGACAGGGAGATGGACGAGGCTGCCCTCTCCCTGCTGGATGGCCTGCACTTCCACACCCTGTGCGAGCAGGATTCTGACGATTTGCAAACCACCCTGGCGGCGGTGGAGGAGAAGTTCGGGGACATCCTGCCCCGGATGCAGTGGCTGAACATGGGGGGCGGGCACCACATCACCCGCCCAGACTACGACCTGGACACCTTGGCGGCGTGCATCCGCCACGCCCAGGAGAGCTGGGGCGTTACCGTCTACCTGGAGCCCGGGGAGGCGGTGGCCCTGAACGCGGGCTATCTGGTCAGCCGCGTGCTGGACCTTGTGGAAAACGGCGAGACCAAGACCGCCATTCTGGATGCCAGCGCCGCCTGCCACATGCCCGACGTGCTGGAGATGCCCTACCAGCCCCCCATCCTGGGGGCCGAGGCCGCGCCGGGGGAGGGGCACACCTACCGCCTGGCCGGCCCCACCTGCCTGGCCGGGGATGTGGTGGGGGAGTACACCTTTGCGGAACCCCTGAACGTGGGGCAGATGGTCCTCTTTGGGGACATGGCCATCTACACCACCTGCAAAAACAACACCTTCAACGGCATGCCCCTGCCCGATATCTGGAACTTGCAGGGCACAGGCATCCTGACCCCCTTGACCCATTTCGGCTACCGGAACTTCAAGCTCCGCTTGGGCAGCGCGGAGTAGAGAGGACGGAAAACCGGCACATTCGTCTTTTCGCCCTGGGCCCTGGGTCCAGGGCGTTTCCCCCACGGTCCCATTTTGCCCCTTCGGTAGGTACTGAAGAACTGGGCCACATGGAGATGGTCGCCTCCATCGTCCATCAGCTCACCCGGAACCTCACCGACGAGCAGATCCAGAACAACCCCGGCTTTGCCGCCTACTTTGTGGACCACACCACAGGCATCTACCCCACAGCCGCTTCCGGCACCCCCTGGAACGCCGTGGGCATCGGGGTCAAGGGCGACCCCATCTGTGACCTGACCGAGGATATGGCAGCAGATGCTACGATTGCCTAAGGATAACAAAACAGGGAAAATGATAAGGACAAGCCCCCTCAAAACGCTATTTTTCTCCTGGTATATGGTATTTCTTCTTTTTGCTGGAAATAAATACAAATAATTTCCTTTTTCCAGTATCAGGAAAACTGTGCTTGCTGTCAGCTGCCGCTGCCGGCTGAATTTGTCCCGGTTAGCCGTTGCGAATCGCAGGGAGGAAGAACCGGGAAAACCGTCCGGCAGGAAAAAGAGCAAACATAACGTGCTGTAAAAAATGCAGTTGAATTTTACAGCAGCCGGAGATATACTAAGGGTAAGAAGGGAGCTGAACGCTATGCCGAACATCAAGCCCATCTCTGACCTGCGCAACTACACCGAGGTCCTGCGCGACGTGGCGGAGGGCTCTCCGGTTTTCCTGACCAAGAACGGCCGGGGCCGGTATGCCATTGTGGATATGCAGGACTATGAACGGACACAGGCCACCCTCCGACTGATGAACGAGCTGGCCAAGGGCCGGAAGTCCGGGGAGGAAACCGGCTGGCTGACACCGGAAGATATGAGGGCGCATTTCCGCGCGAGAGCAAATGGGGAAACATAAGATATATTATACGTTGGAAGCGCAGCGGGACCTGGACGGGATCTGGGAGTACATTGCGTCCGACCTGCAGAACGTCGCCGCGGCAGAGCGTATGGTGACCCGCATCATGGACGATGTGGAGCTGCTGGCAAACCATGCGGAAATGGGCACACCGCTCTCCGCCATTGCCGATGTGGAGATCGATTACCGTTTTCTGGTCACAGGCAGCTACCTCACCTTTTACCGGGTCATCGGCAGCGATGTCTATGTGGATCGTGTGCTCTATGGCCGCCGGGACTATCTGCGCATTCTCTTTGGGGATGTGCAGAAAGAGGAACCAGGCGAATAACGATTGGGGCATCTGAAAAAGCTGCCCGGTGTACTGGATGCGGTGCGCTGCGGCTGGACTGTACCCATTCGGATGCCAATGGAATACGGGTTCTTTGCGGCGGCAGCAGGGCCAACCGGCTGTCGCCCTTCTCTTTCGCCGCTGTCCTGCACGGCGGCTATCTGCGTTTCAACTTCGATGGGGAGGTGCCCACAGTGACCTACTGTATGTCAGATATCCATGGAGAGCTGGATAAGTTTGAACAGATGCTGGCCCGCATCCAATTCTCCCCCAAAGACCATCTCTACATCCTGGGGGATGTGATCGACCGTGGGCCCGTGGGGGTGGACATCCTCCGGATCATCATGGATGCCCCCAACATGACCATGCTCATGGGCAACCACGAGCAGATGTGTCTGAGCACATTAGGGCCGCATAGCGAGCTGGGCGCCAGGGACCTCTGGCGGATGAATGGGGGGATGCCCACCTACCGGGAGCTGCGCTATCGCCGGACAGCCCAGGAGCGTCGGGAGATTTTGCACTTCCTCATGGACCTGCCGGACCAGCTCACGCTGGAGGTGGGCGGCCAGACCTTCTGCCTGGTCCACGGGTATCCCGGCGACGACCATGACACCCGCATCTGGGGCAGGGTAGAAGTGGACAGACGCCGTCCCTTTCCGGACGCCGTCTGCATCGTCGGCCACACCCCCACCGTATTCCTGACCAACAGACCCGACGAGGATCTCTCCATCTGGCATGGCGACGGCATCCTTGACATTGACTGCGGGTGCGGCAACAGGCAGGCACCCCATCGCCGCTTGGCCTGTCTCCGCCTGGACGATATGGCGGAGTTCTACGTAGGCGGTACCGGAAAATAAATTATTCACATCCCCACGAACACCAGCAGAAAGACTGATCGATCAAGAAAATACGGCAGAGACACAACCTGCACCCCGATGACTTCGGTCGCCGGGGTGTTTTTTTTGTTTCCGCCCTACCGCAAAGGAGGTCACGGCCATGGCGCTGAACCTGGATTATTTTTATGGCAGAGAATCAGAACAGTACACCTTCTATCGCATCCCGAAGGTGCTGTTCACGGATGCCCGCTATCACAGCGTTCCGGCAGAGGCAAAGCTGCTGTATGGCCTCCTGCTGGACCGCATGGCCCTCTCCGTCCGCAACAGCTGGCTGGACAGCGCACAGCGGGTTTTTATTTACTTCACGCTGGAGGACGCCATGGCCATGATGGGCTGCGGTCACAACAAGGCGGTCCGGCTGTTCGCGGACCTGGAAAAAATCGGGCTCATTGAGCGAAAAAGGCAGGGCCTGGGCCGCCCTGTTCGGATTTATGTGAAAAATTTCATCCTGCCCCCGGAGGCCGGCGGACCGCCGCCGGAGACACCGCCGCCATCCGCTGCCGGCCAGACTTCCGCTTTTGGGAAGTCAGGACTTCCGGGGCGCGGTCAGACTGCCCGAAAGGGGAAGTCTGCACTGCCCCAAACGGGAAGTCCGGACTTCCCCAAAGCAAACGCAAATAAGACTGAGGGGAATGATACGGAAAAGAACGATACAGAGCAATCCATCCCTCCATCTCCTCCCGCTGTCCAACCGACCGGAGCGCAGCGACAGCAGATGAGGATGGATGAGATGGATTTGTACCGGGAGCTGATCCAGGAGAATATCGGCTATGACCTCCTGCTCCAGGAGCGTTCCTATGACGCGGCGACAATAGACGGCTATGTGGACCTGATGGTCGATGTCTGCTGCACCAGCCGGCCTTACATCCGCATCAGCGGGGAGGAATTCCCAACGGCGGTGGTCAAGAGCCGGTTCCTGAAGCTCACCAAGGAGCACCTCACCTACGTCATGGACTGCCTGCAGCAAAACACAACCCGGATCACAAACATCCGGGCCTACATGCTTGCAGCACTGTATAACGCCCCGCTGACGCTGGAGCAGTATTACACCTCGCTGGTCAGCCACAACATGGCCAAAGGTTTTGACAGTCAGTGATCGATCAGAGCACCGCGAATGGAAACGAAGCCCGGATAGCCTTGCAGAGTAAGACGTTCCGGGCTTCGTATGTAACTGGGGTAGCACCGCGGTTATTGTGACAGGCCCTTTCCTTTCATCGCATCCTTTTCTGTTGAAAAATACGCCCAGTGCCCTCCAATTCGGCATTTTTGCAAGTTCTCTTCAGCCACCAATTTGGCTAAAATCCGATTTGCCGTAGCCGACGACACGCCGCACAGCTCCCGCACATCAGCGTTCATGATGTAGTCATGGGTTTTGAGATACTCCTCAATTTTCTTCCAGCGGAGGGTTGCCTTATCCATCTTCCCATCGCTCATTTCATCACTCGTTCTAATCGCATCCATGAGTGATGCTTTGAAGGCTGAGAGCATAAACTCGATAAACGCCGTAGATTCTCCCGCACCGTTGGAGGCGTTGATGGCATCATAATACTCCTGCTGCCGATCATGGATGATAGACTCCACTGGAAGCCAGGCAAACGCCGCATTCCATTTAGAAAGCAGCAGCGTATGCCACAGTCTCCCGACACGCCCATTTCCATCCGCAAAGGGATGAATCAGTTCCAGCTCATAGTGGAACACACAGCTGCGAATCAGCATGTGCACCTTGCTGGTCTTTGTCCACTCCAGCAGTTCCATAACCAGATCAGGGACGTACTGTGGAAGTGTGCCAAAATGCAGGACATGCCCTTTGCGATCTACTACGCCTACGGGTCGCGTTCGAAACATACCGGATTCCTCCACCAAGCCCCGGGTCATAATGCCGTGGGCAGTCAGCAGGTCATCCACAGAATAAGGATCAAGCGCATCAAGCCGCTCATAAATTTCATAGGCGTTCTTGACCTCGGCAATATCCTTAGGTGGAGCCAGGACATGCTTGCCGTTCAAGACAGCAGTGACCTGCTCCAAGGAAAGGGTGTTCTGCTCGATGGCCAGAGAGCCATGGATCGTGCGGATTCGGTTGCTGCGGCGCAGCATTGGATTGGCAGAAAGAGAAGATGCTGCCGATAGCCGCCCCACCAGCTCGGCGATCTCTGCCACATAGCCAATCATCCGGTTTGTGATTTCAAAAGGAGGTTTTTTGTTCTGCATGAAAATCCCTCGATGCTATAAATGATTGGTTTTATTATATTACACATCACTCATTTCATCAATCAAAATTGCAGTTGTATTTGAGTGATACATCACCCATCTGAACAAGAAAAGGAGGCATTTTGCATGGCAAGAGAAACCGCCGCCCCGAGACCGGGCGGCCATACAAGTCAACAGAATTTTCCTTCAGACCGCCGCGGCCCTTGGGCCGGCGGCGTTTTTTCATGCCTGAGAGGGAAGGGCATGAGGCATCTGCTCCGTCGCCTGTATGTACCGCCCTGATCAAAACCATCTCCCAAACAGAGGAAGCTGCGATACCTCACAACACACGGACGCTCCTGCACAGGAGCACCGGAGAAAAAATGCAAGGAGGAAAG
>DXEA01000197.1 GCA_019115225.1 Candidatus Evtepia faecigallinarum
GAGGCGATGACCACGTCGAAGTCGAACCAGTTCTCCTGCTGGATCTTCTGGGCCAGGTCGGCCTCGCCCACATAATCGGCGCCGGCTTCCTTGGCGGCGTCGGCCTTGTCGCCCTTGGCAAAGACCAGCACGCGGGGCACCTTGCCGGTGCCGTGGGGCAGCACGATGGCGCCGCGGACCTGCTGGTCAGCGTGACGGGAGTCCACGCCCAGCTTCACGTGCAGCTCGACGGTTTCGTCGAACTTGGCGGGGGCGGTCTTGACGATCAGATCCATGGCCTCGGCGGTGTCATACAGGTTGGCCTTGTCGATCTGCTTTGCACTGTCCTGATACTTTTTTCCTCTAAACATATCTCTTACCCTCCTGCCTTACTCGCCAACGACCACGCCCATGGAGCGGGCGGTGCCGGCAATCATGCTCATGGCGGCCTCGATGGAAGCGGCGTTCAGGTCGCGCATCTTGGTCTCGGCGATCTTGCGCACGTCTTCCTTGCTGATGGTGGCCACCTTCTCCTTGTTGGGCACACCGGAGGCCTTCTCGATGTTGCAGGCCTTCTTGATGAGCACCGCTGCGGGAGGGGTCTTGGTGATGAAGGAGAAGGAGCGGTCGGCGTAGACGGTGATGACCACGGGGATGATGAGGCCCACGTCGTTCTTGGTGCGCTCGTTGAACTCCTTGGTAAAGGCGGCGATGTTGATGCCGTGCTGACCCAGGGCAGGGCCAACAGGGGGTGCCGGGGTTGCCTTGCCGGCAGGGATCTGCAGTTTGACGTATCCAGTTACTTTCTGTGCCACTTAGAGCACCTCCATTATGAAAATGTGGTTGGACGGAGCGGCCTGCCGCTCCTCCCACGCCCGGAGCTTGTCCGGGGTCAGATGGACTCGATTTGGTCCAGATCCAGTTCCACCGGGGTCTCCCGGCCGAACATGGACACGATCACCCGCACCTTCTGGCGCTCGGTGTCGATCTCTTCCACGACGCCCAGGAAGGACTCCAGGGCACCGTCGGTGATGCGGACGTTGTCGCCCACTTCGTAGTTTACCAGGACCTCCCGCTTCTCCACACCCAAGGAGGCGATCTCCGCCTCGGTCAGGGGGATGGGCTTGTTCCCGGAGCCGACAAAGCCGGTCACCCCGCGCACGTTGCGCACCAGGTGCCAGGTCTCGTCGGTCATGACCATTTTCACCAGCACATAACCGGGAAAGACTTTCCGTTCCACGGTTTTGCTGCCGGCATCGGTGATCTCGGTCACCGTCTCCATGGGGATGTTCACCGACAGGATGAGATCGCCCATGTTCCGGTTTTCCACGGCCTTTTCAATGGTGGCTTTTACGGTGTTTTCATACCCGGAATAGGTGTGTGCCACATACCATTTTGCTTCTTCAGCCATAGTCGATCACCTTGCCTCAGCTGCCAAAAAGGGACAGGAGAGCGTCGATGACGGAGCTGGCAATGCCATCGAAGATCCAGACGATGACACCCACGATGATGACGCAGACGACCACGATCCCCGTCTTTTTCATGGTATCACTGCCGGAGGGCCAGGCGACTTTTTTCAGCTCGGCCTTCAGATCCCGGAAGAAGCGGCCCAGACGCTTGAAGAAGCCGGGCTTCTTCTCTTTGGCGGCTTTCGGCTTGTCTGCCTTGGTCTTTTCGGCCTTGGCGGGCTTGGTCTGCTTCGCCTGCTCCTGCGCTCCGTCCTGGTTCAGCTTTTCTTGTTCAGACATTCAGTTCCACCCTTCTTTCTTACAGGGAATGTACGTCATCATCACTTCGTCTCGCTGTGAACGGTGTGCTTTCTGCAGAAGGGGCAGTACTTGTTCAGCTCTAAGCGGTCGGGAGTATTCTTCTTGTTCTTCATGGTGTTGTAGTTGCGCTGTTTGCACTCGTTGCATCTCAGGGTGATCTTCACCCGTGCGCCGGCTTTTGCCATTTGGGGGCACCTCCTTTACGATCTTCGGCCCTGGGAAGAAAAAACGCCGGGCCTCGGCCCGCGCCCCTTCCCAGGCGATGCCGATCCCAGCATTTCTTTCAAAACAGGTATGAAAAGAAAACACGGTCAGACCGGCATCCTCTGCCTCCCTATGTCCCGTCCCGATGGGTCAAGGGTTTGTGGGTGGATACCGTCATCCGCGCACAAAAAATAAGCCCTTTTCATAGGTGGATTTACTCTACCACACACAGGGGGCATTTGTCAAGCCCAAATTTGAAATTTTGTTTTTATAATAATGTAGCCCATCCCCCCTCCTCCGGCGAAAGAGAATTGACCCGGCGGCCCTTCCGTGATACACTGGAAAGCGTAGATCGACACCGTTTGCTGGAGGAGGCAACGATATGAAAACACAACTGCACACGCTGGAGACCGTGGCAGCCAAGGGGCGGCTGCTGGGGCTGGACATGGTGTATGAGTGCGCGTCCGGGCATCTGGGCGGCTCCTTTTCCGCCATGGACATCCTGACGGTCCTGTACTTCGAGACCATGCAGGTGGACCCCGCCCGGCCCGACGACCCCGACCGGGACCGGTTCGTCCTCTCCAAGGGCCACTGCACCCCGGCCCTGTATCCCATCCTGGCCCAGCGGGGCTACTTCCCGGAAGAGGAATTGAAGCTCTTCCGCAGCGTGGAGGGCCACATGTCCGGCCACGCAGAGATGCACCATGTGCGGGGGGTGGACATGTCCACCGGCTCCCTGGGCCAGGGGATCTCTGCCGCTGTGGGCATGGCCCTGGCGGGGAAGCTGGACAAGAAGGATTATCGGGTCTACGCCCTGCTGGGAGACGGCGAGGTGGAGGAGGGCCAGGTGTGGGAGGCCTTTATGAGCGCGGCCAAGTATCACCTGGACAACCTCTGCGCCGTCATCGACGTCAACGGCCTGCAAATTGACGGCCCCACCGCCGACGTGATGCCCACCGAGCCCCTGGACAAGAAGCTGGAGGCTTTCGGCTGGCATGTGCTGAAGGTGGACGGCCACGACCTGACCGCCGTGGCCGACGCCTTCCAGCAGGCCAAGGGCCTCACCGGCGCCCCCACCATGATCCTGGCCAAGACGGTCAAGGGCAAGGGGGTTTCCTTCATGGAGAACCAGGCGGGCTGGCACGGCAAGGCCCCCAACGCAGAGCAGTATCAGGCGGCCCGGCAGGAGCTGGCGGCCGCCCTGGCAGAGAAGGAGGGGAAATAAGATGGCAGAGAAGATCGCGACCCGGGCCGCCTACGGCAAGGCCCTGGCAGAACTGGCGGAGAAAGAGCCCAATTTGGTGGTCCTGGACGCCGACCTGTCCGGCTCCACCATGAGTAAGGACTTTGCCGCCGTCTGCCCCGACCGCTTTTTCGACATGGGCATCGCCGAGGCCAACATGGTGGGCGTGGCCGCGGGCCTGGCCGCCTGCGGCAAAAAGCCCTTTGTCAACTCCTTTGCCATGTTCGCCGCCGGGCGGGCCTGGGAGCAGGTGCGCAACAGCGTGGCCTATCCCGGCCTGAACGTGAAGGTGGTGGGCTCCCACGGGGGCCTGTCCGTGGGGGAGGACGGGGCCACCCACCAGTGCATCGAGGACCTGGCCATCATGCGGGCCATCCCCGGCATGACCGTCCTGTGTCCCTGCGACGCCCATGAGATGCACCAGGCGGTGAAGGCCCTGCTGGCCTACGACGGCCCCGCCTACCTCCGCCTGGGCCGCCTGGCGGTGGAGACCGTCACCGACCAGGTCCCCGGCTATGAATTTGCCATCGGCAAGGGGGCCCTCCTGCGCCCCGGCACCGACGTGACCGTGGTGGCCGTGGGCATGATGGTCCAGATGGCCCTGGCCGCCGCCGAGCAGCTGGCAGGGGAGGGCCTCTCCGTGCGGGTCATCGACATGCACACCATCAAGCCCCTGGATACCGACCTCCTCCTCCAGGCCGCCAAGGAGACCGGCTGCCTGGTCACCACCGAGGAGGCAAACGTGGTCGGCGGCCTGGGCAGCGCCGTGGCCGAGTGCCTCTCCGGTGCATTTCCGGTACCCCTGGTCCGTCATGGCGTGGAGGATGTCTTTGGCCGCTCCGGGGCCGCCCAGAAGGTTCTGGAGGCCTATGGGTTGACAGTTGAAGGAATTGTTGACAAAGTGCGGCAGGCGATTTCCCTAAAGGGAAAATGATTTCAGCTGCAAGTTTTGGACACAAAAAATAAAAATCCTTTCTGCACCGGGAAAAAAGTGGGAAATGGTGGAATGGGGCTTGCTTTTTTCTCTGAATGCGATTAAAATGAAACCTGCAAAGTGAATCCCGTCAGATGAATTCCGGGAATGGCACACCGCGCTTACCGTGCATAAGATAACACCACGGGCGGCCCGGCAGTGCTTGGGCGGATGGATGACGATCTGGAGACGTCTGCGAAACGCAGAGGCCGAAGGGGCATGACCAAGACTCTCAGGCAAAAGGACAGACTTCATAGGACGACGAATTTACAGCGCAAGCCCTATCCTTTCTTGTACCTTTGAGCGGAGTGTCGCAGTCATGCGGCACTCCGTTTTGTCATCCCGCTGGCGGGAAACGCGCGAAGAGAATTGAGAAAAGGAGAGATCTGCATGGAATTAATCGCCAGTATTAACAGTGCGATCAACGGCGTGGTTTGGGGCGTCCCCATGCTGGTGCTGCTGGTGGGCGGCGGTATCTTGCTTACCGTCCGTACCTTCGGCGTCCAGTTCCGCAAGTTCGGCTACGCCATGAGAAACACCTTGGGTAAGGTGTTCTCCAAGTCTGAGGCCAAGGAAGGCGAAATCACCCCCTTCCAGGCCATGAGTACCGCCCTGGCAGGCACCGTGGGCACCGGCAACATCGCCGGCATCACCACCGCCGTCACCCTGGGCGGCGCCGGCACCATCTTCTGGCTGTGGATCACTGCCCTCATCGGCATGTGTACCAAGTACTCCGAGGTGCTGCTGGCCGTCAAGTTCCGGGAGCGCAACGAAGTGGGCGACTGGGTCGGCGGCCCCATGTACTACATCAAGAACGGCCTGGGCAAGAACTGGAAGTGGCTGGGCGCCATCTTCTGTATCTTTGCCGCTCTGGCAGCCTTCGGCATCGGCAACGCCGTGCAGGTGGGCAACATCACCGATTCCATCAACACCGTTATCCTGTCCTTCAACCCCGCTTTTGAGGGCCAGAAGACCGTCAACGTGGTTCTGGGCATCGTGCTCATGGTCCTCACCGGCATCGTCATCTTCGGCGGCATCAAGCGCCTGGGCGCGGTCGCCGAGAAGCTGGTGCCCATCATGGCCGTCATCTACATCGTGGCCTGCCTGGCCGTGGTCATTTACTACGCCGGCACCCTGCCCTCCGTGTTCCACGACATCTTCGTCGGCGCCTTTACCCCTGCGGGCGTCACCGGCGGTGCGGTCGGCTCCATGATCCTGGTCATCACCTGGGGCGTCAAGCGCGGCGTGTTCTCCAACGAGGCCGGCCTCGGTTCCGCTCCTATGGCCCATGCTGCTACCTCTGAGACCGACTGCGTCAAGCAGGGCCTGTACGGCATCTTCGAGGTCTTCATGGACACCATCGTCATCTGCTCCCTGTCCGGTCTGACCATTCTGTGCGCCGCCAAGGGCGCCGGCCTGGACCTGAACTACGGCGTGGAAGGCACCACCTCCCTCAACGCAGCTGCTCTGGGTACCGTCTTCACCCAGAAGGGCGGCGCTCTGATCATCGCCGTGGGCCTGATTCTGTTTGCCTTCACCACCATCCTGGGCTGGGCTCTGTACGGCACCCGCTGCTGCGAGTTCCTCTTTGGCCCCAAGTCCATCAAGCCCTACCAGATCATCTTCCTGATCGTCATCTTCGTGGGCGCTACCATGGACCTGAGCCTGGCCTGGAACATCGCTGACACCCTCAACGGCCTCATGGCCCTGCCCAACCTGATCGCCCTGGTGGCTCTGTCCGGTGTGGTGGTCAAGGAGACCAAGAGACACTTCTCCGAGGTGAAGAAGTAAGCCGGGCCTATCTCTTAGGCATTTTTCACAAAAACCCAACCAACGGCTGCGGCCGTCCCCCCTCCGCGGGACCTTCGGGTCCCGCGGAGTTTTTTGTATTTCCGTGGGGAAAAACTTGCATGTGACGCAGAGAGGGCGATGGGATTCCTGCAAAAATCCGGTTTTTCCCTTCCTTTTGACACCCTGCACAGATAAACGGTCAAAAAGGGCGGAAAAACGCTACAATTTGTGGATTGAGAAGAAAAAAGGAACTATAGTATACTATCCGTCGCCAACTGCACCGCTCTGGTTTGGTGAAAATGCCAAAGGAAAAGACGCCAAACGGGGCGGCGCAAGGACAAATGAAAAGGGAGAAAAGTATGGAATTGATCGCAAGCATCAACTCTGCCGTCAACGGCGTGGTGTGGGGAGCCCCCATGCTGGTCATGCTCATCGGCGTGGGCCTGCTGATGACGGTGCGCAGCCACGGGCTGCAGTTCCGCAAGTTCGGTTACACCATGCGCAATACCTTTGGCAAGCTGCTCAAGCGGGGGCAGGCCGGGGAAGGGGAGATCACGCCCTTCCAGGCAGTCTCCACCGCCCTGGCGGGCACCCTGGGCACGGGGAGCATCGCCGGCATCGCCACAGCGGTGACCCTGGGCGGCCCGGGCACCCTGTTCTGGCTGTGGGTGACGGCCCTGATCGGCATGTGCACCAAGTACTCCGAGGTGCTGCTGGCCGTGAAGTTCCGGGAGCGCAACGAGATGGGCGACTGGGTGGGCGGCCCCATGTACTATATCAAAAACGGTCTGGGCAAGCGCTGGCGGTGGCTGGCGGTCCTCTTCTGCATCTTTGCCGCCCTGGCCGCCCTGGGTACCGGCAACGCCATCCAGGCGGGCAACATCGTCGGCTCCATCAACACCCTGGTGCTGACCATCAACCCCGACTTCGGCGGCACCGCCACCCTGAACCTGGTGGTGGGCATCATCCTGGCCGTGCTGGCAGCCATCGTCCTCTTCGGGGGCGTGAAGCGCCTGGGGGCGGTCACCGAAAAGCTGGTGCCTGCCATGGCGGTGATCTATGTGGTCACCTGCCTGGCGGTGGTGATCTTCAACGCCGACACCCTTCCCTCTGTCTTCCATGACATCTTCGTGGGCGCCTTCTCCCCCAGCGGGGTCACCGGCGGCGCGGTGGGCTCCATGTTCGTGGTGCTCAGCTGGGGCGTCAAGCGGGGCATCTTCTCCAACGAGGCCGGCCTGGGCACCGCCCCCATGGCCCACGCCACCACCTCCGAAAGGGAGCCGGTGAAGCAGGCGGTCTATGGCATTTTCGAGGTGTTCAACACCATCATCATCTGCTCCCTGACGGGCCTGACCATGCTCACCTCGGGCATCGACCTGAGCTTTGGCACCACCGGCGAGGCCGCCCTGGTCTCCGCCTCCCTGGGCACCCTCTTCACCCCCCAGGGCGGGGCGTTGATCATCGCCATCTGCCTGGTCCTGTTTGCCTTTTCCACCATCCTGGGCTGGGCCCTCTACGGCACCCGGTGCTGTGAGTTCCTGCTGGGCCCCAAGGCCAGCAAGCCCTATCGGGTGATCTACGTCCTGGTCATCGTGGTGGGCGCCACCACCGACCTGGAGCTGGTGTGGTCCATTGCCGACACCCTCAACGGCCTCATGGCCCTGCCCAACCTCATCGCCCTGGCGGCCCTGTCCGGTGTGGTGGTGCGCACCACCAAGGAACATTTCGCCCGGGAAAAGGGCGAATCGTCCGCCCAGTGATTGACGCCAACCCTGCTGGCCCCGCCGGAGGAAGGACCCTCCGGCGGGGCCTTTTTTTGCCATTTTCCCCGGTTGCTTCCTTCATTCTGGCCCGCCGGGCAGGGGATGGGGGCGGCATCCTCCTGCATGGGATGCAGGGAAAAGGACGGACAGCCTGCAAAAATGCCAGGATTTTTCTGGAAAATGAAACATCCTGCACAGACAGAACATCAAAAAAAGAGAAAAACGATACAATTTGTTCCTTGAGAATGAAATTGGAACTATAGTATACTATTTTCAAAACCTGCAAGCTCTCCGGTTTGGTATAAATTTACAAAGAGAGGGTAAGGACCGGAGGCAGTCAGACGGAAAAAGGGAGAATTCTATGGAATTGATTGCAAGTATCAACTCTGCCGTCAACGGTGTGGTCTGGGGCGCGCCCATGCTCGTCCTGCTCATCGGCGTCGGCATCCTGATGACGGTGCGCAGTAAGGGGCTGCAGTTCCGGAAATTCGGGTATGCACTGAAGAACACCATCGGCAAGATCTTTCAGAAGCGGGAGGCCGGCGAAGGGGAGATCACCCCCTTCCAGGCGGTCTCCACCGCCCTGGCGGGCACCGTGGGCACCGGCAACATCGCCGGCATCACCACCGCCGTCACCCTGGGCGGCCCCGGCACCCTCTTCTGGCTGTGGGTGACCGCCCTCATCGGCATGGCCACCAAGTACTCGGAGGTCCTGCTGGCCGTGAAGTTCCGGGAGCGGAACAAGTACGGCGACTGGGTGGGCGGCCCCATGTACTACATCAAGAACGGCCTGGGCAAGAACTGGAAGTGGTTGGGGGCCCTTTTCTGCGTCTTTGCCGCCCTGGCCGCCCTGGGCACCGGCAACGCCATCCAGGCGGGCAACATCGTCGGTTCCATCAACACCGTGGTCCTCTCCTTTAACCCCGACTTCGGCGGCACCGCCACCCTGAACCTGGTGCTGGGCATCGTCCTGGCCGTGCTGGCTGCCGTGGTCCTCTTCGGCGGCATCAAGCGCCTGGGCGCGGTCACCGAAAAGCTGGTGCCCATCATGGCCGTGGTCTACATCGTGGCCTGCTTGGCGGTCATCATCTACAATGGCGCCAACCTGCCCACCGTCTTCCACGACATCTTCGTGGGCGCCTTCACCCCCAGCGGCATCACCGGCGGCGCGGTGGGCTCCATGATCCTGGTCATCACCTGGGGCATGAAGCGGGGCATCTTCTCCAACGAGGCCGGCCTGGGTACCGCCCCCATGGCCCACGCCACCACCTCCGAGCGTGAGCCCGTCAAGCAGGCCCTGTACGGCATCTTTGAGGTCTTTATGGACACCATCATCATCTGCACCCTCACGGGTCTGACCCTGCTGGTCTCCGGCATCGACCTCAACTACGGCACCATGGGCGAGACCAGCCTGGTCTCCTCCTCCCTGGGCACCCTCTTCACCCCCCAGGGCGGCGCCATCATCATCGCCCTGTGCCTGGCCCTGTTCGCCTTCTCCACCATTCTCGGCTGGGCCCTGTATGGCTCCCGGTGCTGCGAGTTCCTCTTTGGCCCCAAGGCCATCAAGCCCTACCAGGTCATCTATGTGCTCATCATCGTGGTGGGCGCCACCACCGACCTGGGCCTGGTCTGGGACATCGCCGACACCCTCAACGGCCTCATGGCCCTGCCCAACCTCATTGCCCTGGCTGCCCTGTCCGGGGTGGTCATCAAGAGCACCAAGGAATACTTTGCCAAGGAAAAGCTGGAAAAGAGCGCCGACTGAGCTCCTTTCCTCCGGCCCTGCGGGATGGACCCTCCTCCCGCAGGGCCCCTTTTTTCCGGCAGGGGGAGAATGTACAGGGGGGAGCGTGGGAAAAATAGGGATACTGGGCGAAGTACCGCTTGCGAAACGGCGGCGGGTATAGTATAATGAAAAACACAAAATAAGAACTTTTTGTGACTGACGGAAGTGGAACCACCACAGGGAGCAAAAAGCATACTTGTGGCCGACCGTCTGGGCAGTTCAATTTTCACAAGAAGGGAATTGGACTGTCCCTTTTTCATTGGGAAAAATCCCGCACACAGACACACAGGACCGGATGAACCGGAAAGAGAGGATGGTTTGCATGAAAAAAGTTGGCGTCATCATGGGCAGCGACAGCGATCTGCCCGTTGTGGAAAAAGCCATTGACAAGCTCAAGGAGTACGGGGTGCCTTACGAGGTCCACGTCTACTCTGCCCATCGCACACCGGAGCAGGCCGGGGCTTTCTCCCGCACCGCTCAGGCCAAGGGCTTTGGGGTCATCATCGCCGCCGCCGGCAAGGCGGCCCACCTGGCGGGGGCCCTGGCGGCAAACACCACCCTGCCGGTCATCGGCATCCCGGTGAAATCCTCCACCCTGGACGGGCTGGACGCCCTGCTGTCCACGGTGCAGATGCCTACGGGCATCCCTGTGGCCACGGTGGCCATCGACGGGGCGGCCAACGCGGCCCTGCTGGCCATCGAGATCCTGGCGGTCTCCGATGAGGCCCTGGCAGACAAGCTCCGCCGGGCCCGGGCCGCCGAGTCCCAGAAGGTGTTGGAGAAGAACGCCGGGGTGGAGGCGGAGTTCAACACGCCCTCTGTGGAAAAGGAGGGCTAAGCCATGGGCGGTTTCTGTGGTGCCATTTCCAGCCGGGACGTGGTGCTGGATGTCTATTTCGGCACAGACTATCACTCTCACCTGGGTACCCGCCGGGGCGGCATGGCCGCCTGGGACCCGGAAAAGGGCTTTCAGCGGGAGATCCACAACATCGAAAATGCCCCCTTCCGCACCAAGTTTGACAATACGGTGGGGGAGATGACGGGCAAGCTGTGCATCGGCTCCATCAGCGACACGGACCCCCAGCCCCTGCTGGTGCGCTCCATCCACGGCACCTATGCCATCTGCGTGGTGGGGGTCATCAAGAACGAGGAGCAGCTCATCCAGCGCCTCATGGCCGACGCCGACGGGCACTTTGAGGCCATGAGCGGCGGCCGGGTCAACTCCAACGAGCTGGTGGCCACCCTCATCAGCCAGCAGCGCACCATTCCCGAGGGCATCCGCTATGCCCAGGAGATGGTGGAGGGCACCGTGTCGGTGCTCATCATGACCCCCCACTGCCTCTATGCCGGCCGGGACAAGCTGGGCCGGCTGCCCATCCATGTGGGCCAGGATGAGGAGGGCTGCTGCGTGGCCTTTGAGTCCTTCGCCTATCAGAAGATGGGCTACCGCGACGCCTACGAGCTGGGCCCCGGCGAGGTGGTCAAGCTCACCGAGACCGGCTGGGAGACCCTCATGCCCCCCCTGGAGGAGATGAAGGTGTGCGCCTTCCTGTGGACCTATTACGGCTATCCCAACTCCAACTACGAGGGGATCAACGTGGAGGTCATGCGCAACCGCAACGGCGAGCTGCTGGCCAAGACCGACCGGGCCAACGGCGTGGCTCAGGACATCGACTACGTCAGCGGCGTGCCCGATTCGGGTACCCCCCACGCCATCGGCTATTCCAACGAGAGCGGCATCCCCTTTGCCCGCCCCTTTATCAAATACACCCCCACCTGGCCCCGCAGCTTCATGCCCACCAACCAGAAGGAGCGGGACCGGGTGGCCAAAATGAAGCAGATCCCCGTCCATGAGCTCATTGACGGCAAAAAGCTCCTCTTTGTGGACGACAGCATCGTCCGGGGCACCCAGCTGCGGGAGACGGTGGAGTTTCTCTACGCCAACGGGGCCAAGGAGGTCCACATCCGCTCGGCCTGTCCCCCCATCATGTACGGCTGTAAGTTCCTGAACTTCTCCACCAGCCGCTCCCCCATGGAGCTGCTGGCCCGCCGCACGGTCTATGAGCTGGAGGGGGAAGCCGGCGACCAGTATCTGGAGGAGTACAGCGACCCCAACACCGAGCGGGGCAAGAAGCTGCGGGCGGCCATCTGCCAAAAGCTCCACTTCACCTCCCTGGAGTATCAGTCTCTGGACAACCTCATCGAGGCCATCGGCCTGGACCCCTGTAAGGTATGCACCTATTGCTGGAACGGAAAGGAATAATCGGGATGAATATGCAATCGAGATCGGACAGCTACGCCGCCGCCGGGGTGGACATCACCGCCGGCTACAAGGCCGTGGAGCTGATGAAGACCCACATCGCCAAGACCATGACCGCCGGGGCCCTGTCGGACATCGGCGGCTTCGGGGGCCTGTTTGAGCTGGACCTGACGGGGATCACCCGCCCGGTGCTGGTCTCGGGCACCGACGGGGTGGGCACCAAGCTGAAGCTGGCCTTCCTCATGGACAAGCACGACACCGTGGGCATCGACTGTGTGGCCATGTGCGTCAACGACATCGTCTGTGTGGGGGCAAAGCCCCTGTTCTTCCTGGACTACATCGCCTGCGGGAAGAACGTGCCGGAAAAGATCGCGGGCATCGTCTCCGGCGTGGCCGAGGGCTGCGTGCAGGCGGGGGCCGCCCTCATCGGCGGGGAGACCGCCGAGATGCCCGGCTTCTACCCTGTGGACGAGTACGACCTGGCGGGCTTCTCCGTGGGCGTGGTGGACAAGGAGAAGGTCTTTGACAAGAATACCATCGCAGCCGGGGACGTGATCCTGGGCCTGCGCTCCTCCGGGGTCCACTCCAACGGCTTCTCCCTGGTGCGGAAGGTCCTGGACGTGGAGCACGCCGACCTGAAGGCCCCCGTGGCCGAGCTGGGGGGCAAGAGTCTGGGAGAAACCCTGCTGGAACCCACCCGCATCTATGTCAAGAGCATCCTGGCCCTCATGGAGCAGGTGCAGATCAAGTCCGTCTCCCACATCACCGGCGGCGGCTTTTATGAAAATATCCCCCGCAGCCTGCCCAAGGGCATGACCGCCAAGATCAAGGAAGCCGACGTGCCCGTCCTGCCCATCTTTGACCTCATCCAGGCCAAGGGGAACGTGCCCCGGCGGGAGATGTTCAACACCTTCAACATGGGCATCGGCATGACCGTGGTGGTGGCCAAGGAGGAGGCCGACAAGGCCCTGGCCGCCCTCCGGGCCGCCGGGGAGGACCCGGTGCGCCTGGGCGAGATCGTCCCCGGGGATGAGGGCGTCATCCTATGGTAAAGACCAAGATCGCCGTGCTGGTCTCCGGCGGCGGCACCAACCTCCAGGCCCTGCTGGACGCCCAGCGGGCCGGGCAGCTGACGGCGGGGGAGATCGTGGTGGTCATCGCCAGCAATCCCCGGGCCTATGCCATCACCCGCGCCCAGCAGGCGGGGGTCCCCGCCGTGGTGTGCAGCAAAAAGGAGCTGGGGAGCCAGGCCGCCTTTGAGGGGGCCATCTCCCGGGCGCTGGCGGAGCACGGGGCGGAGCTCATTATCATGGCGGGCTTTCTGAGCATCCTCACCGAGGACTTTACCCGCCAGTGGCCCCGGCGCATCCTCAACGTCCACCCCTCCCTCATCCCGTCCTTCTGCGGGCAGGGGTACTATGGGCTCAAGGTCCATGAGGCCGCCCTGGCCTATGGGGTGAAGGTCACCGGCGCCACCGTCCATTTTGTCAACGAAGTGCCCGACGGGGGAGAGATCCTCCTGCAAAAGGCCGTGGAGGTTCTGCCGGGGGACACCCCCGAAGTCCTCCAGCGGCGGGTGATGGAGCAGGCCGAGTGGCAGCTGCTGCCCCAGGCCGCCCAGATGATTTCCGAAGAGATCGGGAGGGAGAGAGCCCAATGAATGTTTATGAAAATCATGACCTGGCCGCCCGTCTGTCGGCCAGCAGCTATCCCGGCCGGGGGATCATCCTGGGCCAGAGCCCGGACGGCAAGACGGCGGTGACGGCCTATTTCATCATGGGCCGCAGCGAGAACAGCCGCAACCGGATCTTTGTCCGGGAGCCCGACGGCATCCGCACCCAGGCCTACGACCCGGCCAAGCTGGCCGACCCCAGCCTCATCATCTACCACCCTGTGCGGCAGCTGGGCCGGGGCCTCATCGTCACCAACGGCGACCAGACCGACACCATCCGGGACTTTTTGGAACAGGGGCTGCCCATGGAGCAGGCCCTGCGCACCCGGGCCTTTGAGCCCGACGGCCCCAACTGGACCCCCCGCATCTCGGGCCTGCTCAGCCCCGACGGCAGCTATAAGATGTCTATTTTGAAGAGCGCCGACGCCGACGGCAGCGGCTGCGCCCGCTATACCTTTGAGTATCCCGGCCTTGTCGGGGTGGGCCACTTCCTGCACACCTACGCCGGGGACGGGGACCCCCTGCCCACCTTCCAGGGGGAGCCGGAACGGGTGGCCATCCCCGCCGGGTCCCTGGAGGACTTTGTAAATCTCATCTGGAACAGCCTGGACCAAGACAACAAGATCTCCCTCTACGTCCGCTTCACCGACCTGGCGACGGGGACGCACCAGGAGACCATTTTGAACAAACACCACTAAGCGGGGGAGGACACCATGAAAGAACTGGAACTGAAATACGGCTGCAACCCCAACCAGAAGCCGGCCAGCATCTCGGTCAATGACGGCCGGGACCTGCCCATCGAAGTGCTGGGGGGCAAGCCGGGGTACATCAACTTCCTGGACGCTTTGAACGCCTGGCAGCTGGTCAAGGAGCTGAAAGAGGCCACCGGCCTGCCCGCCGCTGCCTCCTTCAAGCACGTCTCTCCCGCCGGGGCCGCCGTGGGCCTGCCCCTGAGCGAGACCGACAAGGCCATCTACTTTGTAGAGCCCGACGCGGAATTGACCCCCATCGCCTGTGCCTACATCCGGGCCCGGGGGGCTGACCGCCTGTGCTCCTACGGCGACTGGGCGGCTCTCAGCGACCCCTGCGATGCTGCCACCGCCCAGTACCTGAAAAACGAGGTCTCCGACGGCATCATCGCCCCGGACTACACCCCCGAGGCCCTGGAAATTCTGCGCAGCAAGAAGAAGGGGAAGTACAACATCGTCAAGATTGACCCCACCTACGTTCCCGCCCAGCAGGAGCACAAGGACGTCTTCGGCATCACCTTCCAGCAGGGGCGGAACAACTATAAGATCGACGAGAGCCTGCTGGACAACCTGGTCACCGAGAATAAGGACCTGCCCGACGGGGCCAAGCGGGACATGATCGTGGCCCTCATTACCCTCAAATACACCCAGTCCAACTCCGTCTGCTACGTCAAGGACGGCCAGGCCATCGGCGTGGGGGCCGGCCAGCAGAGCCGCATCCACTGCACCCGCCTGGCAGGCAGCAAGGCGGACAACTGGTACCTGCGCCAGCACCCCAAGACCCTGGCCCTCCGGTTCGTGCCCGGCATCCGCCGGCCCGACCGGGACAACGCCATCGACGTCTACCTCTCCGACGAGTATGAGGACGTGCTGCGGGACGGGGCCTGGCAGGCCGTGTTCCAGGTCCGGCCGGAGCCCCTCACCGCCCAGGAGAAGAAGGACTGGATTGCGACCCAGACCGGGGTCACCGTGGGCTCCGACGCCTTCTTCCCCTTCGGGGACAACGTGGAGCGGGCGAGAAAATCCGGCGTGAGCTATATTGTCGAGCCCGGCGGGTCCATCCGGGACGACAACGTCATCGACACAGCCAACCGTTACAACATGGTCATGGCCTTCACCGGCATGCGCCTGTTCCATCACTGAGGTAAGGAGGAACTTCCCATGAACATTCTCGTGGTAGGCGGCGGCGGCCGGGAGCACGCCATCATCAAGAGCCTGAAACAGAGCCCCCGGGTGGACACCATCTACGCCGCCCCCGGCAACGGCGGCATCGCCGCCGACGCCATCTGCACCGGCATCGGGGCCAAGGACCTGGACGGCATCGTGGCCTTTGCCAAGGACAACGCCATCGACTTTGCCGTGGTGGCCCCCGACGATCCCCTGGTGCTGGGGGCGGTGGACAAGCTGGAGGCTGTGGGCATCCCCTGCTTCGGCCCCAACAAGGCAGCTGCCATCCTGGAGGGGAGCAAGGTCTTCTCCAAGGACCTGATGAAAAAGTACCACATCCCCACGGCGGCCTACGAGGTCTTTGACGACCTGAACGCCGCCCTGGACTATCTGAAAACCGCCCCCATCCCCACCGTGGTCAAGGCCGACGGCCTGGCCCTGGGCAAGGGGGTCACCGTGGCCATGACTCGGGAAGAGGCCGAGGACGCCGTCCGGGCCTGCATGGAGGACAAGGTCTTTGGGGACAGCGGCAGCCACATCGTCATCGAGGAATTCCTCACCGGCCCCGAGGTCTCCGTCCTCTCCTTCACCGACGGCAAGGTGGTCATCCCCATGGTCTCCTCCATGGACCACAAGCGGGTGGGGGACGGGGACACCGGCCCCAACACCGGCGGCATGGGCACCATCGCCCCCAACCCCTACTACACCGACGAGATCGCCCAGGTGTGCATGGACACCATCTTCCTGCCCACCATCCGGGCCATGAACGCCGAGGGCCGCACCTTCAAGGGCTGCCTGTATTTTGGCCTCATGCTCACGGAACAGGGGCCCAAGGTCATCGAGTACAACTGCCGCTTCGGCGACCCGGAGACCCAGGTGGTCCTGCCCCTGCTGGAGAGCGACCTGCTGACCATCATGGAGGCCACCGCCAAGGGGACCCTGGCCGAGACAGAGGTGAAGTTCAGCGACAAGTCCGCCTGCTGCCTGGTGCTGGCCTCGGAAGGGTATCCCAAGAAGTACGAGACCGGCTATCCCATCACCATCCCCGCCGACCTGGACGCCCAGGTCTATTTGGCCGGGGCCAAGGTGGAGGACGGGGTGTTAAAGACCTCCGGCGGCCGGGTGCTGGGGGTCACCGCCGTGGGGGACACCCTGAAGGAGGCCATCGACAAGGCATACCGCGAGGGGGCCCGGGTGACCTTCCGGAACGCATACTGCCGCAAAGACATCGGAGCCCGTGCCCTGCGGGCCGAGGAAGAGGGAAAGTAAATGGTATATCGGGTTTATGTAGAAAAGCGACCGGGACTCACCGCCGAGGCGGATGCCCTGGCCAATGACATCCGCACCTTATTGGGCATCCCCGCCCTGGAGGGCCTGCGGCTGCTCAACCGCTACGACGTGGAAAACATCACGCCGGAGCTTTTTGACTACAGCGTGAAAACCATCCTGTCCGAGCCCCAGCTGGACCAGGTGACCGACACCCTCCCCCAGGGGGGCATCGTCTTTGCCGTGGAGTATCTGCCCGGTCAGTTTGACCAGCGGGCGGACTCGGCGGCCCAGTGTATTCAGATCCTCTCCCAGGCCGAGCGCCCCCTGGTCCGCTCGGCCCGGGTCTATCAGCTCACCGGAAAGCTCACGGCGGAGAACGTGGCGGCCATCAAGAAGTATCTCATCAACCCCGTGGAGGCCCGGGAGGCCTCCCTGGAGCCCTTCGACACCCTGGCCATGACCTATGACATCCCCGAGACCGTGGCCACGCTGACGGGCTTCCGGGACCTGGACGAGGACGGCCTTGCCGCCATGGTGGCCGACTACGGCCTGGCCATGGACTTAGACGACCTGCGCTTCTGCCGGGACTACTTCCGCACCGAGGACCGGGACCCCACCATGACCGAGCTGCGGGTCATCGACACCTATTGGTCCGACCACTGCCGCCACACCACCTTCCTGACCACCATCGACGCCGTGGAGTTCCAGAGCCCCATCCTCCAGCAGACCTATGAGGACTATCTGAACACCCGCAAGCGCCTCAACCGCACCAAACCCATCAACCTCATGGACATCGGCACCATCGTGGCCAAGTACCTGAAAAAGCAGGGCAAGATGCCCCGCCTGGACGAGTCCGAGGAGATTAACGCCTGCACCGTCAAGATCAAGGTCAATACCGACCAGGGCAAGGAGGACTGGCTCCTGCTCTTTAAGAACGAGACCCACAACCACCCCACAGAAATCGAACCCTTCGGCGGCGCGGCCACCTGCGTGGGCGGGGCCATCCGGGACCCCCTGTCGGGCCGGTCCTATGTCTACTCCGCCATGCGTCTCACCGGTGCGGCCAACCCCCTCACCCCCATCGAGGACACCATGGCCGGCAAGCTGCCCCAGCGCACCATTGTCACCAAGGCCGCCGCCGGCTACTCCTCCTACGGCAACCAGATCGGCCTGGCCACCGGCCAGGTGGACGAGCTCTACCACCCCGGCTACGCCGCCAAGCGCATGGAGATCGGCGCGGTCATCGCCGCCGCCCCTGCCGCCAACGTCCGCCGGGAGCGCCCCGCCCCCGGTGACGTGGTCATCCTCTTAGGCGGCCGCACCGGCCGGGACGGCTGCGGCGGGGCCACCGGCTCCTCCAAGTCCCACACCATGGAGTCTTTGGAGTCCTGCGGGGCTGAGGTCCAGAAGGGCAACGCTCCCGAGGAGCGCAAGCTCCAGCGCCTCTTCCGCAACCCCGAGGCCTCCCGCCTCATTAAACGCTGCAACGACTTCGGCGCCGGCGGTGTCTCTGTCGCCATCGGCGAGCTGGCCGAGGGCCTGGAGATCGACCTGAACACCGTCCCCAAAAAGTACGAGGGCCTGGACGGCACCGAGCTTGCCATCAGCGAATCCCAGGAGCGCATGGCCGTGGTGGTGGAGGCCAAGGACGCCCCCCGCTTCATGGAGCTGGCCGACGGGGAGAACTTAGAGTCCACCGTGGTGGCCACCGTCACCGACAAGGGCCGCCTGACCATGACCTGGAACGGCAAGACCATCGTGGACATCGCCCGCTCCTTCCTGGACACCAACGGCGTGGAGAAGCACGTCACCGCCGTCACCGCCGCCCCCGAGTCCATTC